>NZ_CAMBNZ010000070.1 GCF_945869175.1 Limnohabitans sp. Rim8 | reverse complement strand
TTGCTGACCGTGACCCCGCAGTTGCCCCCTCGCGCGCGATCGGCCGTGGGCAAGGAGATGGTGGACACTTACCACCGTGAAGAAGCCGAAAAAGTGCTGTCCCCCGTCAGCAAGTTTTTGGCGCGTCATGGCATCGAGCCCAAAACCCTGAGCAAAGTCGGTCACGCCGGCGAAATCATCTCCAAAGCCGCTGACGGTGGCCAGTTTGACTTGCTGGTCATGGGCTCACACGGACACGGCACCTTGGGCAACTTGGTCATGGGCTCGGTCGCCACCCAAGTGCTGGCCAACTGCAAAGTGCCCCTTTTGCTGGTGCGTTGAGGCCTCAGCGGGCGCTCAAACCGTCAAAACAGGTGCTCATCACCAAATCGAGGATCTGCGCTTCGGTGTGCTGGTCGCCCATTTTGAGGAACTCCAACACCGGGTCGCAGGCACGGGCAAACAAGGTGTAGAGCACCGCCACGGCGGGCAAAGTTTTGTTGAGGTGGCCTTGGGCTTGCGCTTGTTCGATCCAGCCGCCCAGCTCGTCGCTGACGGCCATCAATCCGTCCATGTAATCTTTGCTGCCCATCAATGTGGCGCGCAAACTGGAGTTTTGGCTGGGCAGGGAGGGCATCAGGCCTTGCAACTTGAGGCTCATCGTCCAGCGGGTGACGGCCTTAAGTTTGTCGATGGCCGCTTGTTCGACAGGCAAAGACTGAATGAATTCCAAGGCCTTGCGGATGGCGATCACCATCGCCGCACACGCCAGCTCTTCTTTGCTGGTGAAATGTTTGTACAAGCTGGCTTTGGCAATGCCCACTTCGGCGGCCACTTCGTCCACCGTCATCGCGTCAAATCCTTTTTCGGACAGCAAGCGGTTCACCGACTGGATGATGGCTGTCTCCCGGGCCGCCAACATCTGGATTTTGAAAGACTTTTTCGGCAAGGTCTGTGCGGTGGTATTCATGGACAGATTTTAGCCTTCAAGATCAGAAAAAGACCATCCAGTCATGGTGGAGGCGGGGGCACCCAGGCGCGAGGCCCGGGTCAGGCGTTCTTGCACCGCTGGATCAAGCCTTTTGCAACCCCGCCACGCCCGCTCGAATGGCCCATTGCGCTTGGGTCTTGAACACACCGTCCACACGCGCCGGGTTGGGCGTGGTTTTGAACTCGGCGTGGATGCCTTCAGGCCGCACATCGAGCAGGGTGTAACCCCGCTCATCGGCGCGGGCGTGCACGATGTCGGGGTTGCTGTCGCGAATTTGCGCGAGCAATTTTTCAGACATGCCGCGCGAAGTGACCGAGGTGGTCACGATCTCGCTGGCCACCACGGGTGAGCGCTCGTTATTGGGCTGGACACGCAATTGGGCGGCCACATTCATGTGCACATCACCCCCCAACATGACCACGTTGTCCATGCGGGCTTGGGCCACCGTGCCGAGCAAGCGGGCTCGGGCTTGCGGGTAACCGTCCCAACCGTCGGTGAAGGTACTCCGGCCCATGGGGGTGATCACCCCGCTGGAGCTCACTTGTGTGGACTGGGCCACCAACTTCCAGCGCTGGGTGCTGCGGGTCAGCCCGTCAGACAACCACTGTTCTTGGGCCATGCCCAGCATGCTGCGCGAAGGGTTGGCCAAGGCTTCGCAGCCGACCACCACACGGCCGCCACCGCGCATCGGGTCCGGACACGCTTGGTGGTCACGGTACTGGCGGCAGTCGAGCGTCCACAAATCGGCCAGACGCCCCCAAACCATGCGGTCATAGATGCGCATCTGACTGGCGTTGGCCGCGTCGGGCCCCAAACGCAAAGGCATGTGCTCGAAATAAGCCTGGTATGCGGCGGCACGGCGTCGCAAAAACACCTGCGGATCGGTCAAGCGCCGGTCCTGGTTATTCGCGTAATCGTTGTCCACCTCGTGGTCGTCCCAGGTCATGACCCAGG
This sequence comes from Limnohabitans sp. Rim8, assembly GCF_945869175.1. GTDB lineage: Bacteria > Pseudomonadota > Gammaproteobacteria > Burkholderiales > Burkholderiaceae_C > Limnohabitans_A. The sequence continues at coordinate 13,522 of NZ_CAMBNZ010000070.1, read as the reverse complement.
TGTGCGCCGCGTGGCAGGCTTGCAAATCGGCATCGGTTTTGTATTGCGCATGGCGCTGCCGGTACTCGTCAAGCAAAGTGGGCACGCCCCCGATGTGCTTGCGCAACAGGTATTGCGCGTTGGAACTTTCATAAATGTAGTCGCCCACAAAAAGCACCAGATCGAGGTCGCTGCGGGCCATCTCCCGGTGCGCGGCAAAGTAACCTTGCTCGTAATGCTGGCAAGAGGCCAAAGCGATGCGCAATCGGTCCACCGGGTCGTCTACACCCGGGCTGGTGCGGGCGCGGCCCACCGGGCTCACGGCGCTGCCGCAGACAAAACGGTACCAATAGGGGCGGCCAGGCTGCAAGCCTGTGGCCACCACATGCACGCTGTGGGCGCGGCTGGCGTCGGTCTGCACCTGCCACTGGCGCACAGGCTGGCGCAAGGCCTCGTCGGCAAACACTTCACAGACCAAGGCGATGGTTTGCGCCTGGAGGGCAGCATCGGCCTCGGTGATGTGCAAACGCGTCCACAGCACCACACTGCCCGACTGTGGCTGGCCACTGGCCACCCCCAAGCTGAAAGGGTCGACCTGCCAGCGCAGCCCCGAACCCATAGCGCTGCCCTGGTTCAACTGCGCCTGCGCGCCTGCGCCCAGCCAGGGCGTCAAGGCCAGGGCCAAGGCACGCCGCTGCCAATCTCGTCGGGAAACAAGGAAACGGTTCATCTCAACGGGTCGTTTTGTTTGGCATGGGGCAATTCCACAAGCATGTTAACCGCGCACGCCATGCTGACCACCGGCACAATGGCGGTCATGAGCCTTTCGACCCGACCCCGCAAAGACCACCTGGACGCCTTGGCTGTGTGCATTTTGCTGGTGTGCTGCATGTTCTGGGGCTTTCAACAGGTGCTGGTCAAAGCCACGGTGGCCGAATTACCGCCCGTGTTCCAGTCCGCCGTGCGCGGCCTGGGGGCCACGCTGCTGCTGTGGTTGTGGTGCCAGTGGCGCGGGGTGCGCCTGTTTGAGCGCGACGGCAGCGGGTGGGCGGGTTTGCTGGTGGGCTGCCTGTTTGCAGCAGAATTTGCATGCATTTACATCGGCCTGCAGTACACCTCGGCCTCGCGGCTGACGGTGTTTTTGTACACCTCGCCCTTTTGGGTGGCCGCTTTGGTGCCTTGGTTCATCCGCACCGAGCGGCTGCGGCCCGTGCAATGGCTGGGCATGGCTTGCGCGTTTGCCGCGGTGGTCTTTGCCCTGCGCGAAGGTTTTGGCGGCGGCGGCGCCACAGGCGACCTGATGGGCCTGGCCGCCGGGGCCTTGTGGGGCCTCACGACGGTGGCCATCCGTGCGGCCAATCTGACTCGGCTGGCCGCTGAAAAGCTGCTGTTTTACCAACTGGCCGTGAGCACCCTGGTACTGCTCCTGGTGTCACACTTGTTGACCGAGTCCTGGAACGGAACATGGAGCGGTTTTGCCATGGGTTCGGTGGCGGTGCAGTCCGTGGTTGGCGCATTCGCCAGCTACTTGGCCTGGATGTGGATGCTGGGCCACTACCCCGCCACCAAGATCTCGGCCTTCGTCTTCCTGACCCCGCTGTTCGCCTTGCTGTTTGGCACACTCTGGCTGGGCGAGGCCGTGACCCTGACGCTGGCCCTGTCCTTGGCGCTGGTGGCGGCGGGCATTGTGCTGGTCAACCGCAAATGAGCCCCTTGTGAGATGGATGTTTACGCTTTTTTGAAAGACCCCCATGACCTACCAAGCCCTGCAAATCACCAAAGACGACACCGGTTACCGCTGCACCCTGCAAACACTGGAAGACAGTGCCTTGCCCGAAGGCGATGTGGCCGTCCAGGTGGACTACTCCACCGTCAACTACAAGGACGGCCTGGCCATCACGGGCAAAAGTCCGGTGGTGCGCAAATTCCCGCTCACCCCCGGCATTGACCTGGCCGGCACCGTGACCGAAAGCCAACACGCGCTGTTCAAAGCGGGCGACCGAGTGGTGCTCAACGGTTGGGGCGTGGGCGAAAGCCACAGTGGCGGCCTGGCGCAAAAGGCACGCCTCAAAGGCGACTGGCTGGTGCCACTGCCGGCCGCCTTCACACCGCGCCAAGCCATGGCGATTGGCACCGCAGGCTACACCGCCATGTTGTGTGTGATGGCGCTTGAAAAGCACGGCGTCACGCCTGCCAGCGGCGACATCTTGGTCACGGGCGCGGGCGGCGGCGTGGGCAGCGTGGCGATCGCGCTGCTGGCCAAGCTGGGCTACCGTGTGGTGGCCAGTACCGGCCGCCCGCAAGAAGCGGACTACCTGCGCCAGCTGGGCGCGGCCGACATCATGGACCGGGCCGAACTGAGTGCCCCCGGCAAACCGCTGGCCAAAGAGCGCTGGGCCGGCGTGGTCGACACCGTGGGCAGCCACACCTTGGCCAACGCCTGCGCCAGCACGAAATACGGCGGCGTGGTCACCGCCTGTGGCTTGGCCCAGGGCATGGATTTTCCGTCGAGCGTGGCGCCCTTCATTTTGCGTGGCGTAACACTGGCGGGCATCGACAGCGTGATGGCACCGCGCGCGGTGCGCGAAGCCGCTTGGGCGCGTTTGGCACAAGACCTGGACACCGCGCAGCTGGAGCGCATGACGCGCGAAGTGGGCTTGGCCGATGCCATCGGCTTGGGCGCAGACATTTTGGCGGGCCAAGTGCGCGGCCGGGTGGTGGTGAATGTGAACCGCTGAGGGGCTCTTTCCAAAGAGCGCCACACCGATTTCCGAAACGCGCGCTCAGGCCACCCGACCCAAGGCGCGCAGAACTTTCTCTGGCGTGATCGGTTGCGACCAGATCTGCGCATCGAACGGCGCCAACGCATCGTTGATCGCATTCATGACCGCTGCAGGTGCGCCTGCAGTGCCTGCCTCGCCTGCGCCTTTGGCCCCAAGCTGGCTGCTGCGCGTGGGTGTCTGCACATGCGCCACCTCGATGTCGGGCATTTCGCCGCTCATAGGCACCAAGTAATCGGCCATGTTGGCATTGCGCATGAGCCCTTCATCGTCGTACAGACACTCTTCAAACAGCGCGCCACCGATGCCTTGAACAATGGCGCCCCGAATCTGCTCGTCCACGAGTTTGGGGTTGATAACGCGGCCGCAGTCCTCGACCGCCCAGTGTTTGAGCAGCTTCACAAAGCCGGTGTCCGGGTCCACTTCAACATAAGAGGCCTGCACACCATTGGTGAAGATGAAAGGGTAATCGCGCTGGGCATAGTGGCGCGTGACCATGAGCTCCGGCGTGAAGTCATTGGGTAAAAGATCCGAACGGAAGTAGGCGATGCGGCCGAGTTCGGCAAAGTCCAGCACCGACTCCAGCGACTGGGCGTCCACCACATGGCCCCGGCGCACGGTCAATTCCGCCTCGCTTCGCTTGAGGATGACAGCGGCCAACTTGAGGATGTTGGCGCGCAGTGCTTGTGAGGCCAACAAAACCGCTTCACCGCCGACACCCGCACCGCGCGAGGCCCAAGTGCCTCCGCCATAGGGCGTCACATCGGTGTCGCTCATGATGAGTCGCACTTTTTCAAGATCAACGCCGACCCCATCCGCCGAAATCTGTCGGTAAATGCCATCATTGCCCTGGCCCTGTTCGCCGACGCTCACGCTCACACTGATGGCACCCGAGGGGTCCAGACGAATGGTGCAGCCATCTTGAGAAGCAATGCGCGCCCCACCCACCCCATAAAAGGCCGCACTCGGGTTGGTCAGCTCAATCAGTGTGGCAAAGCCGATGCCGCGGTAAATGCCTTGTTCACGCAGCTGGGCAATTTCGGCCTTCAGACGGGGATATTCCATCATCGTCTCGATCTTGCTTAGACAAGCCTCATGCGACAAGACTTCGAGCTTGATACCGCTTGCCCCTGTGGTGGGATAAGCGTCGTCCGGAATCACATTCTTCTTGCGAAACTCCAGCGGGTCCATGCCGATGGCTCGCGCCGCCTGGTCAACCAGTCCTTCTGTCACGGCGCAGGCAATCGGGTGACCCACCCCGCGGTACTGGCAAGTGGGCGTCTTGTTCTGAAACACCACATCCAAATGCGCCCGGTAGTTGGCGTGTTTGTAGGGTCCACCCACCAAATTGACCACTTGATTGCCCTCGATTGCACTGGTGCGCGGGAACATGGAATACGGACCAATGCCCGTCAGGTCGTACATCTCGAAAGCCAGGATCTCTCCGCTCTTGCTGGCGGCAATGCGGGCCGTGACGCGGTGGTGACGGGCGTGAATGTCGCTTGTGAAACTCTCGATGCGATCGGCCACAAACTTGACAGGGCGTCGGCACATCATCGACAAGGCCACCGTGGCAAAGTCATCTGGATAAGCATGCACCTTGATGCCAAACGAGCCACCCACATCCTTGCAAATCACCCGCACAGCGTGTTCTGGCAGGTCAAACTGCCTGGCATACAGGTCCTGCATCATGTGCGGCGCCTGAAAAGAGTGGTAGACCGTCAGCTTCTGATCAGCCACGTTCCAATCGGCTATCTGGCAGCGGGGCTCCAGTGTGACGCCCGTGTGACGCCCGAATTCAAAGGTGGTTTCGACCACCGCATCGGCCTTGGCAAAAGCATCGTCAACCTGGCCCACATTCAGCTTGCGGGTAAAGCAAAGGTTGTCACCCAACTCCGGATGGATGAGTGGTGTGGCAGGATCGAGTGCAGTTTCCATGTCCACCACGGCTGGCAGTTGCTCAATCTCGACGTGGATGAGCTGCAGCGCGTCCTCGGCCTGCTCGCGCGTCTCTGCAACAATGGCCACCACCGGCTCACCTTGCCAGCAGGCACGGTCAAGGGCCAAGGGGTACTGCGGTGCCGATTTCATGCCCGCAAGATGTCCCAAAACCGCCACCCATGGCTTGCATACTTTGGCCAGGTCATGGCCATCAGCGACCAAAATTACCCCGGGCATGCTGCGCGCAGCAACGGCATCAATGCGGGTGATCTTGCAATGTGCGACTGGGCTGCGCCAGTAAACGACATGGGCCATGCGGGGCATTTCAATGTCGTCAATATAGGTGCCCTGACCTTGAACCAATTTTCGGGCACTGGGGCGTTCAATGCTTTGGCCAATGTAGCGGGGGTCCTCGGTCAATGCATGCAAAGGCTTTTCTTCATGGCTGACCTTGGGGGGGTCCAGTACTTCGGGTCCCGCTTGGTCCAATGTGTTCTGTGTGGTGGTGTTCATGCGCTCACCTTTTCGGATGGACGGCTGGACGCGTTCTTGGCGCGCTCGGCCAAGGTTTCGCAGATGGCATCGACAATCGCGTGGTAACCGGTGCAGCGGCAATAGTTGCCACTCATCCATTCACGCACTTCTTCCCGGGTCGCATCGGGTTTGGCCTCCAGCAACTCCTTGCCTGCCATCACCATACCCGGCGTGCAAAATCCGCATTGCAAGGCGTTGTTTCTGACAAACGCTTCTTGCAAGTCACGCACATCGCCATCGGCACTGAGGCCTTCGATCGTGCGGACCTTACCGCCTTGGGTTTGAATGGCCAAAGTCAGGCATCCACGCACGATGCGCCCATCCACCTCAACGGTGCATGCGCCACAAACACCGTGTTCGCAACCCAGATGTGAGCCTTTGAGACCCAGTTCGTTTCGGATGAAGTCCACCAAATGCTGGCGTGGAGCCACGCTGCGCACTTGCGGTTGACCGTTGACTTCAACGTTTAGCGTTTGAAGAGATGCCATGCGTTTCTCCCGGAATAATTCAGACAGCGATCGCGCTGCGGCTGGCGTGTGCAGCCGATAACAAACGGCGCGCCAGTACGGTGGCCAAATGCCGTTTGGTTTCGGGGCTATGGGTCAAGTCTGGAAGGGGGTCAAGCTCGGCCTTGAGCGAGGCCACCGCAATTTCCACCGTTGCTGAATCAAGCGTCTTGCCCGCAAGCAAGGCTTCGGTTCGGCGTGCACGCCAAGGAATCGCACCAATGCCCAGGAAAGCCAGATTCACACGCTGGGCCACCGTGCCCTGGAATCGGGCAACCACAGCCAACCCCGCCACCGCGTAATCACCATGGCGCCGTGCCAGTTCATCGAAAGCAAACCAGTCGGCCTGGCTTGCCAGTGGCACATCGGCTCCGACAACGACTTCATCAGGACCGAGAGCGGTCGTGTACAGGTCCATGAAAAAATCAATGGCCGAGATCTTGCGATGCCCGCTGGGGCTTTGCAGGTGAATCTGGCCATCCATGGCGCAAAGGCAACACGGCCATTCAGCCGCCGGGTCCCCATAAGCAATCGACCCGCCCCAAGTGCCTGAATTGCGTATCGCCCGATGGGCGATGTGAGGTGCTGCCATGGCCAGCATCGGGGCATGCTGGCTGACCAAGGCGCTGTTTTCAATTTCAGTGTGCGTGGTCAGTGCGCCAATGTAGAGGCGATCGCCCTCTTGGCGAATGCCACGCAGCTCATGGAGTCCTGTGATGTCAATCACCAGGTTGGGTTCGGACAAGCGCATGTTCAGCGTAGCCAACAGGGTCTGCCCACCCGCCAAAATTCGGGCGTCGTCCCCGTGGGCTTGAAGGAGCTCGAAGAGCTCGGCCATCGCGGCGGGCTTGATGTAATTAAATGCTGCTGATTTCACGGTTGATTTTTCCAATTTTTGTGTTCAACATCGACCATAAAAGGCCTTGCCTCAGAGCTGGGCGCCAAGCCACACCCCAACGGCTGTGGCGATTACGCCCAAGGCAAACCATTTCATGCGCAACCATTCCGCATCGTCTGGCAATTGGCGCATGGGCGGCTGAGCATCAGTCGCACCAGACACAATTAAATCTTCGCTTGGGGCATGGGCGACCCGTGGGTTTTCTTGGGCCGATTCAAGCGTCTCTGGCTCTGCCGCTGGCTTATCGGCATCCGGTTGAACCGGCGCAAGGTGTAACTGGAAGGCATTGAAAAACTGATCTGCCATCTGCTTGGCGGCCCCATCAATCATTCGCCCCCCAACCAAGCCCAGCTTGCCAGCCACCGAGGCCTGAACCGTGTAACGCAAACGTGTGTTCTCGCCTTCATCGCTGAGCTCGACCTGGGAGCGACCACGGGCCATACCGGCTGCACCACCAGACCCCTCAAAAGTCATGGCGCATCTTTCAGCTTCGATGACGTCGCTCATCAAAATTCGACCGCTGAACTTGGCACGAACCGGCCCAACCTTGACCATCATGCGAGCGGTCTTTTCAAGGGGCCCGATTTGCTCCACAGCCTCGCAGCCGGGAATACAAGCGGTCAGGACAGCTGGATCATTCAGTGCCATCCAAACACGCGTTCGAGCCGCGTTAATTACAACGTCGCCTGTCAATTCCATGGGATCATCTTTGGGGTTTTCACGGGGTTGTTTTGTTTACCATCCGCTCAATAATCCTATTATAAATTGACCATACGGTAAATAGCATGCCCATACAGACAAACCCTGATCGGGCGCTTGGCCCCGCTTCTGGGTTAGCGTCCGAGCCTCCCCGAATGCGGCGGCGGTTGGGTGTTGCCGAGCGTGAACGACAAATTTTGGACGGCGCCATTGGCTTTTTTTCACAAAACGGGTTCGGCGCCCAATTGCGAGATTTGGGCCGCAGCATAGGTGTCACCCACGCTCTTCTTTACCATTACTTTCCCACCAAACAAGCATTGATCGACCGGGTTTACTTGGAGGTTTTCGAAGGCCGCTGGAACCCAGCTTGGGAAGCCTTGCTGGATGACCCCGAGAAAACGCCAGAAGAAAAACTTACCGGCTTTTACGACGATTACATCAACTCAGCGTTAAACCGCGAGTTCACTCGTATTTTGGTTTTCTCGGGCTTATCCGATCACGCCATCACCGACCGATTCTTTTCGCTTCTTCGCCAGCGACTGTTCCCTCGCCTGATTCGAGAGACAAGACGCTTTCGCGGTGTCACAAGCCGGGCCAAAGCCAGCGAACGTGAGTTAGAACTGCTGATGGGTTTGCATGGCGGTTTTTTTTACATCGCGATGCGGCGCTGGATTTACGGCCAAGGTGTGGCCAACGATCTAGCTCCCGCACGTTTGAGCCATTCACTTGTCCATGACCGCGTGCTGGGCTATCTGATCGCCAGCCAGACATTGTTCAGCCAAGCCCATATCTCGGCAGCTTCTAAGACCCGTGGCGCGACAAGAAAACGAAATCCATGAAAAATTTTCACCCCGCTGCAGCCTACCGGCTGCGGCAATTACAGCGCGGCCATGGACTGCCGCTATTCAACCAAAAGGAGAACGCATGAAACTCAACAAGTTGGCCCTTTCCGGGTTGATAGCGCTCGCTTGCGCAACTGCTGCCAGCAATGCAGTCGCCCAACAGCGCATCAACGTCAACATCGGTGCAAGCCATCCGACCACCAACATTTGGGCCTACGCCATGAAAGAGGTGTTCCAGCCCGAAGTGGATCGGTTGCTCAAAGAAGGTGGAGGTAAGTATGAAGTGCGTTGGCGTGAAAATTACGGCGGAACGCTGTACAAATTTTCTGAAACACGCGCCGCCGTCAAGGACGGCATAGTTGACGTGGGCATGGTCGGCACAGTCTGGGAAAACTCTGCCATGCCTTTGCAGAACGTCACCTATTTCACACCGTTCGCCACCACCAATCACGAAATGCTGGTCAGCATTTTCGACAAGCTCAACGACACGCACCCAGCGCTCAAGGCCAGCTGGACCTCGCAGAACATGGTGCCTCTGTCGTCGCTCATCACCGATACCTATGACATTTATGCCAATTTCCCCGTGACCAACATGGCCGCGTTACAAAACAAGAAAATCCACGCGCCGGGCACATCGGCCAACTGGATGCGCGACACCGGTGCCACGCCTGTTGAAGGCGCCTTGACCACCTATTACACCAACATTCAGACGGGTGTGACCCAAGGCGCCCTGAGCTTTGCCAGCGGAATCGGCCCGGCCCGTGTTTACGAAGTGGCCAAATATTTGACGCGCGTGGATGTGGGTGCCATGTACCTAGGCAGCGTTGCGGCCAACAAAAGCTTTTTTGACAAATTACCCAAGGATGTTCAGGAAGCCTTCATCAAGGCTGGCAAATCCACATCGGTCGCCCACGGCAAACATGTCACCACCTCCGCTGTGAAAGCCATGGAAACCATGCGCGCCGCCGGCCTTCAGGTCAGCGATCTTCCAGCCGCTGAGCGTGCCAAATGGATCAACGGCCTGCCCGACATCGTCACCCCATGGCTTCAAACCACAGGAGATGCGGGCAAGTCCGTGCTTCGCGCTTACTTTGACGAATTGCGCGCTCGCGGTGTGAAGCCTCTGCGTGACTGGGACAAAGCGGCCCGCTGACCGACCATTTGACCGCGTTGATGGCTGCAGGGCCCACCTCCATTGGTGGGCCCTGTAGCCCATTTGCCCATTCACACGAGGAGAGCCTCTTGCATGCAGATCCCCACGCAGAAATACCTGCCACACCACAGCATCCCTTGGAATTTCCAGCCAATCTCCTGGCGTCTGTTGGAACGGCCTGGATTTTCCTGATCATGGCTTTGGTGGTCGCTGATGTCATCGGTCGAAATTTTCTGAATCAACCCATCACTGGGGTGGCTGAATTCTCCTCTCGCTCGGTCGGCGCCATTGTTTTTCTCCAACTCGCCGCCGCCGTTTGCACCGGTCGAATGACACGCAGTGACTTTTTGCTCAACCTCATCAGCAAGCGCTCGGCCAAAGGTGTCGTGGCACTGAATGTCTTCAATGCCCTGGTGGGTGTTGGTTTGTTTGCGGCCTTGGCCTGGATCGGCTGGTCTGAATTCAGCAACTCCTGGACAAGCAACGAGTTTTACGGCGTGCAAGGCGTCTACAGCGTACCGGCTTGGCCATTTCGTGCGCTGCTGGTTGCAGGCTCCGCCGCAGGTGCGTTGTGCTATTTGATGAGCACCCCCGGCATCTTGAAACAACAAGGGTCCACAGCGCAGGCTGACGATCCCCTGGGAGGTGGGGTATGAGCGATTTGGGCATGGGCGGTTTGCTCATTGGCGTTTTGGTCGTTCTGGTGCTGCTTGGCGTTCACATTGGTGTGGCCTTGTTGGCCGTTGGCTTTGCAGGCGTCTGGCTGGTGCGAGACAACCTCGACATGGCCATCAAATTGTTTTACATGGCGGCCTACAACGGTGTGGCCGACTATGTGTTCGCGACCATTCCGCTGTTTGTGCTGATGGGACTGCTGGTGAGCATCTCCAATGTTGGCAAGGACACTTTCACGGTTGCAGAAGTCTTGCTACGCAAGCTCCAAGGCGGCCTCGGTGTGGCCACTGTGGCTGCCAACACGGTTTTCGCGGCGGTCACAGGGGTCTCGATCGCGTCGGCTGCGGTGTTCACCCGGGTGGCTGTGCCCGAAATGGTCAAACACGGTTACCGTACCACCTTTGCCACCGGCACTGTGGCTGGCAGCTCGGTGCTGGGGATGATGATCCCGCCCAGCTTGCTGATGATCATTTACGGCGTGTTGGCCGAACAATCCATTGGCAAATTGTTTGTTGCCGGAGTCATTCCGGGCTTCTTGCTGGCCATGGTGTTCGCCGTGATGATCATGCTGATGGCGCGGTTCACGCCGGGCCAGGTCTTTGACCCTCAACACCCCTCTCAATTGCTGCGGGGACACCAAATTCAAGTCACCCTGACCGGGCTTCAGATGGTCAACAAGTTGGTTCCCATCGCTGCATTGGTAGTGCTGGTGCTGGGGGGCCTGTACAGTGGATTTTTCACGCCCACCGAAGCCGGTGGTGTGGGTGCTTTTGGCGCGCTGGTCATTGCCTTGATGCGCCGATCTTTGAGAAAAGGCAAACTATGGCAGGTTCTCCACGAAACCGGCAGCGTGTCGTGCACCATATTGATTTTGCTGGTGGCCGCCAGTTTCTACAGTCGCATGCTCAGCGTGGCGGGTGTACCTGTGGCCATCAGCGAACTGGTGCGTGACGCGGGTCTTGGACCGTACGGATTTCTGACCTTGTACATCGGGATTGTGCTGCTGCTGGGGATGATTTTGGACTCCAGCTCCATCTTATTGATCATGACGCCAGTGGCAGCGCCCATCGCCAGCAGCTTCGGTTTCGACCTGATCCATTTCGGCGTTATCACGGTGTTGGCCGTCGAAATGGGTTTGCTGACACCGCCATTCGGTATTTCGGTGTTCACGGTCAAATCTACCTTGAACGATCCCAATATCTCAGTAGAAAGCATTTTTGCCGGTTGCTTGCCATTTCTTGGGGCGATGTTGGCGGTGCTGGTCTTGATCTGCGCCTTCCCCTGGCTGTCCCTGGCGCTGGTCTAGAGTCTGGCGGGCCAAAAACGCGGCCGGGTGGTGGTGAACGTCAACCGGTAAACCCCGCAGCGGGGTTCCTTGATGTCCAAGCCCCTGGCGGTCTTGATATTATTTTTGTCATTTTTACATCACATCTCTGTCATTTTTGATGTTTAAATTTAATTGGTCTTCATTGTTTATGAGATCAATCCATGTCATCTGTACACAAGCTCAACGGCGCTTCCTTCTTGGAACTTCGCCATCAATTGGAATCACGGGGCATCGTGTTTTCCTATTGCGGTTACCTGAATGAGAGCATCTTGTCAGGCATTGGCAACGCCTTGCAAAGCAAGATGGCCATTGACCAAACCGATCAAAAAATTTCGCGCGGCATCTTTTCTACATTTGTGGAACAAGTGCAGAACGTCATCCGTTACTCGGCGGAGACGATTGGCCCTGAAGAGCGTGCCAAGATCGAGCGCGAGGCCGCATTGGCGGAAGGTCGCTCTGAAAATGAGGTGGACGACGGCGAGCTGCGTTACGGTCTGATCACCATCGGCGAGACACCTGAGGGCACCCGCTTCGTCACCTGCGCCAACCTCATCAAAAACGAGAATGTGGCGCGTGTCTCGGCCTCGCTTGAGAGCATTCGCGGACTCAACCGAAAAGAATTGACCACTTTGATGCGCGAGCATCTGAAAGCTGGCCCGCCCGAAGGCTCCAAGGGTGCGGGTGTGGGCTTCATCTCCATCGCACGAGAAGCCAATGGCAACTGGGAATACGACATGGTCCCCATGCCTGACGGTGAGTTCACTTTCTTCTGCCTCGAAGCCTACTTTTAAGAGAGTCCGACATGGAAAAAATTGACATTGCAGCCACATCACGCACGCCCCATTTGAGCTTTGACCCTGCCACTGGCGTTTTTGTGCTCGAAGGAGAGTCTTACCCTGAAGACACCAAAAAGTTTTATGACACGCCTTTGTCCAATGTCTACAGCTTTTTGGAGACGCAGGTTGACGTCAAAGCGGTTTTCTCTTTCAAGTTGAAATACTTCAACAGCTCATCGGCCAAAGTGCTCATGGACTTGTTCTTGGCGGTCGAAGAATCCGCCTCACGTGGCAACGCGTTCAAAATCGAATGGCACTATGCCTCTGACGATGACAACATGCAAGAACTGGGTGAAGAGTTCGCCGAAGAACTCGACAAAGCCGAGTTCGCCATGGTGGCCTTTTGACCCCCACTGAAGGGCTGGCGTGACCGATTCCTTTTTGGCCAAAGAAAATGAGGTTTTGGTCGAAAGTGAAAAACTGCTGACCAATTCCCCAGAATTGATCACGCCTGATGTTTATGCCAAGCTCATGGCGGATTACGGGCGGCTGTTGAAAAACTTTTCGCGCATGATCCGTATCAGCGACAGGAATGAACTGCGACTCCAGTCCGTGTCCGATGAATTGGAGATTGAAAAGAAAAAACTGGAAGGCGTTGCCGACCAACTGGCCAAGTATTTGCCAAGGCAAATTTACGACTCCATTTTCAAAGGCGATCAGTCCATTGAAATCAAAACCCAACGCAAACTGCTGACCGTATTTTTCTCAGATATTCAAGGGTTCACGCACATTTCATCGGTCATCCAGCCTGAGGTCTTGACCCACTACATCAACGCTTACTTCTCGGAAATGTCGGACATCGCCGCCAAATACGGGGGCACGATCGACAAATACATCGGTGATGCGATGATGGTTTTCTTCGGTGATCCTGAAAGTCGCGGTCCCCAAGAAGACGCCTTGGCCTGTGTTCGCATGGCTTACGACATGCAAGAGCGGCTGGCCGAGCTGCACATCCAGTGGCAGCGAGAAGGTCTGCAATTTCCCTTCATCACGCGCATGGGCATCAACACGGGTTACTGCAACGTGGGCAATTTCGGCAGCCACAGCCGCATGGCGTACACCATTTTGGGTGGGGAAGTCAATTTGGCCGCCCGAATCGAAAGCAAATGCGAGCCTGGTGGGGTTTTGATCTCGCACGAAACCTATGCGCAAGTGAAAGATTTTGTGGAGGTGTCTGAGCGCGATTTGTTGGAGCTCAAAGGCATTCCCATGCCGATCAAAACTTATGCAATCGTCAAAGTGAGTGACACCAACCGGTCGCACACGTCGGAATTGCGACTCGATTTAAAAGGCTTGGACAAGATGGTCATCAAACCCGGCAACTTGTCCATGCCCGACCGTTTGAGCCTCGT
>NZ_CAMBNZ010000069.1 GCF_945869175.1 Limnohabitans sp. Rim8 | reverse complement strand
CTGCCCATTTTTGCGGCCAGGCGCAAAGACAAAATATCCTGCTCTGACGATGCAACGTAACGGATTTTTTCCTCAAAGCGCTTGACGGCAAGTGTGGGGGAAATGAATCCTCTTGGAGCCATCCGACGATTCACAACAGCCCATCTATAGACTTGTCCCAGTGCACCGATGTCGCGGTTAACCGTGGAAGTTGCGTACCCTGCCTCAACCAACGCCTCTGCTGCCTTTTGCAGCCGTTCACTGGAAATGGACCATGCCGATTCGTGACCGAAACCATGGACTGGATCGCACCATTTTCTGAGCCGCAGCTCCAGTTCAAGACGGGGTTTTGCAAGCGAATGCGCTTGAACCAGTTCAGCCAACGTGACGTCAACGGGAACCAAAGATGAAGCCGCATCCGCTGCAGCTTTGAGATCGATGGGGTGTTTGAATTTGGGCATGGGGTTTCCTAGAACACTGCCTTAGAAAACCTAAAACAAGTGTGAAGAAAACCCTAACAGCCGTTGATTTGGAAGAGGAAATTCCAAAAGTGGTGGGCGATGCAGGGTTTGAACCTGCGACCCCTGCAGTGTGAATGCAGTGCTCTACCCCTGAGCTAATCGCCCTGCGCCGTTTGGCGAAGAGCGCAATTATGACACGGAAATAAGCCCTGTTTTTGCTTCAACAGCTGAAAAATCAAACCCCATCGATGGCTTGATCCGGACTCAAAAGTTCAAGCCGCCGAGGCTTGTCTCCAAACGGTTTTACCACCACTGGATTTGTCCAGCTGGGTCAACACCGCGTCATGGGCCGCAAGCTCTTGGTCGTTCGCAGCCAGCACCGGCAAGACGTATTGGCTCAAATCCACCTGGACCGCGACCGACTGGGTGTTCGCGGGGGCATCGCCCGCATCGATCAGCAAGGCCTCTTGGCCGCGTGTCATGTTGATGTAGACATCGGCCAGCAATTCTGCATCGAGCAAAGCGCCGTGCAATGTCCGACCGGAGTTGTCCACTTCGAGGCGATCACACAAAGCATCCAAGCTGTTGCGTTTGCCGGGGAACATTTCTTTGGCCATCACCAAGGTATCGATGACGTTGGCAACGTAGGCCTTGAGCGGTTTTTTACCCGCCCGCTCCAGTTCCTTGTTCAGAAAGCCGACATCAAAAGCGGCGTTGTGGATGATCAGTTCCGCATCGCTCAGGTAGTCGAGGATGTCATCGCTCAGTTCCACAAATTTGGGCTTGTCGCGCAGAAACTCGTTGCTGATGCCGTGCACCTTGAGTGCATCTTCGTGGCTGTCGCGCTCGGGGTTGAAGTAAAAGTGCAGGTTGTTGCCTGTGAGCTTGCGGGCATACAACTCGACGCAACCGAGCTCGATGATGCGGTCGCCGCCTTCGGCAGACAGGCCTGTGGTTTCGGTGTCCAGAACGATCTGACGCATCTGTGGCCTCAGTGGTTTTCTTTGGCGTGGTTGATGGTGTAGCGCGGGATCTCGATCACCAAATCGCTCTTGGCCAAAAAGGCTTGGCAGCTCAGGCGCGAGTTGGGCTCCAGACCCCATGCACGGTCGAGCAGGTCTTCTTCAGTTTCTTCCATCTCGCCCAGGCTTTTGAAGCCTTCTCGCACCACCACATGGCAAGTGGTGCAGGCTGCGCTCATGTCGCAGGCATGTTCGATGTTGATGTGGTGGTCGAGCAAGGCTTCGCAAATGCTGGTGCCTGCAGGGGCCGTGATGTCTGCGCCGTTGGGGCAGTACTCGGGGTGAGGCAAAATTTTGATGACAGGCATGGTTGTTTTGGAGTTCGGGCGGCTTTTACAAGGCCTGGATATTTTGACCTGCCAAAGCTTTTTGGATGCTGTGGTTCATGCGTTCAGCGGCAAAGGCTTCTGTCCCTTTGGCCAGCGCCTGCGTGCAGTCTTCCAAAGCTTGGGCATCTTGCTCGGTTTGCACCGCCGCTTGCAAGGTGGCCATCAATGCGTCAATGGCCCGGCGCTCAGCGGATTGCAGCAAATGACCGTCGGCTTGCAAGGCACTGCGGGTGGCCAGCAACATGCGGTCAGCGTCCACGCGCGCCTCGACCAAGGCACGGGCTTTCATGTCGGCTTGGGCCGTGGTGAAGCTTTCTTGCAGCATGGTGGCGATTTGATCATCACTCAAGCCATAAGAGGGCTTGACGTCAATGCGCGCTTCGACGCCGCTGATTTGTTCTTTGGCGCCCACGCTCAGCAAACCATCGGCATCCACCGTGAAAGTGACGCGGATGCGGGCAGCACCTGCGGCCATGGGCGGGATGCCACGCAGTTCAAAGCGTGCCAGGCTACGGCAGTCCTGCACCAGATCGCGCTCACCTTGCACCACATGCAGCGCCAACGCGGTTTGGCCGTCCTGGTAAGTGGTGAAGTCTTGCGCCATGGCGGTGGGGATGGTCTGGTTGCGCGGAATGATGCGTTCGACCAAACCGCCCATGGTTTCAATACCCAGTGACAGCGGGATCACATCGAGCAGCAGCAATTCGCCTGCGGCGTTGTTGCCGGCCAGTTGGTTGGCCTGGATGGCCGCGCCCAAAGCCACGACTTCGTCGGGGTTGAGGTTGTTGAGCGGGGCCTGGCCAAAGAACTCGGACACGGCCTGCTGGATTTGCGGCATGCGGGTGGAGCCACCCACCATGACCACGCCTTGCACATCGTCTTTGGCCAATTGCGCGTCGCGCAAGGCTTTTCGAGCAGCGGTGATGCAGCGGGCCGTCAGGGCCTGGGTGGCCAAATCAAATTCGGCACGGCTGACCTGCACCGACAAGACCCCGGTGGACAAAGCCATTGTCAATGCAGCGGTGTCTGCGGTGGTCAATTGCTCCTTGGCGGCACGTGCTGCGGCCTTGAGCAGGGTTTTGTCTTCCGGCGTGAGAGCTTGCAGGCTGTGCTGCTGGGCCATGACCAAATCGGCCAAGGCCTGGTCGTAGTCGTCGCCGCCCAAGGCCGAGTCGCCGCCTGTGGACAGCACCTCGAACACGCCTTGCGCGAGGCGCAAGATGGAGATATCGAACGTGCCACCGCCCAGATCGAACACGGCGTAGACGCCTTCGCTGGAGTTGTCCAAGCCATAGGCGATGGCCGCGGCGGTGGGTTCGTTGATCAGGCGCAACACATTCAGGCCCGCCAGTTGCGCGGCATCTTTGGTGGCCTGGCGCTGGGCGTCGTCAAAGTAAGCGGGCACGGTGATCACAGCGCCGTACAGGTCGTCGTTGAAGGTATCTTCGGCGCGGTAACGCAAAGTGGCCAAAATTTCCGCACTGACTTCCACCGGAGATTTGGGGCCTTGCACCGTCTGGATGCTCAGCATGCCTTGATCGCTGGCCGTGAATTGGTAAGGCAACTTGCTGCGGTCGGCAATGTCCTGCAGGCCGCGTCCCATGAAACGCTTGACCGAGGCGATGGTGTTCATCGGATCGGTTGCGGCCGACTGCACCGCGTCGAAACCAATTTGACGGCCTTGGCCTGGCATGAAGCGCACGACCGAAGGCAGGATCACCCGGCCATCGTCATCGGGCAAACATTCGGCCACACCGCTGCGCACCGAGGCCACCAGGGAATGGGTGGTCCCCAGGTCAATGCCCACGGCGATGCGTCGCTGGTGCGGGTCGGGCGACTGGCCCGGTTCGGAAATCTGCAGTAAGGCCATGGTCAATCAGGGGGGTCAAGTCAATCGGTCGAGTTTAGCGTTCACTTCTTGCATGAAGCGCTCGATGAACATCAGCGCCCTCACCTGCCCCACAGCTTGTGCGGGGTCTTGCACGTCGTCGAGCAAGCGTGCCAGTTCTAGCTGCACACGCTTTTGTTCACCCGCCACCTCTTCGGCCAAAGCTTCCAAGCTCTGGGCGCTGTCGGTGTCGTCAAGGGTTTCTCGCCATTCCATCTGTTGCATGAGGAAGGCTGCGGGCATGGCAGTGTTGTTCTCGGCCTGCACCGGCGTGCCTTGCAGCTCACAAAGATAGGCTGCCCGTTTGAGCGGGTCTTTCAGGCGCTGGTAGGCTTCGTTGATGCGAACCGACCATTGCATGGCCACGCGCTGGGCAGCGGCGCCTTCGGCGGCAAAACGGTCAGGGTGGGCTTCGCGTTGCAGGGCTTTCCAGCGGGCATCGATTTGCGTGCGGTCCTGAGCAAACTGCAAAGGGACATCAAACAACTCGAAGTCGTTGGCTTGAAGCGAGATCACACGCGACAACTCACACGCGAAAAGACTCACCGCAACCGCAGCGGTCACGCTCGTTGGGGTTGTTGAAGCGGAACCCCTCGTTCAGGCCTTCGCGCACAAAGTCGAGCTCGGTGCCATCGATGTAAGCCAGACTTTTGGGGTCCACCAGCACCTTGACGCCGTGGCCTTCAAACACCACGTCTTCAGGCGCGATATCGTCCACGTATTCGAGTTTGTAAGCCAGACCCGAGCATCCCGTGGTTTTGACACCCAGGCGCACACCGACACCCGAGCCACGTTTGGCCAAGTACCGGGTCACATGCCGAGCTGCGGCAGCAGACAGTGAGATGGCCATGTCAGTTCAGGTGTTTCTTTTTGTAGTCGTCCACAGCCGCCTTGATGGCATCTTCGGCCAAGATCGAGCAGTGGATTTTGACTGGCGGCAGAGCCAGTTCTTCGGCGATTTGGCTGTTCTTCAAAGCCGCGGCTTCGTCGAGCGTTTTGCCTTTGACCCATTCGGTGACCAAGGAGCTGGACGCGATAGCCGAACCGCAGCCATAGGTTTTGAAGCGGGCATCTTCGATCACACCGGTTTGTGGATTGACCTTGATTTGCAGCTTCATCACATCGCCGCAAGCCGGCGCACCGACCATGCCGGTACCGACCGTGTCGTCGCCTTTGTCGAAAGAACCGACGTTGCGGGGGTTTTCGTAGTGGTCAACCACTTTTTCAGAATAAGCCATGGTGTTTTCTCCGTATTCAGGTCAATTTGAACTCAGTGGGCTGCCCACTGAATGGTGCTCAGATCGATGCCATCTTGGTGCATTTCCCACAGGGGGCTGAGATCACGCAACTTGGCCACGTTCTCGCGGATCGTCTTGATCGCGTAATCGATGTCCTCTTCCGTGGACCAACGGCCAATCGTCATGCGCAGACTGCTGTGGGCCAACTCGTCGCTGCGCCCCAAGGCGCGGAGCACATAGCTGGGCTCCAAGCTGGCCGAGGTGCAGGCGGAACCCGATGACACGGCCAAGCCTTTGATCCCCATGATGAGCGACTCGCCTTCGACGAAGTTGAAGCTCATGTTGATGTTGTGCGGCACGCGCTGGGTGGGGTGACCGTTCAAAAACACCTGCTCCATGTCGCTCAGGCCATTGATCAGGCGGTCGTGCAAAGCACGGGCCTTGGCGTTGTCTTGAGCCATCTCCAACTTGGCGATGCGAAACGCCTCGCCCATGCCGACGCACTGGTGGGTGGGCAAGGTGCCCGAGCGCATGCCGCGCTCATGACCGCCGCCGTGCATTTGCGCTTCCAGGCGAATGCGGGGCTTGCGGCGCACATACAAAGCGCCAATGCCTTTGGGGCCATAGGTTTTGTGGGAGGCCAGGCTCATCAAATCGATGGGCAGTTGGGCCATGTCGATCTCGACTTTGCCCGTGGCCTGCGCGGCGTCGACGTGGAAAACGATGCCTTTTTCGCGGCACAAATTGCCAATGGCGGTCACGTCCTGGATGACGCCGATTTCGTTGTTCACGAACATCACGCTGATCAAAATGGTGTCGGGGCGAATGGCGGCTTTGAGCGCATCCATGTTCAACAGACCATCGGCCTGTACATCCAGGTAGCTGACCTCAAAGCCTTGACGCTCGAGCTCGCGCATGGTGTCCAGCACGGCTTTGTGCTCGGTCTTGACGGTGATCAGGTGCTTGCCGCGTGACTTGTAAAAATTCGCCGCGCCTTTGATGGCCAGGTTGTTGGACTCGGTCGCGCCACTGGTCCAGACGATTTCACGGGGGTCGGCACCGATCAAGTCGGCCACTTGCTCACGGGCTTTTTCTACGGCCGCTTCAGCTTCCCAACCCCAAGCGTGGGTACGGGATGCAGGGTTGCCAAAGTGTTCACGTAACCAAGGAACGATGGCGTCAACCACCCTGGGGTCGCAAGGGTTGGTGGCGCCGTAGTCGAGGTAAATGGGGAAATGGGGTGTGGTCATGGCGGTTCTTTTGAGGGAATCAGGGTTTGGCGAACATGTTGCCCAAGTCAAACACCGAGTTGGGCACATTCACGCGGATGGGTTGGCTGATCGGCATCGGGGCAATCGCGCGCTTGAGGCTGGGCTTGTTTTCAACGACCAAGCCTTTGGCCAATTGGTCATCCACCAGCTTTTGCAGGGAAACCGAGTCCAAAAACTCCACCATTTTGGAATTCAGGGAGGCCCAAAGGTCGTGTGTCATGCAACGGCCATCGCCGCCGTTGCAGTTTTCTTTGCCGCCGCAATGGGTGGCATCAATGGGTTCGTCCACCGACAAAATGATGTCGGCCACGGTGATTTCGGTGGATTTGCGGCCCAAGGTGTAACCGCCGCCAGGGCCGCGGGTAGATTCGACCAAATTGTGGCGACGCAGTTTGCCAAACAACTGCTCTAAATAAGAGAGGGAAATCTGTTGGCGCTGGCTGATGGCGGCCAAAGTCACAGGGCCGGCATCTTGGCGCAAGGCCAGATCGATCATGGCGGTGACGGCGAAACGGCCTTTGGTGGTTAAACGCATGGCAGACTCCTGAAGTGGGTGAGGGCTAAGTCAGTGACCCGCCAAAACGGGTTCCCGACTAAACAACTCAAGTATAAACCAATCCCGATCAAATCACTCGGGTTAAAGGGTTATTACTCCGGAAGGGCTCAAGCCCGGATCAAAGGCACGATGTTGTCTCCACCGGTGGCACCAAAAGCCTGCTCTTTCAAGATGCCCAATTGGTCGCGAACCTGGGCGGCTTTTTCGAATTCCAAGTTGCGGGCATGTTCCATCATTTGCTTCTCCAACTGCTTGATGGCGCGGGAGATGTCTTTCTCGCTCATGTCCTCCACCTTGGCCCTTTGAACCGCAGCTTGCTCCAAGCGCTCGGCTTCTTTTCCCGACTTTTCGCTGTAAACACCGTCGATCAGGTCTTTGACTTTTTTGACAATGCTCTTGGGCGTGATGCCCATGAGCTCGTTGTGGGCCACTTGCTTGATGCGGCGACGCTCGGTCTCGCCCATGGCTTTTTTCATCGACTCGGTGATCCGGTCGGCATACAAAATCGCCCGACCGTTCAGGTTTCGGGCTGCTCGGCCAATGGTCTGGATCAGGCTGCGTTCGGAGCGCAAGAAGCCTTCTTTGTCGGCATCCAGAATGGCCACCAGCGAGACCTCGGGTATGTCCAAGCCCTCGCGCAGCAAGTTGATGCCCACCAGCACATCGAAAGCGCCCAAGCGCAGGTCACGCAAAATCTCGACCCGCTCGACCGTGTCCACGTCGCTGTGCAAGAAACGCACTTTCACCCCGTTGTCGCTCAGGTAATCGGTCAGCTGCTCGGCCATGCGCTTGGTCAGGGTCGTGATCAGCACACGCTCGTATTTGTCCACCCGAATGCGGATCTCTTGCAGCACATCGTCCACCTGTTGGGTGGCGGGACGCACCTCAACCTCTGGGTCGACCAATCCAGTGGGTCGCACCACCTGCTCAACCACTTTGCCCGCGTGCGTCTTTTCATAGTCAGCGGGCGTGGCCGATACAAAGATGCACTGACGCATGCGCTTTTCGAACTCTTCAAACTTGAGCGGGCGGTTGTCCAAAGCGCTGGGCAAGCGAAAGCCGTATTCCACCAAAGTGGTCTTGCGGGCCTTGTCGCCGTTGTACATGGCGTTGAGCTGGCCAATCATCTGGTGGCTCTCGTCCAGGAACATGATGGCATCGGCTGGCATGTAGTCGGTGAGCGTGCTGGGTGCGTCACCCGGGGCTGCACCTGACAAATGACGGGTGTAGTTCTCAATGCCCTTGCAATGGCCCACTTCGGACAACATTTCCAGATCAAAGCGGGTGCGTTGCTCCAGGCGCTGGGCTTCGACCAACTTGCCCATGCCCACCAGCTCTTTCAGACGCTGGGCCAGCTCGATCTTGATGGTTTCTACCGCCGCCAACACTTTGTCGCGCGGTGTCACATAGTGGCTGGATGGGTACACCGTGAAACGTGGGATTTTTTGGCGAATGCGCCCTGTCAGCGGGTCAAACAACTGCAGGCTTTCAATCTCGTCGTCAAACAGTTCGATCCGGATCGCCAGCTCGGAGTGTTCGGCCGGGAACACGTCGATCGTGTCACCCCGCACCCGAAATTTGCCGCGCGAAAACTCCATGTCGTTGCGCTGGTACTGCATGCGGATCAGCTGGGCGATCACATCGCGCTGACCCAGCTTGTCCCCCGTGCGCAGCGTCATGATCATGCGGTGGTAACTCTCGGGCTCGCCAATGCCGTAGATGGCCGACACCGTGGCCACGATCACCACGTCGCGCCGCTCCATGATGCTTTTGGTACAAGACAAACGCATCTGCTCGATGTGCTCATTGATCGCGCTGTCCTTTTCGATGAACAGATCGCGTTGGGGCACATAGGCCTCGGGCTGGTAATAGTCGTAGTAACTGACGAAATACTCGACCGCGTTCTTGGGAAAGAACTCGCGGAACTCGCTGTAGAGCTGCGCGGCCAGCGTCTTGTTGGGCGCAAACACAATGGCCGGCCGACCCAGCTGCGCAATCACATTGGCCATGGTGAAGGTCTTGCCGGACCCGGTCACACCCAGCAGGGTTTGAAACACCTCGCCGTCATGCACGCCTTCGACCAGCTGCTCGATGGCCACCGGCTGGTCCCCTGCAGGGGGGTAAGGCTGGTACAGCTCAAATGGAGAACCGGGATAGCTGATGAACTTTCCCTCGGCGTACTTTTCAGCGTCGGGAGCTACAAGAACAGGGACTTCGGGCAATGTGGGCATCTTTGGGGAAACAGCGTCTGGCAAAACCCAGCGGTGAGGGCCGTTAAAATCTGGAGTAACCTGAAAGCCTAACCGAGGAACGGGTTTCCTGCCACCACTGAACAATCCAAGGACTTTTCATGTCTCTGTTTTCCGCCGTCGAAATGGCCCCCCGCGACCCGATCCTGGGTCTGAACGAACAATACAACGCCGACACCAACCCCCACAAGGTGAATCTGGGCGTGGGCGTGTACTTCGACGACAACGGCAAACTGCCTCTGCTGCAGTGTGTGCAAGCGGCCGAAAAAACCATGATGGCCACACCAACAGCACGTGGCTACCTGCCCATTGACGGCATCGTGGCCTACGACAACGCCGTCAAGGCACTGGTATTTGGCGCAGATTCCGATGTAGTCAAGTCGGGCCGGGTGTCCACCGTGCAGGCCATTGGCGGCACAGGCGGCCTGAAAATCGGTGCCGACTTCCTGAAAAAAGTCAGCCCCCAAGCCAAAGTGCTGATTTCTGACCCCAGCTGGGAAAACCACCGCGCCATCTTCGTGAACGCAGGTTTTGAGGTCGACACTTACGCTTACTACGATGCAGCCACGCGCGGCGTCAATTTCGACGGCATGCTGGCCAGCCTGAATGCGGCCGCTGCGGGCACCATCGTGGTGTTGCACGCCTGCTGCCACAACCCCACCGGTTACGACATCACCGATGCCCAATGGGACCAGGTGATTGCCGTGGTCAAGGCCAAGGGCCTCACCGCCTTTTTGGACATGGCCTACCAGGGCTTTGGCTATGGCATTGCCGAAGACGGCGCGGTGATCGGCAAGTTTGTTGCTGCAGGCCTGAACATCTTCGTCTCCACCTCGTTTTCCAAGAGCTTCAGCCTCTATGGCGAGCGCGTGGGCGCTCTGTCGGTGGTGGCCACTGACAAAGAAGAGGCATCTCGAGTGCTGAGCCAGTTGAAAATTGCCATCCGCACCAACTACTCCAACCCCCCCATCCACGGTGGCGCAGTGGTGGCGGCCGTCTTGAACAGCCCCGAGTTGCGTGCGCAGTGGGAACAAGAACTGGCCGAAATGCGCGTGCGCATCAAGGCCATGCGCCAAAAACTGGTGGATGGCCTCAAAGCCGCTGGCGTGCAACAAGACATGGGCTTCATCACCAGCCAGATCGGCATGTTCAGTTACTCGGGCCTGACCAAGGACCAAATGGTGCGCTTGCGCTCCGAATTTGGGGTGTACGGCACCGACACAGGCCGAATGTGCGTGGCCGCGCTCAACAGCAAGAACATTGACTACGTTTGCGCATCGATCGCCAAAGTGGTCTGAAAGCCCTCAGATCTAAACAAAACCGCCCCTGAACGGGGCGGTTTTTTTTTGGACGGTCGAGATGGTGACTGCCGATTAGGGGAGAGCATCCATAATTATTCACAGCCTTCATGTAGTATTGCTGCACCGCACCATTTTCCAAGGGAAACAGTCCATGCTTTACCAGATCTTCGAAACACAACGCTCGTTCATGGAGCCTTTTTCCGATCTTGCACAAGCTGCGTCAAAACTCTTCAGCAATCCATCGAACCCCATGTCGCAAACGCCCTTGGCGCAGCGCACTTCAGCCGGTTATGCCCTGATGCACCGTTTGGGCAAAGACTACGAAAAGCCAGCGTTCGGCATCCAGACCATCAAGGTCAACCAAACCGAAGTGGCCATTCAAGAGCGGATCGAAATCGACAACCCTTTTTGCGAGCTGCGCCGATTCAAGCGTTTTTCGGACGATCCCGACACCTTGACCCAACTCAAGGGCCAGCCTGTCGTGCTCATCGTGGCGCCTTTGTCGGGCCACTACGCAACTTTGCTGCGTGATACCGTCAAAACCATGTTGCAAGACCACAAGGTCTACATCACCGACTGGAAAAACGCCCGTATGGTGCCCTTGTCCGATGGGGAATTCCACCTGGACGACTACATCAACTATGTGCAAGAGTTCATCCGCCACCTGCAGTCCAAATATGGCAACTGCCATGTGGTGAGCGTTTGCCAGCCCACCGTGCCCGTCATGGCCGCCGTCTCTTTGATGGCCAGCCGAGGCGAAAAGACCCCGTTGACCATGACCATGATGGGTGGTCCGATCGATGCCCGCAAATCACCCACCTCGGTGAACAACCTGGCCACCAACAAGAGTTTCGAGTGGTTCGAGAACAATGTGATCTACCGCGTGCCGTCCACCTTTCCAGGTGCGGGTCGCCGTGTTTACCCCGGCTTCTTGCAGTACACCGGTTTCGTGGCCATGAACCCTGACCGCCACGCCAAGAGCCATTACGACTACTTCAAAGACCTTATCAAGGGCGACGACGCCAGCACCGAAGCCCACCGCAAGTTTTATGACGAGTACAACGCTGTGCTCGACATGGACGCTGATTACTACCTGGAAACCATCGCGACCGTGTTCCAGGATTTCAAACTGGTCAACGGCACCTGGGATGTGAAGGGCGTGGACGGCAAAGTGGAACGTGTGCGACCACAAGACATCAAGGGCACCGCCCTGATGACGGTGGAAGGCGAGTTGGACGACATCTCCGGGTCTGGCCAGACCCGTGCGGCACAAGACCTGTGCAGTGGCGTGCCCGCCAGTGAGCGTTTGCACCTGGAAGTGCCGGGCGCAGGGCACTACGGCATTTTCAGTGGCCGCCGCTGGCGCGACGTGGTGTACCCACAAGTGGTCAAGTTCATCCTGAGCCATCCCCTGGAAAATACAGCCAAAACCGTGGCTGTCGCGGCACC
Organism: Limnohabitans sp. Rim8; assembly: GCF_945869175.1. Taxonomy (GTDB): domain Bacteria; phylum Pseudomonadota; class Gammaproteobacteria; order Burkholderiales; family Burkholderiaceae_C; genus Limnohabitans_A. Next base: position 3,796 of record NZ_CAMBNZ010000069.1, on the reverse strand, counting down.
CAAAGCGCCAGCACCTGCCCCTGTGAAACCGGTGGTGGCCAAGGCTGCGAAAACTGAAGCCGCACTGGCACCCGCCAAAGTGGCTGCGAGAGCCACGCCTGCGGCCCAAAAAACGGCAGCCAAAGCGGTTGCGAAACCCGTGAAGGCCCCGGCCAAGTCGGCATCGCCGGTCAAATCGGGCGCAGCGGTCAAAACCACCTGGGTCAAACCCAAGACCAAAGCCTGAGGCGCATGCCCGCTTCCCACCCCACAGCGCCTGAGTCCCAGGCGCTGTTTCATTTGATCAACAGCGCCCTGCCCCAAACGCAGTGCACGCGCTGCGGCTATCCGGACTGTGCCAGTTATGCGCGTGCCATGGCCGAAAAACAAGCCCCCATCAACCAGTGTCCGCCCGGGGGGCAAGCGGGCATTGAGCGTTTGGCGCAATTGACCGGTCAGCCCGCCAGGCCCCTGAACCCAGCGCATGGCACGGAAGGCCCACGCCAAGTGGCCCACATTGACGAGGCTTGGTGCATTGGTTGCACCCTGTGCATCGAGGTCTGCCCGACCGATGCCATCTTGGGGGCCAACAAAGTGATGCACACCGTGATCGAGCCCTGGTGCACTGGCTGTGAACTGTGTTTGCCGGTGTGTCCGGTCGACTGCATTGAACTGGAGAATGTGACGGGCCTGCAAACAGGCTGGGCGGCCTGGTCCGCCGAACAAGCCAGTGATGCCCGCGCCCGCTTTGAATCAAGGCAGCAACGCTTGGTGCGTGAGGACGCCGAACACCAGCGTCAATTGCAGGCCAAAGCCGAGCACAAACTGGCCGATCTGGCCGCTCTCACCCACGGCTCAAGCAGTGCGCCTGAGGTGGAACGCAAACGCGCCATCATCGAAGCGGCGCTCGCCAAAGCCAAAGCCCGCCAAAGCGGGGTCTGACACACTTGCGGGCATGAGGCCCTCAGTGTGCGGCTGCGGCCCAAGCCGAAAACGCTTGGACCACTTCGGCCGGGGCCTGCACCAACTCGATCAGTACGCCTTCACCACCGATGGGGAACTCTTCGTTCGCTTTGGGGTGCAAAAAAGTGATGTCAAAACCGGCCGCCCCCTTGCGGATTCCGCCCGGCGCAAAGCGCACGCCTTGCGCCGTGAGCCAGGCCACTGCGACCGGCAGGTCGTCGATCCACAAGCCGATGTGGTTCAAAGGCGTAGCGTGCACAGCGGGCTTTTTCTCAGGGTCCAGCGGTTGCATCAGGTCCACCTCGACCTTGAACGGACCGGTGCCGATGGCGCAAATGTCTTCGTCGACGTTCTCGCGTTCGCTTTGGAAGGTGCCGGTCACCTCGAGACCGAACATGTCGACCCAGAGCTTTTGCAAGCGGCCCTTGTCAGGACCACCAATCGCAATTTGCTGGACGCCCAGCACTTTGAAGGGACGCTGGATGCCCATTTATTCGAACTCCACGATCATCTGGTCCACCGTCAGCGATTCGCCCTTGGAAGCCACCACTTTTTTAACCACGCCGTCTTGGGCGGCAAACAGCACGTTTTCCATTTTCATCGCTTCGATCACGGCCACACGCTCGCCCGCTTGCACCTTTTGACCCACGGCCACAGCCACATCCACCAACAAACCCGGCATGGGCGACAAGACAAAGCGACTGAGGTCAGGTGGAGCCTTGTAGGGCATGAGCTTGTGCAGCTCGGCCATGCGGGGCGACATCACCAGCGCTTCGATGCGGGTGCCGTTGTGCTGCACTTGCAAGGCCAAGGGGTTCTTCAAGGTGCCGCGCTCAATTTGGGCCGTGAACGGTTTGCCATTGCAGGTGCCTTCGATGCGGATATCGTTCAAACGGGAATTGCTCACGATCGCATAGGACTTGCCGTCCACGGTGATGTGCGCTTCCCCATGTTTGCCGGCCAGCTCCGCCACATGCACGGCCACATAACGGTTGTGGCCGCCCTGCCCCAACTCCACCACCGCATAGTCTTGACCCACTTTGACGTCATAGCCGGGCAACTGTCCGCTGATGCTGGCGGCACGTTGGCGTGACTTGCGGCGAACAAACGCGGCCAAAGCGGCCAAAAAATCGTGGTCCTCATGTGGCACGTCTTCCGCGCGAAAGCCTTTGCCGTATTGCTCGGCAATGAAACCTGTGTTGAAGTCGCCCGACACAAAGCGGGGGTGCGCCAACAAAGCGGCTTGGAAAGGGATGTTGGAGCTGATGCCGCGAATCACAAAGCCGTTCAAGGCTTCGCGCATTTTGGCGATCGCATCCAAGCGGTCTTTGCCGTGCACGATGAGCTTGGCGATCATCGAGTCATAGAACATCGGGATCTCGCCACCGTCTTGCACACCAGTGTCCACGCGCACGCCAAGCAGATCAGCCGTGTTGCCTTGGAACATGGTTTGCTTAGGCGTTTGGAAACGAACCAAACGGCCCGTAGAGGGCAAGAAATTGCGGAACGGGTCTTCGGCATTGATTCGGCACTCGATGGCCCAACCATCGCGCTTGACCTCGGCCTGGGTGAAGGACAGCTTTTCGCCAGCGGCCACCCGGATCATCTGCTCCACCAAGTCAAGGCCCGTGATAGCCTCGGTCACCGGGTGCTCCACCTGCAGGCGGGTGTTCATCTCGAGGAAGTAAAAGCTTTGGTCTTTGCCGACCACAAACTCCACTGTGCCCGCCGACTGGTATTTCACCGCCTTGGCCAACTGCACAGCCTGTTCGCCCATGGCTTTTCGGGTGGCTTCGCTGATGAAAGGTGACGGTGCCTCTTCGATGACTTTTTGGTGACGACGCTGGATCGAACACTCGCGCTCGTTCAAATAAATCACGTGGCCATGGCTGTCGCCCAGCACCTGAATCTCAATGTGGCGGGGCTCCTCGACAAACTTTTCAATGAAGACGCGGTCGTCGCCAAAGCTGTTGCGCGCTTCGTTGCGGCATGAGGTGAAGCCTTCAAAAGCTTCTTTGTCGTTGAAGGCCACGCGCAAACCTTTGCCTCCGCCGCCTGCAGACGCCTTGATCATCACGGGGTAGCCAATGCCATTGGCGATCTCGACCGCTTTTTCGGCCGTTTCGATGGCGTCGTTGACACCCGGGATGCAATTCACGCCCGCAGCACCTGCCAATTTTTTCGACTCGATTTTGTCGCCCATGGCGGCAATCGAGAAGTGGCGTGGGCCGATGAAGGCAATGCCCTCGTCTTCGCAGCGCTTGGAGAACTCGGCGTTCTCGCTCAAGAAGCCGTAGCCCGGATGAATGGCTTGCGCGCCTGTCGCCTTGGCCGCTGCAATGATTTTGTCAGCCACCAGGTAAGACTCGCGTGAGGCCGCTGGGCCAATCAGCACCGCTTCGTCGGCCAGTTGCACATGGCGTGCTTCTTTGTCGGCTTCGGAGTAAACAGCCACGGTTTTGATGCCCATCTTGTGGGCAGTGGCGATGACACGGCAAGCGATTTCGCCGCGGTTGGCAATCAGGATTTTGGTAAACATCTTGTTCTTCTCCTTGGCAATCACAGTGGAATGTTCCCGTGCTTGCGCCATGGGTTGTCGATCTTTTTGTCTTTCAACATCACCAACGAGCGGCAGATGCGCTTGCGGGTCTCGTGCGGCTGAATCACATCGTCGATGAAGCCGCGAGCGCCCGCCACAAAGGGGTTGGCAAAACGGGCTTTGTATTCGGCTTCTTTGGCGGCCAGTTTCTCGGGGTCGCCCTTGTCTTCGCGGAAGATGATTTCCACCGCACCCTTGGCACCCATGACCGCGATTTCGGCGTTGGGCCAGGCAAAGTTCACGTCGCCGCGCAGG
>NZ_CAMBNZ010000068.1 GCF_945869175.1 Limnohabitans sp. Rim8 | reverse complement strand
CGTCGCCCTGGCCCCACCCCGCCAAGGCGATGTGTTTCAGATGACCACCGCTTCCATACTCTCCAGAGTCCCGAATACCCAAGGGGCGATCGTGCTGCCCCTAAAATGCGTGGGTTGTTTTTCAATTCGCATCAACACAAGGACCCCTCATGGAACACACTTTGCCCGCACTGCCTTACGCGATCGACGCTTTGGCCCCTCATTACAGCCAGGAAACCCTGGAGTTTCACCACGGCAAGCACCACAACGCTTATGTGGTGAACCTGAACAACCTGCAAAAAGGCACTGAATTCGAGAGCATGTCCCTCGAAGACATCATCAAAAAATCCAGCGGCGGTGTGTACAACAACTCGGCCCAGATCTGGAACCACACTTTCTTCTGGAACTGCATGAAACCCAACGGCGGCGGCGAGCCCACAGGCGCTTTGGCCACAGCCATCCACGCCAAGTTCGGCAGCTACGCCGCCTTCAAGGAAGCTTTCGTCAAGAGCGCTGTGGGCAACTTCGGCTCTGGCTGGACATGGCTGGTCAAGAAAGCCGATGGATCGGTGGACATCGTCAACATGGGCGCTGCAGGCACCCCGCTGACCACTGGCGATACCCCTTTGATGACCGTGGATGTGTGGGAGCACGCTTACTACATCGACTACCGCAACATGCGTCCCAAGTTCGTGGAGACCTTCCTCGACAAGCTGGTAAACTGGTCTTTCGCTGAGAAAAACTTCGCCTGATCGAGGTTTTCTCCAAGTCAAAAAGCCCGCTATTGCGGGCTTTTTGCTTTACGGATGCTCCTCCGATCAACCACTGAGCTGAGCATGGGCTGGGGCCGGGCGCCGATTTTGGGTACTCCCTCATGAGGCGCCCGGCCCCAGCCCATGATCAGCCGTACCTTCAGCTCGAGACCACACCTGCTCAGCGGTGAACAAAGCACCCAAAACGGTCAGCGAATCATCATCCCGCCATCGGCCACGATGGTCTGCCCCGTCACGTACTGCCCGGCAGGGCTGGCCAAAAACACCGCCACACCGCCGATGTCGTCCGGCTCGCCCATGCGGCGCAAGGGGGTCTCGTTGTTGTACTTGGCGCTCAGTACCGGGTCCTCGTGCAGCGCCTTGGCAAAGTCGGTCTTGATCAGGCCCGGGGCGATGCAGTTCACGCGGATGTTGTCCGGTCCCCATTCCACGGCCAGGTTGCGCGCCAACTGCATGTCGGCGGCCTTGGAGATGTTGTACGCCCCAATGATGGCCGAGCCGTGCAGACCGCCGATGGACGACACGATCACGATGGCCCCGTCTTTTTTGGCCTTCATGTCGTGGTAGACCATGGTGCACAGCCAGGTGTTGGACAGCACGTTGTTGCGCATGACCTTGTCAAACACCTCGTCGCTCATGCCTGTGGTGGGACCGTAATAGGGATTGGTGGCCGCGTTGCACACCAAGATGTCGATCGGCCCCCAGGCCGCGCGGGTTTGGTCGATCAGGTTTTGCAACTGCTCTTTGCTGGAGATGCTTGCGGCAATCGCTATGGCCTCACCGCCTGCAGCCTGAATCTCTTTGACCACCACCTCGCAGGCGTCTTGCTTGCGGCTGGACACCACGACTTTGGCGCCTTGTTGGGCCAGCTGGTGCGCAATCGATCGGCCGATGCCACGGCTAGAGCCCGTGACGATGGCAACTTTGCCTTTGAGATTGAACAGTGACATAAAACGGTCTCCTTGTTTGAAAGTTGGGCAGTCTGCACTTGTGCGATTCAGGTGTCTGTCTTGCGGGCGTCACCCGAACAGGCGAAGTGCCCAGCCTGCGCCACAATGGGGCCCATGGAACAAATCGATGCTGTGGTGATCGGTGCCGGCGTGGTCGGCTTGGCTGTCGGGCGGGCGCTGGCTTTGGCAGGGCGCGAGGTGCTGGTGCTCGAGTCGCAAAACGCCATCGGCACGGGCACCAGTTCGCGCAACAGCGAAGTCATCCACGCCGGCATTTATTACCCGGCGGGCTCTCTCAAGGCGAGGCTGTGCGTGCAGGGCAAGCAAATGCTCTACACCTATTGCACCGAGCGCGGCGTGGCGCACCAGCGGCTGGGCAAACTGATCGTGGCCACCAGCCCCGATCAGGTTCTGGCCCTGGACAGCATCGTCGCCAAAGCCGCCGCCAATGGCGTGAACGACCTGCAAAAACTCACGGCTGTTCAGGCCCAGGCGCTGGAGCCCGCCTTGTCTTGCGAAGCGGCGCTTTTGTCGCCCAGCACGGGCGTGGTGGACAGCCACGGTCTCATGCTCGCCTTGCAAGGCGACATGGAAAACGCAGGGGGTTTGCTGGCGCTGGTTTCCCCCGTGCTGCACATCGGCCTCAAGAAGGGTACCGCCACGCACCCGATACGCGTCACCACGCAGGATGGCACCGAGCTGGCTTGCCAAGTGCTGGTCAATGCCGCAGGGTTGAGCGCCGTGGCGCTGGCCGAGCGCATGGACGGGCTTGACAAAAGCGGCTTGCCCCAAGCCCATTACGCCAAAGGCAACTATTTCACGCTGGCGGGCAAGGCACCGTTTTCCCACTTGATTTACCCCGTGCCCGAAAAAGCCGGTTTGGGCGTGCACCTCACACTCGACCTGGGGGGGCAAGCCAAGTTCGGCCCGGATGTGCAATGGGTAGACGACCCCGCAGACCTGCAAGTCGATCCGCGCCGGGGCGATGCGTTTTATGCCGAGGTGCGCAAATACTGGCCTGCTTTGGAAGAGGGTGCGCTGCAACCGGGCTATTCAGGCATGCGACCCAAGATCAATGCCCCGCATGAATTGGCTGCTGACTTCATGATCCAAGGCCCAGCCGAGCATGACATCCCCGGTTTGGTGAACCTGTTCGGGATTGAGTCGCCGGGATTGACCAGTTCTTTGGCAATCGCAGACGAGGTCAGTGCTCGGCTGGCCTGAGGCCATCAGGCTCAACCCTTACACCTCATGCCCTTTTCGCCATCACTGCTTCAACGTTTTTTCCAACGGGTTGAAACTTTGCTGCTGTGCCATGGCACAGAGCCCAAAACCATTTTTTGGCTGGCGGTTTTTTCGGTTATGGATGGTTTTTTACCCATGTTGCCCGCAGAAATGTTTGTGCTGGCCTTGTGTGTTCTTCAGCCGCAAAAGGGCAAAGTCATTGTGCTGGCCTTTGCAGTGGCTTCTGCATGGAGTGCTTTTTTATTGGCCTTGGGCATGGGGACGCTGACGGCATCTGCCGAATCGCTGAGTCAAAAGCTGATGGGTTCACAAGGGCCGCAAGTCTTGGCCATGCTGCGAGACTCGGGGCCGGTCAGCATGGTGTTTTTCTCAATTTTTCCAGACTCTCCGCGTTCCGCCATCGCGCTGTTCGCCTTGAGTGGCGTGTCGCCCGAGTCGATCGGTGCGATGGTGTTGATCGGCAAACTCATGCTTTACACCGTGTTGTTGTGGTTGATCCACCACTTGCCCTCCAGGGTGGGGCGTTGGCGCGGTGCAGGGCCATTCTGGGTCAGGTGGTTACAGCGCCGCGCAAGCCGCTTTGTGGCCTATTGCCGACGAATCCGCTGGCGAGCCAAGTGTCTCAACCCAGGGGCTTGAACACCCCCAGGAAGTGCCTGGTGTGCACTGCTCGGTGGTTTATCGCTTGAGAGACAGCATGGGGTGACAAGGCACATCTATCATGGTTTGCATGCATCCTTTTGACGAAGCCATTGACCTGCGGGTCTTTGCGACCCACGAATTCACCGGCGCGACCCACCCGGCCTACGCCAACATGGTTGGGCCCTTTGGCGGAACCACCGCTGCCCAGTTGCTCCAATGCGCCATGCTGCACACGCAAAGACTGGGCGATCCCGTGGCCCTGACGGTCAACTTTGCAGCGCCGGTGGCCGACGGGGCCATTCGCTTTGTGGCACGGCCCGTGCGCACCAACCGCTCCACCCAGCACTGGATCATCGAAGCGCATCAGACCCCAAATGACATCAGCGGCGTGGTGGCCACCGCCACGGCGGTGTTCGCTGTGCGCCGCGAAACTTGGTCAAACGTGGAGGCCGTGATGCCCGCCAACGTGTTTGCGCCCGAGACAGTGCCCCGCATGCCCGTGAGAGGCATGCCTGCCTGGCCGCAGCGCTACGACATGCGCTTTGTCGAAGGCGCTTTTCCGACGGCCTTTGATGAGCAAGAGCAAGCCCATTCCCGCTCGACCCTGTGGGTGCGTGACGAACCCGAGCGGGCGCTGGACTTTGCCTCTTTGGCCGCCATCAGCGACAGCTTTTTCCCGCGCATTTACGTCCGCCGCCGCCGCCGCGCGATGATCGGCACGGTGTCCCTCACCACCTATTTCCACGCCGACAGCGCCTTGCTGACGCAAGTGGGCACAAACCATGTTCTGGGCGTGGCCAAAGCCCTGAATTACCGCCACGGCTACTTCGACCAGACCGGTGAGTTGTGGAGCCAAGACCGCCAACTGCTGGCGAGCACGCACCAGCTGGTGTACTTCAAGGATTGAGCTTTCAGCGCTTCATCTGCTGCAAGGCACTGGCCACTTCGGTCACCAGCGCCGGGCCTTTGTAGATCAGCCCGGTGTAGATCTGCACCACATCGGCGCCAGCTTCGATTTTGGCGATCGCGTCGTGCCCGCTCAGGATGCCACCTACGCCGATGATGGGGAAGTCTTTGCCCAATGCGGCTCGCAACAAGCGGATCACGCGGTTGCTGCCTTCAAAAACAGGCGCACCCGACAGACCGCCCATTTCTTCGGCGTTTGGCAAGCCGCTCACCGCGTCACGGGCCAGCGTGGTGTTGGTGGCGATCACGCCGTCCATGCCGTGTTTGTGCAAAGTGGCGGCGATCACGCCCACTTGGTTCTCGTCCAGATCGGGGGCGATTTTGAGGAACATGGGGACACGGCGACCGTGTTCAGCCGCCAGCTCTTCGCGCCGCGCCACCAGGGCGCCCAGCAGGCCGTGGAGCGCCTCGTCGCTTTGCAGGGCGCGCAGGTTCTTGGTGTTGGGGCTGGAGATGTTCACCGTCACATAGTCGGCATGCGGGTAGACGCCGGCCAGCGCGATCACATAATCGTCGGTGGCGTTTTCCATGGGCGTGGCGGCGTTTTTGCCGATGTTCAGGCCCAGCAGGCGTCCTTGCCGACGGAATTTAGAACGTTTGACGTTGGCGATGAAGGCGTCCAGGCCATCGTTGTTGAAACCCAGCCGGTTGATCAGCGCTTGTGCTTCGGGCAAGCGGAACATGCGGGGCTTGGGGTTGCCTGGCTGCGCTTTGGGCGTGACGGTGCCGACTTCGACAAAACCAAAACCCATGGCGCCCAAGCCGTCAATGCAGCGGGCGTTTTTATCGAGCCCTGCGGCCAGACCCACGCGGTTGGGGAACTGCAGGCCCGCGAGCGTGATGGCTTGCGCAACAAAGGGCTGGCGGTAGAGGTGGTCTAAAGGGGTGTTCTGGGTTCTGGCCAGACCCTCGATGGTCAGTTCGTGGGCCTCTTCGGGGTCCATCTTGAACAAAAACGAGCGGGCGAGGGAGTAAGGGATCAGGGACATTGGATAATTCCAGGTTGATCGCTTTATTGTCTCAGACCCGAAATTTTCCATGACCCAAGACGAACTCAAAGCCCTGGTGGGCCATGCCGCCCTGAAATACGTTGTTCCCGGCGAGATCGTTGGCGTGGGCACCGGCTCCACCGTCAACAAATTCATCGACGCGCTGGCCACCATGAAAGACCAGATCAAAGGCGCGGTGTCCAGTTCCGAAGCCTCCACCCTGCGCCTCAAAGCCTTGGGCATTCCGGTGTTCGACAGCAACGAGGTCGAGAGCCTGTCGGTCTACATCGACGGTGCGGACGAAATCGACCACCAAGGCCACATGGTCAAGGGCGGTGGCGCGGCGCTCACCCGAGAGAAAATCGTGGCCGCGCAGTCCAAGCGCTTTGTTTGCATCGCCGACGAGAGCAAGCTGGTGGATGCACTGGGTGCATTTCCCTTGCCGGTGGAAGTCATCCCCATGGCCACAGCGCGGGTGATGCGCCAGTTTGCGGCCATGGGGGGCACCGCCGCTGTGCGCCTCCACAACGGCGAACCCCTTGTCACCGACAATGGCCAGCACATTGTGGATGTGAAAGGCCTGAAGATCAGCGACCCGGTGGCCTTTGAGAACACCGTCAGCCAGTGGCCCGGCGTGGTCACTGTGGGGGTGTTTGCTTTGCAAAAAGCCCAGGTTTGTTTGTTGGGCACGGCCTCAGGGGTGAAGACACTGAGCTTCTGATCAGGTGGCTCTGGCCAGCCGTTGACGCAGCTCGGTCTTGAGCACTTTGCCGTAATTGTTCTTGGGCAGGCTGGCCACAATTTCATAGCGTTTGGGCCGTTTGAAGCGGGCGATCTCTTCCAGGCAGAGCTTGTCCAGTAAGGCGGTGTCGAGTTCTTGCCCCGTTTGTGGCACCACAAAAGCCACCACCACTTCGCCCCATTCGGCATCGGGCGCACCCACTACAGCTGCTTCGGCCACCCCGGGCGCGTGCAGCAGCACTTCTTCGATTTCACGGGGGTAAATGTTGGAGCCACCGCTGATGATCATGTCCTTGCTGCGGTCTTTCAGGGTCAAAAATCCGTCCACGTCCAGGCATCCCATGTCACCGGTGAATAGCCAGCCCTGCTGAATGGCTTGGGTCGTGGCCTCAGGGTTTCGCCAGTAGCCGGCCATGACGCTGTCGCCCTGGATCACGACTTCACCCACTTCGCCCAGCGGCAGGTCATGCCCTTGTGTGTCGGTGACGCGGATGCGCACCGGCGTTTGTGCCAGGCCGACCGAGGCCAGGCGTTGTGAATATTTCGCGTGCTGGGTGTCTTGCAGCTGCTGGCGCGATAAAACGGTGCCCACCATCGGACTTTCGCCTTGTCCGAAGATTTGCACAAAACGCGGCCCCATGACGCGCAGGGCCCGCTGGATGTCGGCCGCGTACATGGGCGCCCCCCCATAAACGATGGTTTTGAAGGTTTGGCCACAAGCATCAACTGAAAACCCCGCAGCCTCAGCATGTTCGACCAGCCGCTTGACGATGGTGGGCGCGGCAAACATGGACAGCGGCCCGATTTGCTGACCCAAGGCAAACAATTCCGTTGGGTCCAAGCCGCCCGAAGGCGGCACCATGTGCCGAGCCCCCGCCATGAGGTGCGGAATGGCGTAAATGCCCGCCCCATGGGACATGGGCGCAGCGTAGGCGATGGTGTCTTGTGCCGAGACCGTGTCCACATCGCAAAAGTAGCCCAGGCCCATGGTCAGCAGGTTGCGGTGCGTGATCATCACCCCTTTGGGACGGCCCGTGGTGCCGCTGGTGTAGAACAGCCATGCCAAGTCATCGGCCCTGCGTTCGGTGATGGGGGTGTTGACCGGCGATTCGGGCCATTGCCACAGCGCATCGGCTTTTCTGCCGTCCACCTCGATGACGCGCTCAAGTCCTGAGAGGCTTTCATTGTTTTCGCTGGCGATGTCGCCGGTGACGAAGGCCCAGCGGGCCTGTGCGTTGTCGATGATCCATTGGGCTTCGCGCAGGTGCAACTTGGCATTGATGGGCACCACCGCCAGCCCCGCCCACCAAGCTGCAAACACCACCTCGAGGTAGCGCACATGGTTGCGCATGAAGAGCGCGACCCGGTCGCCGGGTTGCAAACCAGCGGCTTGAAACTGGGTCGCCAGATGCTGGCAGCGCTGGGCCCACTGACCATAGTTGGCGACGGTCTGGGCACCGTTCAGGATGGCGGGACGCTCAGGGTCCCTGAGGGCTTGGCGTTGCAACAAATAGGCGAGGTTCAATGGGGGCTCCTGCACTGCGAGAACTGATTTTGTTCCGAACAAGGTCCGCTTGCCTGTCTCGCGGAAGTCTTGGTCTGAGCGATGGTCAGTCGGGCTGACGGCGCAGCAGCAAGCGCAAATCCTGGCCGATTCGGTCCACCGCATGAAAGGCCAGTTTCACCGAATCACTCAGGGCATCCATAGCGGCCAGCTTGGCCATGCCTTGGCCGGGGCCCAGCAGTTGGGGCGCGATGTAGACCAGGTATTCGTCCACCAGCCCTTCACGGATGAAGGAGCCGTTGAGCTTGTGTCCAGCTTCCACATGCAGCTCGTTGATCTCGCGCAAGGCCAAATCGCGCAGCATGCCCGCCAGATCGACCTTGCCCCCAGGCCCGGGCATGTCGATCACGCTGACACCTCGGGCGATCAGCGCGGCACGTTTGTCAGCGTTGTCTGTGGTGGCGGTGTAAATCCAGATCTGCCGGGCTTGCTCGCCGGTGCCTTGGGTGCCCAGCAGTTGGGCGTTCAGGGGCATGTCCAGGCGGCTGTCGACCACCACCAAATGCGGTTGACGTGGCACATCCAGGCCACGCACATTGAGCAGCGGGTCGTCTTCGAGCACGGTGCCAATGCCCGTCAAGAGGGCGCAGGCCCGAGCACGCCAGGCATGCCCGTCGGCGCGGGCCTTTGGGCCGGTGATCCACTGGCTTTGGCCGTTTTGCAGGGCGGTTTGGCCGTCGAGCGATGCGGCCATTTTCATGCGCACCCAGGGCAGGCCGCGTTCCATGCGGTTGAAAAATCCGATGTTCAGCTCTCGGGCTTGAATGGCTTCGTCGGAGGTGGGCGGCAGTGTTTCGGTTTGCACGCCCGCAGCCGCCAAGCGCGCCATGCCCTGACCGGCCACTTTGGGGTTGGGGTCGGTCATGGCCGAGACCACCCGCCCAATGCCTGCTGCCGCCAGTGCATCGCAACAAGGCCCGGTGCGGCCCACATGAGCGCAAGGCTCCAGTGTGACCCAGGCGGTGGCCCCAAGCACACTGTGGCCACGCACGGCGGCATCGCGCAAGGCCATCACTTCGGCGTGCGGGCCTCCAACACGTTGTGTGTGGCCCTGACCCAGCACCGAGCCGTCGGTGGCGGTGATGACACAGCCCACACGCGGGTTGGGCGCGGTCAGCCACAGGGCTTGGTAGGCCAGATCCAAAGCCAACGTGATGGGGAAAGGGGGTGCGATCGAAGTGGTCACGGCAAAGACAAGAAAAAGCGATCAAGTTTCAACAAGCGCGATAGGGGACTTTGAGCCCAACGCATCAGGGCAAGGATACGCCAAGCCAAGAGGGTAAAGCCGAAACGCTGCTGTGCCATTCGATCAGACTTGCAGTCCCTGAACCTTGTTCAGGAGCGTTGTTGGGGCTTTTTTGGCCATGTGCTGGCCAACTCACGCGCACATGCAAATCGGACAAGTATGCCGCGCCTGCGGCGGTGCTTTGTGCTTGCCGCGTGTAGGTCACACCTTGAATGACCAAGGTCTCATCAGCAGGGCATGTGATGACATGGGCGGGGTCTGGCATTGAGACCAGGGCTCGCATGCAATCCATGGCCTCGTGCGCCAGTTGCTGGGCCACAGTGTGTTGGCGGGTCTGACTGGCCGTGTTCAACGTCTGGAGAGTCAATTGCGTTGCACCCACCAGCCCGATGCCCAAAATAGCCGAGGCGATCAGGGCTTCGACCAAGGCCATGCCCTGTTGTTGAGTTGTTTGTGGTTTCATGGTGGGTCCCCGCTCCAACTGCCGTTGACGCGTTGGAGCCTTGTCGCATCAATGCCTGCAGGCCAGTTCAAGATGTAAGCGTTGCGACCTTCCGGGCGGGCCAGCACCGTGCCCTGTTGCCATTCGGGCAAGCCCGACTCGACCACCAATTGGCCTTCGATGGTCCCGGCTTGCCAGCCGCGCATTTTTTCGTCGTTGCAACCCGAGTCCAGCAACACGCTGCCGATCACGCGAGCGCTGGCGTGGATGCGGGGGCAGCCTTGTGCACAGGCTTTGGCAGAGAAGGCCAACAGGACGGGCAGGTCTGTGCTGCCCACGCTCAGCTGCCATTCGCTCGGGCTGTCGATCCAGTAAACCGTGCGGGCAGGGGTGGTGTGTGCGGTCAAGCCGTTGCGCTCTTGTGCATCGGACCATGCTTGCAGTTGTGCGTCGGTGATCTCGCCCAGAACACTGCGCCAAGCCGCGCGGTTGCAGGGGCCGGTGGGCAGGGCGGTGGTGGGCCCGAGCAAGCTGCCTGCGCCGATCAAGCTCGAAGGCGTCAAGGCCAGGCAGGCATTTTTTTCGTCCGCAGAAAGGGAGCCATTGCGGTCGGTGTCCGTCACAAAATGCGTTTGCACGGCAGGGCCGATGGCGCTGCCAGCGCAGGCCGTGCCGTTGGCGACCAAAGGGCACACGCGCAAGCGGGCACCTGCCGCTTCGGTGATGCAGCCATTGACCACCAGTGCGGCAGGCGCAGACACCTCGGGTGCAGGCGATACGGCCGGAATGAAGACGCTCTCGCGGACATAGGCTGTACTGTTTTGTCCACTGATGCGGGCGCTGGTTTGCAGCATCAGCACATGGGGCGACAACACCAGATCGCGCACCGCCATGGCGATGGTTTGGGCTTGTGGCATGGCGGGGTGCTGGGGCACGTTCAACTGGGTGCACTGCCATTGCGGACCCGAGTGGCCAGCAGGGCAGTCCGCACCGCCCATCAAAACGGCTGCCAGGCCCGATGCTGTGCTTGTCAGCGCGACTTGGGCTCGGGCCAAAACCGCTTCGGCGGCCATCCGGGCTTGAGCAGCGTGTGCGTGGTTGAGGGAGGCCAATTGGTCCACCAGCACGCTGCGGGCACCGTAAAAACTGGTCAAGCTGGCCAGAATGACCAAGCCGATCGCCACCAGCAGTGTGATGGCCCCTTTATGCAGTTCTTGGATGGACCCGGTTCTCATGGGCAAAAAAGCGCCGTTTGGCTGGTTGGAAGGGCGTTGTGCAAATGCACCGTGCGTGTGAGCTTGACTTGGCGGCTGGTGTCGCCAGGCCACTGCGCAGTCAGGGCCAGGTTGATGCGGCGCAGCAACCAGCCTTGAGCCGTGCCGCATTGCAGTTGCCAGTCGAGTTGCGTGAACTGCAAGCTCGCTGTGTCGGTGAGGGCCGTCCAGACCTCTGGACTGCAAGCGGTGCGGGCTTGCAGCGCCCCTTTGACCAAGCGAAATCCCAAGCATTCGTTGTTGTCTTTCAGGCCGTTGTGGTTGCGGTCAAGGCTGAAGGCGATGCGACTGCCGCTGATGCTGAAGTCATCCGGACCGGCACAAAATGGGTCGTCGCAATGGCTGGGAGCACGCGTTTCCCAAGCGTTGGCCACATAGTGGGCTTGGCTCAATTCGCGGGCCATCCAGTCCATGGCCGAGCGCAGGTCGTGTTGCAGGCGACTGTCTTGTAGCGCCATGCGGTGGGCGCGCAGTTGGTTGGCCAGCAATGCGCTGCCCGCTGCCAAAACCACCAAACCCACAGCCAGGCCGACCAGCAACCCCATCAAGGTTTCGCCGTCCTCGATTGACGGATGCTCAAACCGTGGACGTCTGAAAGGCTTGCAGAGCATCAGAGACGGACTTTCAACGGCGCCAGCAGCGGGCAGGGTCGCTGCTGGTGTGTTCGCCTGCACCCCAAACCGCGGTGGCGCTGCCTTGCCAGCTCAGGTGCAAGGGGTTGCACTCGGGGTCCGCCGCTTGACTGCCCAAGGCTGTGGCTTGCGCCGTGTAGGCCTCCGGCGAGGCTGCGGTCACGCTGATTTGGTAGTGACCTTGTGGTGACTTGTCACTGGCCCAGCCCAGGTCGGTGAGCGATTCGGTGTAACGGTCCTGCTGTGCACGCCATCGCGCTTGGTCCACTTGCAGTTGCAGCAAGGCCGCTTGCCCATCGCTGCGCCTGGCCTGACGTTGTTGCTGTTGGTAAGTTGGCCAAGCCAATGCAGCCAGAACACTCATCAAACCCAAGGTGATCAGCAGTTCGGCCAAGGTCCAGCCATGGCTTGGCGTCCGTAGCGACTTGATCCCTTGGTTTGGGCCTTGCGTGTGGCTGATTTTTTTGAGCCTCTTTTGCATGCGCATCCTCCACTGTCAAGATATGAATTGTGGCCTTATGTATTCATCTTGTACAGTGTCACAAGCGCTCCAAAACCCCATGTCTTGCCCTGCCATCCACCATCGACAAAGAATTGCCCGGTTCAGGCCTTGGGGTTTCACTTTGCTGGAAGCCTTGGTGGTGCTGGCCGTCTTGGGTGTTTTGCTCAGCTTGGCTGTACCCAGCTTGTCCAATCTGGTGGACAAGCACCGGTTGCAGGCCCAAGCGGAAGGGTTGCTGGCCAGTTTGCAATTGGCCCGGTCGGAGGCCATCCGCCGTCAGCAGCCCATCACCGTTTGCCCTCGCGCTGACCAAGTGTGCGACGCCAACGCGGCGTGGGACAAAGGTTGGCTTGTTTTTGCGGATGCCAACCACAACGCCCGATACGACGAGGGCGAAGGCCTGATTGAGGCACACGAGCCCATGCCAGCCAAGGTGTTGGTAGGGGTCACCAGCACGGTGAAGGGTTATTTTTCTTATGGGCCGGAGGGCCGCAGCATGAGCACCAGCGGTGCGTTCATGGCCGGGTCATGGCGGTTTTGTCAAAACACATCCTCACAGGGCTGGCGGGTCGTCAGCAACGCTTTGGGAAAGCCGCGCCTTGAGAGCTACACGGCGACCCCATGTCCATGAGCACTGGGTCCTGTCCAAAGACAGGCTGTCCAACTCAGATCAGCTTTGAACTTCGTCCACCAGGGTCTTGAATTCGTCGATGTCTTCAAAGTTGCGGTACACGCTGGCAAAGCGCACATAGGCCACCTTGTCGAGTTTTTTCAGCTCGCGCATGACCAATTCGCCAATGCGGTGCGAGGCCACCTCACGGACGCCCAGGTTGAGCAGTTTTTCTTCCATCCGCTCAATCGCCCCATCGACTTGTTCGGTGCTGACGGGGCGTTTGCGCAAAGCCAGGTTGAGGCTGGCGCGCAATTTGTCGCGATGGTATTCGATGCGCCTGCCGTCTTTTTTGACAATGGCCGGAAAACTCACTTCCGGTTTTTCGTAGGTGGTGAAGCGCTTTTCACACGCCCCGCATTGGCGTCGACGGCGGATGAAATCCCCGTCTTCGGCCAGCCGTGTCTCGACCACTTGGGTTTCGAGGTGACCGCAAAACGGGCATTTCATGGTGACGTCCGATCAGCCGTAAACCGGGAAGCGGCTGGTCAGCGCGTGCACTTTGGCGCGAACAGAGGCCAAGTTGGCTTCATCCATCGGGTTGTCCAGCACATCCGCAATCAGGTGGGCGGTGGCGCGGGCTTCTTCATCCTTGAAGCCACGGGTGGTCATGGCGGGAGTGCCGATGCGCACGCCGCTGGTCACAAACGGTTTTTCAGGGTCGTTCGGGATGGCATTTTTGTTGATCGTCATGTGGGCGTTGCCCAAAGCGGCCTCGGCCAGTTTGCCGGTGATGCCCTTGGCGCGCAGATCCACCAGCATGACGTGGCTTTGGGTGCCGCCGCTGACAATCCGCAGGCCACGTTCGGTCAAGGTTTCGGCCACGATTTGCGCGTTCTTGATCACTTGGGCTTGGTAAGCCTTGAATTCGGGTTGCATCGCTTCTTTGAAAGCCACGGCCTTGGCCGCGATGACGTGCATGAGGGGGCCGCCTTGCAGGCCAGGGAAGATGGCGCTGTTGATGGCTTTTTCGTGCTCGGCTTTCATCAAGATGATGCCCCCACGGGGGCCACGCAAGCTTTTGTGGGTGGTCGAAGTCACCACGTCGGCATGGGGCACGGGGTTGGGGTACACGCCTGCGGCGATCAGGCCAGCGTAGTGGGCCATGTCGACCAAAAAGATGGCGCCGACTTCTTTGGCGATTTTCGCAAAGCGCTCAAAGTCGATGTGCAGCGAATAGGCAGAAGCCCCCGCGATGATGAGTTTGGGTTTGGTTTCGCGGGCTTTGGCCTCCATGGCCTCGTAGTCGATGGCTTCATGTGCATTCAAACCGTAGGACACGGCATTGAACCATTTGCCGGAGATGTTCAGCGGCATGCCGTGGGTCAAGTGCCCGCCTTCGGCCAGGCTCATGCCCAAGATGGTGTCTCCAGGTTTCAAGAACGCCAGAAACACGGCCTCATTGGCCGATGCGCCGCAGTGCGGCTGCACGTTGGCCGCTTGCGCACCGAAAATCTGCTTGATCCGGTCAATGGCCAACTGCTCCGCCACGTCCACATGCTCGCAACCGCCGTAGTAGCGTTTGCCGGGGTAGCCTTCGGCGTATTTGTTGGTCAGTTGGCTGCCTTGGGCGGCCATGACGGCGGGCGAGGCGTAGTTTTCGCTGGCGATCAGCTCAATGTGATGCTCTTGGCGGGCGTTTTCGGCCTGGATGGCGGCGAACAGCTCGGGGTCGGTTTGTTCAATCAAAATTTGACGGTTGTACATGGCAGTCCTTTGGATGGATATGACCTTGACCCAAAACGCAGGGTTTTTTGACAAGGGCTGCCCAGGCGAACGGCTGATCACCCGTGCCTGGTTTTGCTGACCAATTAAGGGTGGTGCGCTTCCCAGTGGTTTGGAATGGCCGCAAAGCCATCGCGTTCCACGTCAGAGTGATCCTGAAAGTATTGACCGATCAGGGGCTCCTATCGCCAGTTGCGCACCGCTCAAGTGTAGCCTAGGCGCAAGAGCCCCCATGTGGGGGTTTCGCCAGATTGGCTAATACAAAAGCTTACCGTGACGCTTGAGCTTTGGGCGAAGGATTTTCAAACACTTTTTCAATCAGGACTTGTTCTGCCAAGACCCGGTCAACGAATTGTCCTTCGTCGACATAAGCAGAGGACAGTCCGTAAAGGGTGAGGGCTTCCTCCAGGGTGTCGGTTTGTTGAATCAGGCCCTGCAAATGCCGAACACCCACGCGCACATTGGTCAATGGGTCAAAAGCCGACAAGGGTCCACCAAACTGGGTTAGTGCGTCCATGTGGGCTTGTAGCTCGATTTGCATCAAGCCGACTTGGCCTGTGTTGCCCGAGGCAAAGGGGTTAAACCGGGATTGGACAGCCATGATGGCCAGAATCAGGCTCGGTGGAATTTGGGCGCGCTCCCCCAAGTTCCAGGCTTCAGCCACCATGGCGCCCAGCGGTTCTGCCGACACCCGGTATTTGCGGCTGAGCCAGCGGGTGACCCGCTGCTGCTCGAGGGTCAAGCTTTGGGTGTCCTTGGCCGTCGTGCGGCTGGCGGCATTGCGCTGGGGCGAGGGCTCTTGGTGTCCCGATTGGCGAAACTCTAGCCAGCCTAGCAAAGCCCCGCTGGCGAAGGACTGGAGGTCGGGACGCGCCACAAAAGTCATGCTGACCAACACCACCGCCAAACCAAAGATGGCCAAGCCGTGTCGGGTGATTTCGACAAAGCCTTCACGAACATCGGTGGAAAATGTCTTGAGACTTAAAAGCAGATAGGGCGTGTGCGTGGGCAGTGTCATCGGTTTTCTTTCATGCCCAAAGTGGGGGTGGCTATTCAACCCTTTTTTGATAATTGTCGCAAGGACAATGGATTTTAAAATAGTTCATTCCGAGTCAAGGCCATTGCCGCGAGTCGATAAACGTGATGGGTATGAGCAGGCCCTTGTGGTCTGGAAATGACAGGAGATAGCCATCTGTTGAGCTCAGCGCACCATGACCGGTCAAATCCCGGCGAAAATACGTGGTTGTTGTGATCCGCTTCATGCTTTGCCTGAGCGATCACTGGTGACCCCCGATGCCGTATTTGGCATGAACCGA
>NZ_CAMBNZ010000067.1 GCF_945869175.1 Limnohabitans sp. Rim8 | reverse complement strand
AAGGTAGGTGACCGCGTGTTGTTCGGCAAATACAGTGGCCAAACGGTCAAAGTTGACGGCGAAGAACTGCTCGTCATGAAAGAAGAAGACCTGTTCGCGGTAGTGGAATAACTTGCGGGACAGACCGAACGACGCGCGAAGCGCCCGTTCGCTCTGTCCTCAACTGACCAAATCAATTTAATTCAGGAGCTACACAAATGGCAGCAAAAGACGTAATTTTCGGCGGCGAAGCCCGCGCACGCATGGTTGAAGGCGTGAACATTTTGGCCAACGCAGTCAAAGTGACCCTGGGCCCTAAGGGCCGCAACGTGGTTCTGGAGCGCTCTTTCGGCGCCCCCACCGTGACCAAGGACGGTGTGTCCGTGGCCAAGGAAATCGAACTCAAAGACAAACTGCAAAACATGGGCGCGCAGATGGTCAAGGAAGTTGCTTCCAAAACCTCTGACAACGCGGGCGACGGCACCACCACGGCCACCGTGCTGGCCCAAGCCATCGTGCGCGAAGGCATGAAATATGTAGCCGCCGGTATGAACCCGATGGACCTGAAGCGCGGTATCGACAAGGCCGTAACAGCCCTGATCGCAGAGCTGCAAAAAGCGTCTAAGGCCACCACCACCACCAAAGAAATCGCCCAAGTCGGTTCGATCTCTGCAAACAGCGATTCCAGCATTGGCGACATCATCGCCAAGGCCATGGACAAAGTGGGCAAAGAAGGCGTGATCACCGTGGAAGACGGCAAATCGCTAGACAACGAACTCGACATCGTCGAAGGCATGCAGTTTGACCGTGGCTACCTCTCCCCCTACTTCATCAACAACCCCGAAAAGCAAGCCGCTTTGCTGGACAACCCCTTTGTGTTGTTGTTCGACAAGAAGATCAGCAACATCCGCGATCTGCTGCCCACACTGGAAGCCGTGGCGAAGGCTGGCCGTCCATTGCTCATCATTGCCGAAGAAGTCGAAGGCGAAGCCTTGGCCACTTTGGTGGTGAACACCATCCGTGGCATCCTGAAGGTGGTGGCTGTCAAGGCTCCAGGCTTTGGCGACCGTCGCAAAGCCATGTTGGAAGACATCGCCATCTTGACCGGCGGCAAAGTGATCGCTGAAGAAGTGGGCCTGACCCTCGAGAAAGTGACTTTGGCCGATCTGGGCCAAGCCAAGCGCATCGAAGTGGGCAAGGAAAACACCATCATCATCGACGGCGCTGGTGCAGCCGCTGACATCGAAGCCCGCGTCAAACAAGTGCGCGTGCAAATCGAAGAAGCCACGTCTGACTACGACCGCGAAAAGCTGCAAGAGCGCGTGGCCAAGTTGGCTGGCGGTGTGGCCGTGATCAAGGTCGGCGCTGCCACCGAAGTCGAGATGAAAGAAAAGAAAGCCCGCGTGGAAGACGCCCTGCACGCCACACGCGCTGCTGTGGAAGAAGGCATCGTGGCTGGCGGCGGCGTGGCTTTGCTGCGTGCACGTCAAGCGGCTGGCACCATCAAGGGCGACAACGCTGACCAAGACGCCGGCATCAAGCTGGTGTTGAAAGCCATCGAAGCCCCACTGCGCGAGATCGTGTACAACGCTGGTGGCGAGCCATCGGTGGTGGTGAATGCGGTGTTGGCCGGTTCGGGCAACTACGGCTTCAACGCGGCCAATGACACCTACGGCGACATGATCGAAATGGGCATCTTGGACCCCACCAAAGTGACACGCACGGCCTTGCAAAACGCCGCGTCTGTGGCCTCTTTGATGTTGACCACCGAGTGCATGATCTCCGAAGCACCGAAAGACGAGTCCGGCGCTGGCGGCGGCATGCCTGACATGGGCGGCATGGGTGGCATGGGCGGCATGGGCATGTAAGCATGGGCATGAAGGTGCCCCGCTGTCTGGACTGAGGGTTTGCGCCCTCACCCAGCCAAAAACAAAGCCCCGCAAGGTTCACGCCTTGCGGGGCTTTTTTCATGGTTGCCTGGTCTGCAAGACTTAAAGCTGCGCCATGCGGCCCTGACCCGGGTATCGCTGAAAGCTTTTCGCAGTGCCGTCTTTTTGCACCAACAAGACATCAAACGCGTCTTTGCGACCTTTGTAATCTGGGCCGTCCATGCCGGGACTGCCAATCGGCATGCCAGGCACGGACAAGCCCAAAGCAACTGGCCGCTCCTTGAGCAGGCGGTGAATGTCGGCAGCAGGCACATGGCCCTCAATCACATAGCCGCCCACGCTGGCGGTGTGGCATGAGCCGAGTTTTTCAGGCATGCCCAGGCGCTTACGGGCAGCCGTGTTGCCCACGTCACGCACCTCGACTTTGAAGCCATTGGCCTGCAAGTGCTCCACCCACAGTTGGCAGCAGCCGCAGTTGGGGTCTTTCCAGACCTGCACCGTGGTGGCCTGCGCCAGCGCAGTGCGTTGAAATCCAGTGACCGCCAACACGGCCGCAGCTGCGAGCCATTGGCGTCTGGGCAAAGCGTTGATTTGTGAATTGCGCATGGTGTGTGTGCCCGTTATCGGTCGGTGATGCGGCACATCATGCCCGCTTCAAAATAGACGGGAATCAGGCAGGCAAATTCAAACATGCTCGCACGGCTGAAGATCTGGACGAAGCAGACCAGGCACACAGCAAGCACAAGCACTGAAAACCTGCGCCCTTAGCCATATTGGGTCTGGGGCAGCACGCCCACGGATTTGCGGGAGTTCCAGCCTCGCGGATATGGAACGTGTTCAGCGCATGCGCTGCAACAAAGCCGTCGTCGATGCATCCAAACCCGCCACATCGCCTGAGGCCATGCGGGCATGGATGTCTTTGGCCAACACCTTGCCCAGTTCCACCCCCCATTGGTCAAAACTGTTGATGCCCCAAACGGAACCGCTCACGAACACGCGGTGCTCTTGCAGCGCAATCAGGGCGCCTAAGCTGGCGGGTGTGAGTTCATCGAGCAACAAAAAGGTGCTGGGTCGGTTGCCCGTGAAGTGTTGGTGACCACCCGCGTCACTCTGACCCAACATCAGGGCCTGCGCTTGCGCGATCGCATTGGCCAGCAAAAGTTCCTGGTGGTCTTTCAGGTGGTGCGTGGCCTTTTTCACGGCAATGAACTCGACCGGCACGGTGTCGGTACCCTGGTGCAGCATCTGAAAATACGCGTGCTGGCCGTTGGTGCCTGGCTCGCCCCACAACACGGGCGAAGTGCCGTAAGGCAGCGCCTGGCCTTGGCGGTCCACGCGCTTGCCGTTGCTTTCCATCTCCAGTTGCTGCAAATACGCCGGCAAGCGGCGCAAAGCACTGTGGTAAGGCGCGACAGAGCGGTTGGTGAAGTTCAAAAAGTTGCGGCACCACACATCCAGCAAACCCAAGCGCACCGGCAAATTGGCCTCCAAGGGGGCGGTCTGAAAATGCTGGTCCATCGCGTGTGCACCAGCCAACAAGTCCATGAAACCCGCGGCCCCGATCGCGATGGCCACAGGCAAACCAATGGCCGACCACAGGGAATAGCGCCCGCCCACCCAGTCCCAAAAACCAAAAGTGGTGGTCATCCCCATGGCTTGGGCCGCCGCCACATTGGTGGTCAAGGCGACAAAGTGGCGGGCCACCTCGGTACCGCCTTGCGCCTGGAACCAAGCCAGCGCCGAGCGGGCGTTGGTCATGGTTTCAATGGTGGTGAAGGTTTTGGAGGCGATCAAAAACAGGGTGTTTTCAGCCTTCAAGCCCTGCAGCACACCGACCAGCTCATGCCCATCCACGTTGGACACAAAGTGAAAACGCTTGCCCGCCATGACAAAGTCTTGCAAAGCCAGCACCGCCATCTGCGGGCCCAAGTCAGACCCACCAAT
Organism: Limnohabitans sp. Rim8; assembly: GCF_945869175.1. Classification (GTDB taxonomy): domain Bacteria; phylum Pseudomonadota; class Gammaproteobacteria; order Burkholderiales; family Burkholderiaceae_C; genus Limnohabitans_A. Next base: position 11,883 of record NZ_CAMBNZ010000067.1, on the reverse strand, counting down.
GCCGATGTTGACCACGTCGGTGATCTGCGCATCCGCGCGAATTTGCTCGGCATAGGCCAACATGGGTTTGAGCGTGGCGTGCACCAGCGCCAGCGGCTCGGCCAGAGCGCCACCCAAAGAGCCTTCGGGTTGGCGCAAAAGCCAGTGCATCACGGCCCGGTTTTCGGTGGTGTTGATGGGCTCACCCCGGAACATCGCATCGCGGTGCGCGGTCAAACCGGTCTGACGGGCAAGGTCTTGCAACAGGGCTTCGGTCGCCGCATCGACATGGTTTTTAGACATGTCGGCAAAGACATGCGGCGCGGGCTGGCTCAATGTGCCCGCACGTTGCGCGTCACTGGCAAAAGCGGTGCGCAAATCAAAGGCGTGGAAATGCTGCGCCTGCGTTTGCAAGGCCTGCCAGGCCGGGGTGTGGTCACAACGCATGTCAGGCTTTCTGCATCAGGACTTCCAGCTTGATGGCATCGGCACAGAAGGCGCGGATGCCTTCGGCCAGCTTCTCGGTGGCCATGGCGTCTTCGTTGAGGGCCAAGCGGAAAGCGGCTTCGTCGTAGGTGACAGCCGGCAGATCCATGTTTTGAGCGGCTGCGGCGTCCAGCGCCAAACCCAGCGGGGCCTCGTTGGCGGCCAACTGTGCCAGCAACTCGGGGCTGATGGTCAACAAATCGCAACCGGCCAAAGCGGTGATCTGGCTGGTATTGCGGAAGGACGCGCCCATGACCTCGGTGGCGATGCCGTGCTTTTTATAGTGGTTGAAGATGGCCCGCACCGACTGCACACCGGGGTCGTTGGCGCCGGACTGAGCGGCTTCGTCCCAGCTGCTGCCTGCGGTATTTTTGTACCAATCGTGAATGCGGCCCACAAAGGGGGAGATCAACTGCACTTGGGCCTGGCCGCACGCCACGGCCTGGCAAAAGGCGAACAGCAGTGTCAGGTTGCAGCGTATGCCTTCGCGCTCCAGTTCGGCTGCGGCCTGTATGCCCTCCCAAGTGGCAGCGATTTTGATCAGCACACGCTCACGGACCACGCCTTGCGCTTCGTACAGGCGCATGATGCGGCGCGCCCGCGCCACGGTGGCGGCGGTGTCAAAGCTCAAACGGGCATCCACTTCGGTGGAGACGCGGCCGGGAATGGTCTGCAAAATTTCACAGCCAAAACGCACCAACAAATGGTCCATCACCACGTCCAGCGGTTGGCCGGGGTGGGCGGACACGGTTTCGTTCAGCAAAGGGGCATATTCGGGTTTTTGCACCGCTTTGAGGATAAGCGAGGGGTTGGTGGTGGCATCTTGCGGCTGGAATTGGGCCAGCTGTTTGAAGTCACCGGTGTCGGCCACCACGGTGGTGAATTGTTTGAGGGCGTCAAGTTGGTTCATGGCGATTTTTTGGAAGTCTGGCTTGAATTATCAGTGAAACAAAGTTACATTTCAAATCATTATTTCATGTAACTCAAGAACATCATGGCTTTTGATTTGGTTTTCTTCGGCGGCACGGGCGATCTGGTCTGGCGCAAACTCATGCCCGCACTTTTTCAGGCTTACCGCCACGACACCCTGCCCGAAGGCGGGCGCATCATCGGCGTGGGACGCGATGACCTGAGCGACGCGCAATACCGCCAGCAAATCCAGTCGCGGTTTGACCAAGTGGACGGCGACAAGCGTCCCAACAGCGAAGAATTTGCCCGCTTCGCCAGCCTGCTGTGCTATGTGCGCATGGACCTGTCCAAGCCAGAAGCCTACGCGACTTTGGCCAGCCGTATGGCCGAGCGCGAGACCAACAGCGTGGTCATGTATTTGTCCACCGCACCCAGCCTGTTCACCACCGTCTGCGAGCAGCTCGCCGCCAGTGGCCTGAACACGCCCAAGACGCGCATCGTTCTGGAAAAACCGCTGGGCCACGACCTGGACTCCAACCGCGCCATCAACTTGGCGGTGGGCAAAGCCTTCAAAGAGCAGCAAATCTTCCGCATCGACCACTACCTGGGCAAGCCTGCGGTGCAAAACCTGTTTGCCATGCGTTTTGGCAACGCCCTGTTTGAGCCCCTGTGGCGGCGTGAGCACATCGCCAACATCCAGATCACCATGGCCGAGGAGCTGGGTGTGGAAAAACGTGGCGGCTTTTATGAGACCACGGGCGCATTGCGCGACATGGTGCAAAACCATGCCTTGCAACTGCTGTGCGCGATCGCCATGGAGCCGCCCATCAACGCCCACGCCGACGCCATCCGCGACGAAAAGCTCAAAGTGCTGCGTGCTTTGAAGCGCTGGACACCCGAGACCCTGAGCCAGCACGTCATCCGGGGTCAGTACAGCGCCGGTACGGTGTTCGGACACGCTGTGCCGGGCTACCGCGAGGAAACGGGCGTGAGCCCCACCAGCAGCACCGAAACCTTTGTGGCGCTGCGCACCGAAATCGCCAACTGGCGCTGGGCCGGTGTGCCGTTTTACATCCGCACCGGCAAGCGCATGGCCTCGCGCGAGGCGCACATTGAGATCAATTTCCGCAAGACTCCGCACGACATCTTCAAAAGTCCCTTGGGCCATGCCAACAAATTGGTCATCCACTTGCAGCCCAAAGACGGTTTGGAGCTGCACCTGTTCGCCCAAGGCCAAAGCAAACGCGGCGAAGGCAGCGGTGGAGCCACCTTGAGTCCGGTGCACCTCGACCTGGACTTTGACAAACGCTTTGGCAGCCAACGGGTTGGCGCTTACGAGCGCTTGCTGCTCGACGTGCTCGATGGCCGTTTGAACCTGTTCGTGCGCAGCGACGAACAAGAAGAAGCTTGGCGCTGGGTCGAGCCCATCTTGCGCCATTGGAGCAGCGACACCATCGGCCCCCGCCCCTACGCTGCCGGCACTTGGGGACCGAGCGCATCCAGCGCCATGATCGCCCGTGACGGCTTTTGCTGGTCTGAAGAGATTTAAACCGGAGACACACCATGCTCGACCGAATCAAAGCCTCCTTGCCCTCCCTGGCCCCGGCCGAGCAGCGTGTGGGCAAACTCGTTTTGGCTGACCCGCGCGCCTTTGCCAATTTGCCAGTGACCGAATTGGCCGACCGCGCGCATGTGAGCAAACCCACCGTGGTGCGCTTTTGCCGCAGCGTGGGTTACGACGGCCTGTCAGACTTCAAGCTCAAGCTGGCAGGCAGTGTGAGCGAAGGTGTGCCTTTCATCCACCGCAGCGTGGACGTGGACGACAAGACCAGCGACATCGCGGTCAAGGTGATCGACAACACCGTGGCCGCATTTTTGAAGTACCGCAACGACGCCAGTTCCTTCGCCCTCGAACACGCCGCACACGCCCTGGCCGCCACCCAAAAAACCAACCGCCGCATCGAGTTTTATGGCGTGGGCAATTCGGGCATCGTGGCGCAAGACGCGCAGCACAAATTTTTCCGACTGGGTGTGAACGCCATCGCCTACAGCGACGGCCACATGCAGGTCATGAGCGCGTCCATGCTCAAGCCGGGTGACTGCGCGGTGATCATCTCCAACTCGGGCCGCACCCGGGACCTGATGGATGCCTGCGACATCGCCAAAAAGCAAGGCGCCACCACCATCGTCATCACCGCCAGCGGCTCACCCCTGGCCAACGCAGGCCACATTCACCTGACCGCGGACCACCCCGAGGGCTACGACAAATACAGCCCCATGGTTTCACGCTTGCTGCACTTGCTGATCATCGACATCTTGGCCACCACGGTGGCCCTGCGCATTGGCGAAGAACTGCAGCCCAGCCTGCGCGACATGAAGAACAACCTGCGCAGCAAGCGTTACACCTGAGGGTAATGGCCTGCGAAGCGCCCATAGCGACGGAGGCGTTGCTCCTACAAAGAGAGTGCATTTTCTAGGCGCCCCGCCCTCGGGCGATGGGGCGTTCAAGGGTAATTACTGAACACAGTTGACCGCTTTTATCAGCTTGTCGTCACGCCATGCAGCAAAATGACGGTGTCTGTAATCGGCGTGAGCCCAGCAGAGGTGTTTTTCATTTTTAAACAGGTGACCCGCATGACTTTTTCCAAACGCGACTTTTTGGCCTTCGGCGCTGCCGCAGGCGCATCCATGGCACTGCCGGCTTGGGCTCAGGCCAAGCCTCTGATTGCCAGCCTCAACATGTTTGTGCCTGCAGCCCCTGGTGGTGGCTGGGACGGCACAGCTCGCGCCATCGAACGCGCAGCCAAAGCCGCTGGCCTGGTCGGCACCATGCAGTTTGAAAACGTCGGCGGCGCAGGCGGCATGGTGGGCCTGCCGCGTTACGTGAACCAGCGCAAAGGCCAGGGCAACAGCCTGATGGTTGGCGGCTCGGTCATGATCGGCGCGGGCATTGCCAACAAAAGCCCCGTGACCATCAAGGACGTGACCCCGATTGCCCGCCTGACCGAAGAAGCCGGTGTCATCGTGGTGCCCGTCAACGGCAAGATCAAAACCTGGAAAGAGCTGGAAGCGGCCATCAAGGCCAACCCCAAAGCGGTCTCCGTCGCAGGCGGCAGCGCAGGCGGCACCGACCACCTGATTTTGGGCATGCTGATCAAAGCCTTGGGCAATAACCCCCGCGAAGCCGCTTATGTGGCATTTGCAGGTGGCGGCCCCGCCAATGCGGCGATTTTGGGTGGTCAAGTCAGCGCTGGCATTTCGGGCTACTCCGAGTTCGAAGAGCAAATCAAGGCGGGCCGCATGATCCCGTTGGCGGTGTCGGGCAAGCGCCGCATTCCAGGCGTGAGCGTGCCCACCCTGACCGAGTTGGGTATCAACGTGACCGAGTCCAACTGGCGTGGTGTGTTCGCACCCCCCGGCATCTCGACCGCTCAGCGCGAAGCCATGATCGACTTCGTGACCAAGCTCAACGCTTCTGCCCAATGGAAACAAGAGTTGGAAACACGCAAGTGGACAGACGCTTTCATGACCGAGCGTCCATTTGAGCGCGACTTGGCCAAGGACATCGCCGAGAAAGAAGTTCTGATGAAAGAACTGGGCTTGGCATGACGCCTTTTCGCGTCGCCCTTTTGCTGCTCACCCTTTGCGGGGTGGCTGCTTGGCAAGTCTCGGTCATTCCTCAATCCATGATGCAAATGACCGTAGGCCCCGTGTTGGCCCCAGGGGTGATCGTGGCGGCGCTGAGCGCTTTCGCCGTGTTGTACGGCTTGAGCGCTTGGAGGGGTCGCCAGACCGACGAAAGCCAAGCGCCCGACCAGTCCCCCCTGCCCGGTGCCAACCAGCGCATGCTCAGCTTGCTGGGCGGCGGCGTGGCGTTCATCGCACTGGTCATGCCACTGGGTTTTGTTATTCCTGGCACCTTGTGCGGCATGGGCGTGGCCCGTGCGTTTGACGCCCCGTTGAACCTCAAGTCGGCTCTGGTCTGCGGCGGCATTGCCAGCACCTTCTGGTTTGTCTTTGCCCAATTGCTTGGGGTTGGCCTGGGCCCGGCACTGCCCTGGTTCATCTGACGCAAGCATTGCCTGCGCTGAGCCTGCTTGTTTTCAAGTTTTTCGATCGGATGCCCCATGGAAGCTTTTGACGCCCTGATGGGTGGCTTTGCCATTGCCTTGCAACCCACCACCTTGATGTGGGGCTTCGTGGGCTGCTTTGTCGGCACCTTGGTCGGCGTGCTGCCCGGCATTGGCCCGGCTTTGACCATCGCTTTGCTGCTGCCCCTGACCTACCATGTGCCCGCCACCAGCATGTTCGTGATGTTTGCGGGCATTTACTACGGCGCGGCGTACGGCGGCTCCACCACCTCCATCTTGCTCAACACACCGGGCGAATCGGCGGCGGTGGTCACCGCGCTTGAGGGCAACAAAATGGCTCGGCGAGGCCGCGCAGGCCAAGCGCTGGCCACTGCGGCCATCGGCAGCTTTGTGGCGGGCACCATCGGCACCTTGGCACTGACTTTTTTCGCCCCTTGGGTGGTCGAAGCCGCCCTGGCCTTTGGCCCGGCTGAATACTTCAGCCTCATGGTTCTGTCGGTTGTGGCCGTGTCGGCCGTACTGGGCAACTCCATGCTGCGCGGCCTGGTGGCGCTGGGCTTGGGCTTGCTCTTGGGCATGGTGGGTGTGGACCTGCAAACAGGCCAGCCCCGGTTCACCTTTGGTCGCCCTGAACTGCTCGACGGCATCGAAGTGACGGTGGCCGCAGTGGGTCTGTTTGCTGTAGGCGAAGCGCTGTACCTGGCCTGGCAAGGCAGAGAAACCAAAACAGGCGAAGTCATGAAGTTGTCGGGCAGCCTGTGGATGAGCAAACAAGACTGGGCACGCTCTTGGAAACCCTGGTTTCGCGGGGCCTTCTTTGGTTTCCCGATCGGTGCCATGCCCGCCGGCGGGGCCGAATTGCCCACACTGCTGTCGTATTACACCGAGAAAAAACTCTCCAAGCACCCCGAAGAATTTGGCCACGGCGCCATCGAAGGTGTGGCGGGGCCTGAAGCGGCCAACAACGCTGCCGCTGCTGGTGTGCTCATGCCCTTGCTCACTTTGGGCATACCGACCTCAGCGACCGCCGCCATCATGCTGTCGGCGTTTGAAGGCTACGGCATTCAGACTGGCCCGCAGCTGTTCAGCCAACAAGGCAGCTTGGTCTGGACCCTGATCGCCAGCCTCTACATCGGCAACGTGATCTTGCTGGTGCTCAACCTGCCGCTGGTGAGCCTGTGGGTGAAGCTTTTGAAAATCCCGCCACCTTGGCTGTATGCCGGCATCATCGTCATCTCGACCGCGGGCGTCTACGGTGCAGGCAACTCGGTGTTCAATGTGGGTTTGCTGTTTGTCTTTGGCTTGCTGGGCTACATCATGCGGCGCTTTGACTTCCCTGCGGCGCCGCTCATCGTGGGTTTGATTCTGGCGCCTTTGGGTGAGCAATCCATGCGCCAAGCGCTGACCATCAGCCAAGGCGAATGGTCGACCTTCTTCACGCGGCCCTTGTCAGGCGGCTTGATGGCCGTGGCAGCGTTGCTGTTGATTGTGCCGCCCCTGTGGAAACAATGGCGTTCGCGCAGCGTGCGCTGATCAGGGCTTTCCCTCTTCACCGCTTCTGCGGATTGAATTAAATTCAACTTTTGTTCTTTTTTGACGGATTCCATGAGCCTCTTTGACGACCCCTCCCTCCCTCGGCGCGACTACCTCAAGTGGATGGGCGCCGCCGGTCTGGCCGCCACAGGCATCAGCGGCCACGCCCAATCCGTCTGGCCCAACAAGCCCATCCGCTGGATCGTGCCTTTTGCCCCCGGTGGCACCTCCAGCATCGTAGCCCGCACGATGGCCACCGAGTTGACCAAACAAATGGGGGTGTCGTTCGTCATTGAGAACAAAGGTGGCGGTGGTGGCGTGCCCGCCATGCAAGAGATGATGCGCACCCCGGCCGACGGCTACACCATCGTCATGAGCCACATTGGCCTGATGGCGGTCAACCCGATCATCTACCCCGACAGCGGCTACGACGTGAACAAGGACTTTGTCCCCGTCACCCTGCTGTCTCGCGTGCCCAGCCTGTTTGTGGTGCACAAAGACGTGCCGGTGACCGACCTCAAATCGCTGATCGCTTACGTCAAGGCACGCCCCGGCCAACTCAACTATGCCTCGGCTGGTAACGCCAGTGCGGGTCACCTGGCCATGGAAGCGTTGAAACTGGCCACAGGCATGTTCATCACCCACATCCCCTACCGCGGGACAGGCCCGGCCCTCAACGACGTGCTGGCGGGCCGCATTCAACTTCTCTCAGCAGGCACACCGGCCTTGTTGCCGCACATCAGGAGCGGTGCCCTGCGCTGCCTGGCCACAGGGACGACCGAGCGGATTTCGGTTTTGCCCGATGTGCCCACCGTGGCCGAATTCGGCTTCAAGGATTTTGAAACTGTGCAGTGGTACGGCATCACCGCACGCGCTGGAACACCGCCTGAGATCATCTTGAAGTTACAACAGGAATGCGCCAAGGCCTTGAAGTCGCCTGAAGTCATCGCCAAGAACGCCGCAGAAAGCGCCATTCCGGGTGGCGGCTCGCCCAGCGAATACGCGGCCTTCATTGCCAAGGAGCAAGCACGCTGGAAAGATGTGGTGATCAAAGGTCAGATCAAGCCGGGTTGACGCGCCCTGCAAAGGTCTGAACCCTGTGGCGACGGACAAAAACTTCTATGCAGGTCACTTGGAAGTCTTCCCTGATCGCCTGCTTTGAATCATGGCCACGTTCATTTCACCATCGAGTGACGACGCATAAAAGCGCTCAATCATCTGCACCGAGGTTCTGGCATTGCGCGCCAAACTGAGCATGTCAATCCCTTGACCGTAAAGGAGCCGGAACATGATAGAAGTGTGCCTCAAACAATACAGCGTTTTGGGGCGGTTCTTCTCATCGGTGGTGGCCAATCCGGCCTCACGCATGACCCATTTGAACCAAAACCCCAGCACCGCCAAAGCATAATTGCGGTCATTTTCAGCGGGTAAAAAGAGGTAATCATCAGGCCCGCCAAAGCCCTGCGCCTTTTGATGCCGAAGAAGCGACTCGTACACCCCCACAGCAGCTTGCATCGTCACCATCGGTTTGTCGTGTTTTTTGGTTTCAGGCAAGTTCATGCGCAGATACACGTTTTGACCACGCACAACCGTCACATGCTTGTGCTTTAGCTGCCTTAAATCACCGGGCCTAACAAAACTGTTGGCCATGAAGCGGATGGCCCAAAACATATCGGGCGCCAATAAGCGGTTTCGGGGAGCCACCCAAAAACGCTCTCGTTGACCTTGCGTTGATTTGAGTTCAGGTGAAACCACTTGGGTCCTGGACATCCTCAAAGCGGTTCGGGCTAATTGGCTGTATTCCTTCAGCGACAACATCGACCGCGGCTGCGTGACCACTTTGATTTTTGGAAACTCAGGGACCTCTTTCAATAGACCTTGGCGAATGGCCAACTTAAGCAACTTTCGAACCAACACAAAATATTGGGAAATGGTGGTGGAACTCAACCCGTGCTGGGTCAAGCGCGATACAAATCCATCCAAATCGACGTGGGTGACTTGCGTGGGGGGTATGTACCTGAAAAAAGGCAATACATGGGCATCCAACCTGTTCTTTTGAATGCCCACCGATGAACCGCTCAGTTCGGCACGGGCCACCCGCTCCCACTCTATGTCCAACAATTTTTCAGCGAGTGCCGTGAAGTTGTTCTTTTTCTCAAAAGTCTGCCGATCAGAAACCCTCTCCACTCTGGGCTCTGGTCGTCGAAGCAGGGCTTTTTTCGGCTCTGCGACTTGGCTTGGACCTGGCTCCAAAACACCCAAATCGACCGCGCTTGTGTTCACCCCTGACGCATGGCCCATCTGAATGCCAAGCGCATCCCAACTTTTGGCGGGAACAACATAGAAAACAGGTTTGTTTTCATGAAGAACAAGCAATGGCCAAGCGCCGCACTCCCCCACCAAACTCAAAGAATCTGATAAAAATTCTTTTAGCCCAATGATCTTATTTGAATTTATTAAATTTACACCCATACCGCTACCATATGACAGACTGACCAAAATGTCTGTAGTGGAGAACACCTGCAGTGTCATTTCATGCTAGCTGCTCTGGCTGCTGTTGCTGCCACAGGCGCTGCTTTCGCACAATCCACCGTGACTTTGTTCGGCGGTGCTGACTTGAACATGCGTTCCGTGACGACTGGTGCTAACAAGTTCAACGGCATGGCTCAAGACGGTATCTATTCCAGCCGTTTTGGCGTGAACGGTACTGAGGACCTAGGCGGCGGCTTGAAAGCCAACTTCCATTTCGAAGGCGGCATGGCCCCTGACGTCGGCACACCTGCAGTCAACTTCACACGCAAGTCCGTCATCGGTTTGTCCGGTGGTTTCGGCGAAGTGCGTTTGGGCCGTGACTACACCCCATTGTTTACGGTCGCTGGTATTGCTGATCCGTTTGGCACCAACGGTGTGGGTTCTTCCTACAACTTGGCTAACGTCATCACAGCAGGTGACCCAACTGAAACTAATGACCAAAACGCCTACTTGGCTAAAGTTGCAGCTGCTGCTTCAAGTTTCGCAACGGCTCAAGCTGCATCTGTGTCTAACGGTGCAACCAACCGCCTCAGTTCAGGCATTACCTTGGCTGACCCCAATGCTGTTCGTGCCAACAACAGCGTGGCCTACTACAGCCCTACTTTCAATGGTTTCACAGTTAGCGGTATGTACAGCTTTGGTGGCGAAAACACAGCCCTCGCCAAAAATGCCGGTACAGCAACAAGCTTGAAATTGGCATACGCCAATGGACCTCTGTCTGTTGCCTTCGCTACACAAACAACCAAAGGTGGCGCTCCCGGCGCCAACGCAGCTATCGCTGCCGTTGCTCCATACCCAGCAATTCCTGCGAACACGGTGGTTGCTGCCACTGCAGATCAAAAGTGGACTTCCAACTTCATCGCTGCTAGCTATGACTTGGGTGTTGCCAAACTGTCTGCTGGCTACAAGACTGACAAACTTGCTTTTGGTGATTTAGATCTCAGCGGTACTGCAAAGTCCACCATCCTTGGCGTTTCCGCTCCAGTTGGCGCTTTGACACTGAAGGCCTCTTACGTTGCTCGTAAGATTGAGGGCGAAAAGTTGGGTAACCAAGTTGCTTTAGGCGGTGTGTATGATCTGAGCAAGCGCACGGCCTTGTATGCCACCTACGCTGTTCTGAAGAACGAAGCTGGTTCTGGTCTGAGCGTGGGTTCTGCAGCCGCCAGCGATTTCACTGGTTTGAAGTCCAAAGGCTTCGAAGCTGGCGTGAAGCACTCCTTCTAATTCAGCGCTGGCGCAAGCCAGCTGAGCGTTAAAAGATCAAAAAACCCACCATGGCAACATGGTGGGTTTTTTCTTGTCATAGAAACCTCAAAAAGGGTTCTCCATGCATTTCACCCAAGATCTTGCCTTGATGGTTTGGATTTTTTGTTACCAAGCGACGACAGCGCCTGATTTCGCGCAACGCATCTTGTTTGTCGGCAACAGCTATTTTCATGACAACAACAGCTTGCACAACCATTTGCGCGGCTTTGTGGAGGCGACACCAAAGCACAAGTCGCACCCTCTGGCCTACAAGTCCGCGACGATTGGTGGGTCGAGTCTTGAGCATCACCCCATCGACTGGTTGACGGCGCCCGGTCAGATCGGCGTCAAAGAGCCGTTTATCACGCGGCGGCAAAACCGCGCTGTACATGACGCATGCCTAAGTGGCGCCTCACAAGCAGGCCTCCCCCGACAACATGGCCAAAATTGTGGACATGTTCAACGCTGTCGGTCGCGAGGTGGGGCCCAAGGTCATTCCGGTGGGTTTGGCTTTTGAAATGTCTTACCAGCGGCGGCCCGATTTGCGTTGGCATGACGAGCACGACGGCAGCCACCCCAATTTGGCGGGCACCTATTTAGCCGCAGCGGTCGTGTATGGCACGCTTTATGAAACCAACCCTGTTGGCAATGTGTACAACTACCACGGCAAATTGCCCGTTGATGTTTGCCAGTACCTTCAACAAGTGGCCTGGGATGTGGTGTCAGCGCAGCGCTGATCGGCCAAACAAATTTCAACTGCGCTGAACAGCGGTGTCCCATGCCGCCAGTTTGGCCGCGGCTTGGTCGCGGCTCCAGTGCGGCTCAAAAATGCGTTCAGGGGCGAGTCGTTCGCGCAATTGCCCGGGGTGATCGAACACACCTTGCTGCAGCCCCGCCAGAATGGCTGCCCCCAGGGCGGTGGTCTCGGTGGTTTGGGGCCTGATCACGGGCAAGCCCATCAGGTCGGCTTGCAGTTGCATGAGCAGGTTGTTGGTGCAGGCTCCGCCATCGACCCGCAGGGCGGTCACCTGCAAATGGGCCACATGCCGGGCGTCTTTTTGCATGGCTTGCAACAACACGGTGCTTTGCAAGGCGATGCTCTCAAGCG
>NZ_CAMBNZ010000066.1 GCF_945869175.1 Limnohabitans sp. Rim8 | reverse complement strand
AAAAAGCAACCAACGGCAGATTAATTATTCGTGTAATAACCGTGTAATTAACAAATCAAATAAAAACAACGAGGTAAGTCGTTGTTTTTAAAGGGGTTTTGGCTCCTCGACCTGGGCTCGAACCAGGGACCTACGGATTAACAGTCCGGTGCTCTACCGACTGAGCTATCGAGGAATAGCTTTAAATTATAAAGGCGTTTCAGGCCTGTTTTGAGAGGGGAAGGAAGATTTTTTGAAAATCCCGTGACATCGTTTAGAAGCTGGCTTTCACACCCATGCGCAGGGTGCGTGGTGCACCGGGGTACAAATAGTAATGGCCAAATTGCTTGGGTGATTCGCGCCAGTAGCGCTGGTCTGCCAGGTTGTCGATGGCCAAGGTCCACTGCACGCGTCTGCCGTCCAGGCGTGTGTCGTAATGCGTCGCCAAGTCCAAGGTGGTCCAGCTGGGCTGGTGGATGCTGCCGTCTTCGGTCACGCGCCGTGCCCCTTCATGACTCAGGTGCAAACTGCTGCGCAGGCCGGGGATGTCGGCAAATCGGTACTGGGCCAGGGCGCGAAGGCTCATTGCGGGTGTGTTGATGGGACGTTGACCGTTTCTGCGGGTGTCTTGCGTCAGACCGGATAACCGGGCATCCAGCCATTGGATTTGCGTGCCCAGCACCCATGAGCCTTGAGTCCATTGCAGACCGGCATCGAGGCCAAGGTGAGTTTGCAGGCCATCGACCATGCGCGTGAAGTTGTCGTCGTAGGCCAATGGGCGTTGAATGTGAAAAACACTGGCCTGCCATTGCCATGGGCCCTGTGTGCCCTTGGTACCGAATTCGGTTTGTCGACTTTTGCTGACGCCCAAAAGTTGGCCTGCGTTGGCGTAGTTCGCGTTGTTGGGCGCTGCGAAGAGTTCGACGCCTTCCCCATAAGAGGCATACACCGTGTGTCCTGCGGCGATGCTGTGCGACAGTGCCAACCAGGGGGTTGTAAACCGGCTTGTGACACTCACAGGGTTGGGGTTGCTCGGGTCCAGCGACAGGCTGCTTCGCTCGCTTTGGGTGTGCCGCAGACCCCACCAGGCCGAGGTGTTCGCTGTGAGTGCCATGCGATCGGTGAATGCCAGTTCCGTGCTGACTTCGCTGCGGTTGGTGTTGAAGTAGGTGGTTTGGCCCGTTTGAGGAGCCACGACATCGCCCCATTGCATCACCGTTCCAGCATAGCTGTAGAGCTGCGTGATCGGCATCTGGTCTTGCTGCTTGTGGCGCATGGCGCTGAAGGTCAGATGGTGCTGAAACTCCCCCCATTGCGCGGTTCCGGAGAGCGCGGTTTGGAAGGCATCGCTGGTGCGGCGTTCATTTTCGCTGCGGTAATCGTAGAGGTCGAAGCTGCCATCGGGGTAAAAGCGGTCACAAAATGAGCCACCGCAGCCATAGGCGTAACTCAAGCGGTCATCCGTTTTGAGCCGCTGCCCACCGTATTGCAGGGTCCACAACCACGCGTTGTCGAGGTTTTGCTTGAGTCGGATGCTGCCGGTGGTGCCTTGAAAGACCGCCGGCACCGACCAAGGTTGGCGCGTGAGGTTGCGGGTGCCGTCTGCAGGAGCGGGCAGGGTATCGCCCAGTAAGCTGTAGCCGTTGACGCCCAATTGCTGCCGTTCGCTGCGCTCGATCTCCCACTCCAGCTTGGTGTCGGGGCTGATGCGCCAGTCCATGGCCAAGGCCATCAATTGGCGGTGGCCTTGGGTGTTTCGTGTGTAGGGGTCCAGATCTTCATAGGCGGCGTTGAAGCGGTACCCCAAAGACTGGTCCTGGCCAAAACGGCCACCCAGGTCAAGACCGGTGCTGCTGCTTTTGCCCGGACCGTAGCTGGCGCTGAGCGATCGGATGGTCTCGTCTTTGGCCGATGGGGGGCGTTTGACCACGTAGTTCACCAAGCCGCCAGGGGCGCTGGTGCCCGCTTGAATGCCGCTGGTGCCTTTGAACAACTCGATGCGTTCTTTGTTGTCCATGGGGATCATGGTTTCGGCCGAGATCGGCAGGCCTTCGCGGCGGTAGTTGTAACGGTTGTCCAGGGTGTAACCGCGCACGCTCAGGCTGTCCCAGTAGGCGGGCGAGTTGTAGCTGTCGGCCACACTGGCGTCCAAGCGCAGCGCGTCAGACACACGTTGTGCACCGACGTCTTGCAGGGTTTGCTGGTCGATGTTGACGGCGCTGAAAGGCGCTTTGCTCAAAGGCACCTCGCCAAAGCCGCTGACCTGGGAGGGGGTTTTGTCGGTGATGGTGATCTCGGTCAGGCTTTGGGCATGGGCGTTGCTCATGGCCACCCAAGCCAAGGCGCTGGCCACCTGCGTGGCTCGCAGAGCCAGGCGTGGTTCAAAATGGCCTGAGGGCCGGCGAGAAAATGGCGAAAAAAATGCCATGACGTTTTTCCTTCAACGTTATGGCAGGTCGGCTGGCTCGGAACGGGTGGCACCCTGAAAGGGCGGTGGTTCTTTTGACAAGCTTCCCTGCGCGAGGATTACCTCAATCAGGTTCAAAGGGACTTTCTCAGTCGAAGACCTCACGGCCTTCAACACCCCCAGCGAATGCGCCGACAACTGGCGGCGCGGTGTGGATTCTATGCGATGCCCAGCCGCTGGTGCAGCAAGCTGGAGGTGGTGGTGTATTGCAGCAAGGTCTTTTCGGCCGGACGCAGCAGAGCAAGGGCACCAAAGGCGGCCAGGGTGGCCTCGTGGAAACCACACAAAATGAGCTTCTTTTTGCCTGGGTAAGTGTTGATATCCCCCACCGCAAAGATGCCGTGCTCGGAGGTGGCAAAGCTTTCGGTGTTGACCACCAACTGCTTGCGCTCCATGGCCAGACCCCATTGCGCGACTGGCCCGAGCTTGGGCGAAAGCCCCAAGCAGGTTTGCAGCACATCGAGCTCGAGCCATTCGGTCTCGCCCTGTGGGTTGAGCAGTTCCAGGGCCTGCAGGCGTCCCGCTTCGACACGCAAGCCCGTGGGCTGGCCTGCCACAAAGCGCATGCGGCCTTGAGCGCAGGCATGTCGCATGTGGGCGATCAGCTCAGGCGCTGCGCTGAACTGGTCACGGCGGTGCAGCAAACACACACTGGCGGCAGCTTGTGGGCCCTGTGTGGCCGCTAGGCAAGTTTGCAAGGCCGCATCCCCGTCGCCTGCCACCACCAGGTGTTGGCCAGCCCAGCGCGCAGGGTGGGGGTTTTGGGCAAAAACTTGGTTGCCCTCAAAAGCGTTCAGGCCGTCCAGCACCAGATGGCGCGGCACAAAAGCCCCCACGCCAGCGGCAATGACAAGGGTCGATGTGAGAAAGCTTTGACCTGAATCGGTCATCACCAGCAAACGTTGGTCGGTTTGGCGCTCGATCTGGGTGACTTGTTGTCCCAGGTGCAGGGTGGGCTTGAAGGGAGCGATTTGCTGCTGCAGGCGCTCAACGAGTTCGCGGCCGGTGCAAAAGGGGATGCCCGGAATGTCGTAAATCGGCTTGTCTGCGTACAGCTCGGCGCACTGGCCACCCACATAGGGCAGGGTGTCGACCGCATGGCAAGGGATGCCCTGCAGACCCAGTTGGAAAATTTGGAACAGCCCCACTGGCCCGGTGCCAATGACCAAGGCTTCGGTGGCGATGGGCTGGGTCATGTTGGGGCGTTTAAAGAGGGCTGAAATGGCGCAGCCCCGGGCAATCAGCGGACCAGTTCGCCCAATTTGCCGGTTTTGTCTTTCCAGGCATCGGCGTCGGCCATCGGGGTCTTGCGCTTGGTGATGCTCTTCCAGGTGGGCAGCAAGGCCAATTCGGCGTTCAGCTTGATCATGTGCTGCTGGTCGGCAGGCAGGTCTTCTTCGGCGTAGATCGCGTTCACCGGGCATTCGGGGATGCACACGGCGCAGTCGATGCATTCATCGGGGTCGATGGTCAAAAAATTGGGGCCTTCGCGAAAGCAATCGACCGGGCAAACATCCACACAGTCGGTGTATTTGCACTGGATGCAGGATTCGGAAACAACGTGGGTCATGATGGTCTTGGAAAGTGGGGCAGCGCTCTCGGTTAGGCGCTGGTCTGTGGATTTTAAGGGAGATCAGTGGACCAGCACAGCGCCTGAGGTCTTGTGGCTGGCGGTGTCCACCAGCACCAGAGCACCCAAAATGCGTGACTGGGCAAAGGGCAGGGTGACCAGGGGCTCCTGCAGGGCCAAGGTGACGTGGCCGATGGCGTTGGGGACCAGCTCGGTCGCTTCTTCCTCGGCCAAGGTGTTCACGTTCAGGCGGTGCACCACGCGCTGCACTTTGACCTTGACCCAGCGGTGGCCGTGCAGCGCCCAGTACAGACGACCTGCGACCAGCGGCTCGTCGTCCATCCAGGCGATGGTGGTGTTCAGCTGGCGCTGGCCTTCAGGGGCACCCTCGGCTTCAAGCAACCAGTCGCCGCGCGACACGTCCACCTCGCGGTCGAGCACGATGCCCGCGCTGTGGCCAGCGGCCTTGCCCTGCGGCTGGCGGGTGGCCGACAGCACTTGGGACACCACGGCGGTCTGGCCGCTCGGAAAAACCTGGATGGTCTGACCTGGTGCAACGCTGCCCGTGGCCACACGGCCCCAAAACACGCGGCGGCCCTGAGTGGTCACACCCGAATCATGGAACTTTTCGACCCACTGCACCGGAAAGCTGAACGCCACATCGGTCTCGGCCGGGGTGACCGGCAGGTCTTCGAGGATGCTGAGCAAGCTCGGACCGGTGTAGCCGCACCAGTTGGTCTGGTCGTTGTTCTCGGTGGTCACCACGTTCCAGCCCTTGAGCGCTGACACAGGCACCATGGCCGCGATGGTGATGCCGGCTTCCTGGGCGAACTTGTTCAAAGCGCCTGCGATGTTCTGGTAGGCCAGCGTGGCGTCGGCCACGGCGTCGAGCTTGTTGATGGCGAACACCACAGAAGGCACCCGCAGCAAGTTGACCAGCAGCGCGTGGCGGCGGGTTTGCGCCAGCAGTTGCAGATCGGGGTTGGCCCAGTCGAGCTTGATCGCATCGACCAGCACCACGGCGGCGTCGGCGCTGGAGGCGGCTGTGACCATGTTGCGGGTGTACTGCTCGTGGCCCGGGGCGTCGCCGATGATGAATTTGCGTGCTTCGGTGTTGAAGTAGCGGTAAGCCACATCGATGGTGATGCCTTGCTCGCGTTCGGCGCTCAGGCCGTCGGTCAGCAAGGCCAGATCGGTTTCCCCGGAGCGCTGCACACCGGCCAGGTGGTCTTGCAGCACAGCCTTGGTGTCTACCAGCAGGCGGCCAATCAGCGTGCTCTTGCCGTCGTCGACCGAACCGCAGGTGATGAATTTCAGTGCGTTCATTAAAAGTACCCGTCTTTCTTGCGCTTCTCCATCGACGCTTCGGACGTCTTGTCGTCCATGCGCGTGGCACCGCGCTCGCTCACATCGGCGGCCAAGGTTTCGATCACGATCTGCTCGGGTGTGGCCGCGGTGCTCTCCACCGGGCAGGTACAGGTGATGTCGCCCACGGTGCGAAAACGCACGTCACGCACCACCACTTCTTCGCCATCTTTGGGGGGGGTCAACTCGGTCACCGGCACCAACAGGCCCCGGCGGTCCACCACCTCGCGCTTGTGGGTGTAGTAGATCGAAGGCAGCGCGATGTTTTCGCGGGCGATGTATTGCCACACGTCCAGCTCGGTCCAGTTGCTGATCGGGAACACGCGAAAGTGCTCGCCAGGCTGCAGGCGGGTGTTGAACAGGGTCCACAGCTCGGGGCGCTGCGCTTTGGGCTGCCACTGGCCAAAACTGTCGCGGTGACTGAAGATGCGCTCCTTGGCACGGGCTTTTTCTTCGTCACGGCGGGCCCCGCCGATCAGCGCGTCAAAGCGGAACTCCTCAATCGCTTCAAGCAAGGTGACCGACTGGTGCACGTTGCGGCTCTCGCCCGGGTGGGCCAGGCGGACAGTGCCTTTTTTCCTGGAGTCTTCGACGCTGCGCACGATCAATTCGGCGCCCAGCTCCTGGGCACGGAAGTCGCGGAAATCGGTCACTTCCTGGAAGTTGTGCCCGGTGTCGATCATCAGCAAGGGGTAAGGAATGCGGCCGCTACCGGAGGGGCTTGTTTTGCCTCCAAAGGCCTTCTCAGCGCACTTGAGCATGACCAGCGAATCCTTGCCCCCCGAAAACAGCAAGGTGGGGCGCTCAAAAGCGGCGGCGACTTCACGCAAGATGAAGATGGTTTCTTCTTCCAGCGCGTCCAGGTGGCTGTTGCTCAGGGTGTGCAACTCGGTTTGTGTCATGGCGTTCATGCTTTTTTTCTCATCTCAATCAGGGCAAGGGGTGCCCATGCATATCCAAAGTCGGTCTAAGTGATGTGTGGCGGGATCGGGGGTGCAGGGGGCGACGATGTGTGGCGCGAAGCGACTTCTGAGGAGTCCACTGTGCCCCCGAGCCCGTCACACATCACACCCTTAAGCTTTGACGTGCAAGCCACACTCCTTGGCCGCCTCGTCTTCCCACCACCAGCGCCCGGCGCGGAATTCCTCGCCCAGACTGATGGCCCGTGTGCAGGGTGCGCAGCCGATGCTGGGGAAAAACTGGTCGTGCAGCGGGTTGTAATCCACTTGGTTCTCAGCGATGTAGTGCCAGACATCGCCCCAGGTCCATTGGGCCAAGGGGTTGAACTTGTACAGGGCTTTGGTGGCCACTTCGCTCTCGTCCAGCAAAGGCACCTCGGCACGGGCCGTGGATTGCTCTTGGCGCAGGCCGGTGATCCAGGCCTTTTGGCCTTTCAGGGCTCGGGCCAGCGGCTCCATTTTGCGGATTGAGCAGCAGGCCTTGCGCAGTGCCATCGTCTTGTAAATCGCGTCTTGGCCTTGGTCACGCACGAACTGGATGACCGATTCTTGCACCGGGCGGAACACCTTGATCGGGGCGCGTGAATGCGCCTGGGTGCGCTCCAGCAGGGCCAGGGTTTCGGTGTGCAGCGCGCCGGTTTCCAGCACAAAGACCGGAATGTTGAGCTGCAGGCTGTTGATGAGGTGGGTGATCACCACATCCTCGGCGCCCAAGCTGGAGGCTTGGGTGACCGGGGTGAACTCGGCTGCCGCTCGCTGCAGCAGCGCTTGGGTTTCGGCCAGCTTGCCGGCAAAGTCAGGGCTGGCCTTGGCGTTTTGCGCAGTGGCTTTGGCCGGGGCGCTGCGAGAAGATATCAGGCTCGAGGTCATCATGCGGCCTTGGCAAAGTGTGGATGCGTCTGCACTGCCGAGCCTTGGTAAAAACCGGCGTAGCGGTCCAGCTGGCGCTGGGCGGCGCTGGCGTCCACGCCGTCTTTCAACACGGCCACGTCAAAGCCGGTGCGCTGCATCTGGAGCAGCTGGTCGATCAGCACGTCGCCGATGGCGCGCAACTCGCCCGCGAAACGCAGGCGACGGCGCAGCAAAAAAGCCTGGCTGTAGGCGCGGCCATCGGTGAAAGCGGGGAACTGCAGGTCGATGCGGGTGATGCCTGACAGATCGAGTGTGCGCGGGTCCACGTCGTTGGCCAGCGTGAGGACGGCATGCGATGCCTCGCTTGCGTGTTCTTGTGCGGTGATGATTTTCATGTGTTTTCCCCTGCACTCATGCCGTTTCAGTGGCTGCAGCCGGATGGCGTGCGGCATTCGCCGCCGCCTTGAACGGGTCTTGGCCGACACGACGCAGGGTCTCGATGAACGCTTCGTGCTTGCCTTTGCCGGTGTTCACACGCAGTTGCTTGTAGGTGTCCAAAATCGCTTCGACCACATCGGGCACTTCAAACGATGAGAAGGCTGGGCCCACCACTTTGCCAGGCGTCGCCGCGCCGGACAGGTTTTTGCCGTCCGAGCCGCCCAGCGTGACCTGGTACCACTCCTTGCCGTCTTTGTCGACACCCAGAATGCCAATGTGGCCCGAGTGGTGGTGACCGCAGGAGTTGATGCAACCGCTGATGTGGAAGTCGATGTGGCCCAGGTCTTCCAGCTCGTCCAAGTCTTGGTAGCGCTCGGTGATGGCGCTGGCCGTGGGGATGGAGCGGGCATTGGCCAGCGCGCAATAGTCACCGCCAGGGCAGGCGATCATGTCGGTCAAAAGGCCGATGTTGGGCTGGGCCACGCCCAGCGCTTGGGCTTCGAGCCACAGGGCGGGCAGCTGGTCCAGACGCACCCAGGGCAGCAACAGGTTCTGGGTGTGCGAGACGCGGGCTTCGCCTGCGGAGTATTTGTTGACCAAAGCGGCGGCAGCATCCAACTGCTCTGCGGTGGTGTCCCCCGGTGCATAGCCCGGGCGCTTGAAGGACAGCGACACGGCGCGCAACTGGGGGTTGCGGTGGGGGCGCACATTGCGTGCCAGCCAGCGGGCAAATGCGGGTGTCTTGGCCGCTTCGATGCTCAGTTGCGCTTCGGCTTGGGCCAACCACGCGTCGGTGTTCTCGGGCAAGTTCAGGACAGGGTCCACAAAACCGGCTTTCACGCGGTCGAGTTCGGCTTGCGGCAGGGTGTGCGGTGCGCCATCGCGTTCCAAAATTTCCTGGAATTCGGTCTCGACTTCGTCAAAGTAGCGCTGGCCTTCGGCCTTGACCAAAATTTTGATGCGGGCTTTGTATTTGTTGTCGCGGCGGCCCCATCGGTTGTAGACACGCACCACGGCTTCGAGGTAGTTCATGATGTCTTGCCAGGGCAAGAATTCGCGGATGACCACACCGTTGACAGGGGTGCGGCCCATGCCGCCGCCCACCAGCACCTTGAAGCCGATCAGGCCTTCGGCATTCTTTAACACTTGCAGGCCCACGTCGTGCCAGCCGATGGCGGCGCGGTCTTCGCTCGCGCCGGTGATGGCGATTTTGAACTTGCGCGGCAGGTGCGCAAACTCGGGGTGCAGCGTGCTCCATTGGCGGATCATTTCGGCATAGGGCCTGGGGTCCACCACTTCGTCCACGGCCACACCGGCCAGCTCATCGGTGGTGGTGTTGCGGATGCAGTTGCCACTGGTCTGGATGCCGTGCATGTTCACGGTGGCCAGCAGTTCCATCACCTCGGCCGATTTGTCCAGCGGGATCCAGTTGAACTGCACGTTCTGGCGGGTGGTGAAGTGACCGTAGTTGGTGGTCAGCTTGGGGGCCAGGCCAGCGATTTTGTCTTGCGTGGCTTGGGCCTCGGCCAAAAGGGCCGGGTCGGGTGTGTCGTAGTCGCGAGCGATTTGGGCCAAAACCTGGATCTGGG
Source organism: Limnohabitans sp. Rim8 (assembly GCF_945869175.1). Taxonomy (GTDB): domain Bacteria; phylum Pseudomonadota; class Gammaproteobacteria; order Burkholderiales; family Burkholderiaceae_C; genus Limnohabitans_A. The sequence continues at coordinate 7,321 of NZ_CAMBNZ010000066.1, read as the reverse complement.
CGGCGTTGATTTCGCCGTAAGGCACTGCCACCCGCAGCATGGGCGCGTAGCGCTGCACATACCAGCCATTTTGCAGGCGCAGGGGGCGAAATTGGTCGTCGCTCAACTGACCGGCTTGCCAGCGCGCGAGTTGGTCACGGTGCTCTGCCGCTCGGGCGCGGACAAAAGCTTTGTCGAATTCGGTGTACTGGTACATGTGAACGGGAAGAGAGAAATGAGATGGGGACCCCCGGGGGGAGTCCACGCATGCGAGCCAGACTGTAACGGTGCGTTATGCCAAAACAAACGATTTATTCGTTCTGCATATATGCCAAACGGCTATAAGAGGCCGTTGTGGGTCCGCCTGAGTGCCCCTCAACCGGGCAGGGGTGGGGTGCGTTCGTTCAAAATCCGGGCAGAGGGCTGCACGTTCATGGTCATTTGGAACAGGCCCGCGGCCAAGCCGATGGCCACCGCACCCTGCCAGGCCAAGTCGTAATGGCCCAGGTGGCTGTAAATCACGCCGCCGCCCCAGGCCCCGAGAAATGAGCCCACTTGGTGGCTGAAAAACGCCACGCCCGACAAGGTGGCCATGTAACGCAGGCCAAACAAATGGATCACGAGGCCCGAGACCAAAGGGACCACGCCCAACCACAAGGTGCCCATGGCCGCTGCGAACACCAAGGTGCTGGTGGGTGTGGGCGGCACCGCAAAATACGCCGCAATGATCAACGAGCGCAGCACATAGATGCCGCCCAACAACAGGCGCTTGGAATACAGCCCACCGAGCCAGCCAAACAAGTAAGAGCCCAACACGTTAAACAGGCCCACCAAGGCCAAGGCCGTGCTGCCAATGCTGGGGTCGATGCCACAAATGTCCAGATAAGTGGGCAAATGGGTGGTGATGAACACCAGCTGCAAGCCGCACACAAAAAAGGCCATGGCCAACACCACATAACCCTTGTGTCCCAAGGCCTCACGCACGGCTTCGGTCACGGTTTGCTGCACACCCAAAGGGGCAGGCACTTGAATCTGGTCGGCCCGCCCCGCCATGAAAGCCGCAGGCAGCATGACAGCGACCAAGCCCAAAAAACCGATCAGGGCGGCCTGCCAGCCTGCTGTGGAGATCAGGTGTTGCGCCATCGGCGAGGCCAAGGTCAAACCCAGTGAGCCCAGCGCCGACACCGAGCCCATGGCCAAGCTGCGCTTCATGGGGGAAACGGCTTTGGCCGTGACGCTCATGGCGATGTTGGACGCCGTGCACGACAGCGCCAGCCCCACACACACGCCCATGCCGAGCGTCACGCTCCAGGCCGAGGTGGCCGTCAGGGCCAGAACCAGGCCCAGGCCATACACCACCACGCCCATCAAGGCCACTGGCCTGGCGCCATGACGGTCGGCAAGCATGCCGACAAAGGGCTGAGTGGCACCCCAGACGATGTTCTGGATGGCGATGGCCAATGAAAAATCGGCCGCCGTGATGCCCATGTCGCGGATCATGTGCGACTGCAACAGCCCAAAACTTTGGCGCATCCCCATGGCCAGGCTCAGCATCAGGGCCGCGCCCCCCAAAATCAAGGCCACATGGAATCGGGACAAATCGGTTTGTTTCATGTCCGTCATTATTGGCAATCACGGTCTGAACCAGCGCCCTTGCGTGACACGCTGAGCCAGCTCAGTGAAAGGCTGTTGCGTTGCTGATAGAGTCTCGGTTTTTGGAGAGAACCATGGCAATGCCAGCGACCTTGCGCCTGCTCACAATGGCGGCTTTCATGACCCTGGGTGGGGGGCTGCCCGCCTGGGCCCAGACCCCTATCAAAATTGGCGAAATCAACAGTTATTCGGCCATTCCCCAGTTCACCCAGCCTTACAAACAAGGCTGGCAGTTGGCGGTCGAAGAGGTCAACGCCCAGGGCGGTCTGCTCGGTCGCAAGGTGGAAGTGATCGCCCGTGATGATGCGGGCAAGCCCGAAGAAGCCCTGCGCCACGCCATTGAGCTGACGTCCAAAGAGAAGGTCGATGTGCTGGCTGGCGGCTTTTTGTCCAACATTGGTTTGGCCCTGGCCGACCACGCGGCCAAGAACAAGCGCTTGTTTGTGGCCAGCGAACCGCTCACGGACGCCATTGTCTGGGAAAAAGGCAACCGCTACACCTTCCGCCTGCGCCCCAGCACCTACATGCAAGCGGCCATGCTGGTTGAAGAAGCGGCCAAGCTGCCCGCCAAGCGCTGGGCCACGATCGCGCCCAATTACGAATATGGCCAGAGTGCCGTGGCCAGCTTCAAAGAACTGCTCAAAGCCAAGCGCCCCGATGTGGAGTTTGTCAGCGAGCAGTGGCCCCAGCAGGGCAAGATCGATGCGGGCAGCACGCTCACGGCCACCATGGCCAGCAAGCCTGACGCCATATTCAACGTGACCTTTGGTGCCGACTTGGCCCGTTTGGTGCGTGAAGGCAACCAGCGCAACGTCTTTCCCAAAACACCCGTGGTGTCTTTACTCTCGGGTGAACCCGAGTATTTGGAAGTGCTGAAAGACGAAACCCCCAAGGGCTGGATCGTGACCGGCTACCCCTGGGATCAGCTGGACAACAAAGAACACGCCAGCTTTGCCACCAACTATTACAAGAAATTCAACGAGAACCCCAAAGTCGGCTCGGTCGTGGGTTACGCCACCATGCAGGCCATTTTTGCGGCCATCAAAAAGGCCAACTCCTTGGACAATGAAAAACTGGTCACTGCCCTGCGTGGCCTGAAGTTCAGCACACCCTTTGGCCCGGCCGAGTTCCGTGCCATTGACCAACAGTCCACCATGGGGGCGTATGTGGGGGTGCTCGACCAGCGCGGTGGCAAGGGCACCATGGTGCAGTGGCGCTATGCCGATGGCAAAAATTATTTGCCCACCGATGCGTATGTGAAAGCCCGCCGTCCTGCTGAGGCGATGAAGTAAAGCGCGAGGTCAGGGGGAGTCTTGACTCAGGGCGGCGGCGCGCCCCAATGCCCGGCAGAACTTGTGGACCAGAGCTCGGCATACGGGCTGGGCAGCGCGGGATCAGCGGGGTGGGTGCTCAACAGCTGACCGGGTGCGAGGGTCACGGTGCTGTCTGCCAGTGATTTGGCATGCCCATGGGCATGCCGCACCATCAGGTGCTGCGGGGTGATGTCACCAGGCCGGTTCAGGCCTGCAGCGCCCACCAAATCGGCCAGCGCGTGCAGCGTGTTGGCATGGAAGTAATACACCCGCTCGGCTTTGTCGGTGACGACAATCGCGCGTTGGCGCACCGGGTCTTGTGTGGCCACGCCTGTGGGGCAGTGGTCGGTGTGGCAGCTGCGCGACTGGATGCAGCCCAGCGCAAACATGAAGCCCCGCCCTGAATTGCACCAGTCCGCCCCCAGCGCCAGGCAGCGCGCGATGTCAAAGGCCGAGATCACCTTGCCGGAAGCGCCGATCTTGATGCGGTCACGCAAACCTGCGCCGACCAAGCTGTTGTGCACCAGGCCCAGCCCGTCGCGCAGCGGCATGCCGACATGGTCGGCAAATTCGATAGGCGCGGCGCCCGTGCCGCCTTCTGCGCCATCGACCACCACGAAGTCGGGCGTTTGGCCTGTGGCCAACATGGCTTTGACGATGGAAAACCACTCGGCTGGTTGGCCCACACACAGCTTGATGCCCACAGGTTTGCCCCCGGACAGCTGGCGCAATCGGCTCACAAAGTTCAACAATTCAATCGGGCTCGAGAAGGCCGAATGCCTTGCGGGGGAGACGCAGTCTTGGCCCATGGGCACGCCCCGGGCTTCGGCGATCTCCTGGCTCACCTTGGCTTTGGGCAAGACCCCACCATGACCCGGTTTGGCGCCTTGAGAGAGTTTGACTTCGATCATCTTGACCTGGGGCGAAAGGGCCTGCAGCGCAAAGCGCTCGGGGTCAAAGTGCCCGTCAGGGGTGCGACAGCCAAAGTAGCCAGAAGCGATTTGCCAAATCAGGTCGCCGCCGTGTTCACGGTGGTGCACCGAAATGCTGCCTTCGCCGGTGTCGTGGGCAAAGCCGCCCAAGGCAGCGCCCCGGTTCAAGGCCTTGATGGCGTTGGGTGACAGCGCCCCAAAACTCATGCCCGAGATGTTGAGCAGCGACAGCGCATAAGGCTGAGCACATTGGCCCGCGCCCACCTGCACCCGAAAAGTGGCCGGGTCGGGCTGCACCGGTTGCAATGAGTGGGCGATCCACTCGGTGCCTGTGGCGTACATGTCCTTGATGCTGCCAAACCCCCGTTTGTCGTTCTGGACCTTGGAGCGGGCATACACCATGGCCCGTTGGTTGCGAGAAAAGGGCAGCTTTTCTTCGTCGTTTTCCAAAAAGTACTGGCGCAATTCGGGCCGGATGTATTCCAAGGCATAACGCAGCCGCCCCGTCAGCGGGTAGTTGCGACGCACCGCTTGTTTGCTTTGCCTGAAGTCCACCCAGCCCAACACAAACAGCAGGCCCAAACTGGCGCTGGCCCAAGCCGAGATCGGCCAGAGCACCACCGCCGCAGGCGCGGTGACCAACCAAGGCAGGTAGCGGGACAAGGATGGACGGGCCATGGATCAAGCACCTCACAAAACACCCAGCACCGAGGGGTGCCGGAAAGCTAACATCGTAATGGGTAATGATGAATTTGTTGAATTTAAGAACGGACGTAGCGTTCAGCCCACACGTGTTTGACCAAGTCCAGCGGCAAGGGCAGGGCCTCGTTGTCCAGCCAGGCGGCGGCGAGTTCACCGCACAACACCGCCAAGCTGATGCCCCGTGCACCCATGCCGGCACAGATCCACAGGCCGGGCAAGCCTTGGGCGTCGATGGGCCCCACGGCAGGCAGGCGGTTGGGCAGGGTGCAGCGCAAACCGGCCCAGCCTTGAATGCTGTCTGGGCCAAATTGCGTTTTCATCGCCTCGCCCAACGCGGGAAGCAGCGTTGCCAAACGCACTTGGTTGGCGTCGTGGTCTTCGACCCGCACAGGGGCCTGTTCGCAGTGACGCTCGAATGTGGAGCCCACGAACCAAGCCGCTTGTCCGTCGGGCGTGGGCACGCCGCTGATGAAGCTGCCATGGCCGTTGACCGGAAAGGGCGGCAGCGCTTGTGTTTGTGTTGCACTCAAATCGGACAGGTGTCCAAAGCTGACTTGCCCGCGCAAAGGGTTGAGCGGCACGGCAAAACCGGGCAAAGGTTGTAGCAAGGCCAAGCTGTCAAAGGCGCTGGCCACCACCAGCAAGGGGGCTTCGCCCAAGGTCTGACCTTGGGCATCCAGCACAGCCCATTCGTCGCCATGTCGGGCAATGGTGTTCACTTTTTGGTCCCAATGCACTTGCACGCCAGGTGTTTGCAGTTGAGCGGTCACCAGTTGCCGGGGCCGAATCCAGCCCGCCTGCGCGTGCCACAGCGCTGGCGTACCTGGCGGCAGGCCTGCCGCTGCAATTTGCGTCGCGCTGGCTGGGGTGCTTGATGGGGGGCTGGAGGCTTGGGTGGGGGCATTGGGCAAGCGGCGCTTGCCGTCCAAGTTGTGCTCCAAAACCCCGCTCAAGGCCCAGTCGCTCCCACTTTGCAACAGGGCCTGGGCGCGTTGCAGTGTGGCCTGAACGCCCGCACGGGTGATGCGCGAGAGCACGTTGTCGTCGGCTGAGACATGGGGGGCGGCCAAACCCACGGGCAGACCCGACGCGCCAGCGCCCACGCCATCGGCTTGGTCCAGCACCGTCACGCGCCAACCGCGTGAGGCCAGGCTGTGCGCCACGGCCGAACCGGACAAGCCCGCGCCGATCACCAGCGCTTGACGGGGCCCGAGCCAGCCGCGAGCGGGTTCAGTGCGCAATGGGGCGGAAATCGAGGGCGCCTGAAGTTGAGATCAGGGGGTGGGTGGGACGTAACCCTGCGCCGCGTCAGCGCCATCGCCAAAAAAGTGGTTTTCCATTTGGCGGGCCAGGTACTGGCGGGCACGCAAATCGGCCAGGTTCAGGCGATTTTCATTGACCAGCATGGTCTGGTGCTTGAGCCAGTCGGCCCAGGCTTGCTTGCTCACGCCTTCCCAAATGCGTTTGCCCAAATCGCCAGGGTAGGGTGGAAAATCCAGGCCCTCTGCTTCTTTGCCGAGTTTGATGCATTGAACGGTGCGTGCCATGTTGGTGTCTTGCCTTGATGTATCTTAAGAAGCGCTGGTTATACGGATATAAAATCTCAGTATTTCCAGTTGTGAACGAATCACACGAAAATAGGGGCTGTTGCAAGGGCTGTAGCGCCTTTTTCGTGCTCTTGCAGGCCACCACTGTATCAAGCTTTCAGCATCCCCCTTGGGCTTTGGGTCTCTGGATCCGGCTTCATCACCCTTGAAAAAACCATGAGTGCTTTTCTCGAAGAACGCGTTTTGAGCGTCCACCACTGGACCGACCGTCTGTTCAGCTTCACCACCACACGCGACCAGGCCCTGCGTTTTTCGAATGGCCACTTCACCATGATCGGCTTGCGCGGTGAGAACGGCAAACCTTTGTTGCGTGCTTATTCGATCGCCAGCGCCAACTACGAAGAGCACCTGGAGTTTTTGAGCATCAAGGTGCCCGACGGTCCGCTGACCTCCAAGCTGCAACACATCCAGGTGGGCGACACCATCGTGGTGGGTCGCAAACCCACGGGCACCTTGTTGTGCGATTACCTCTTGCCCGGCAAAAACCTGTACCTCATGGGTACCGGCACCGGTTTGGCACCGTTCATGAGCATCATCCGCGACCCCGACACCTATGAGCGCTTTGAAAAAGTCATCTTGGTCCACGGCGTGCGCCTGGTCAACGAGCTGGCCTACCAGGACTACATCACCCAAGAGCTGCCTGCCCACGAGTTTCTGGGCGAGATGGTGACAAACCAGTTGCTGTACTACCCCACCGTGACCCGCGAGCACTACAAAAACCAGGGTCGGGTGACCGATTTGATCGAAAACGGCAAGCTGTTTGCCGATCTGGGCCTGAGCACGCTCAACCCCGAAACCGACCGGGTGATGATTTGTGGCTCGCCCGAAATGCTGAAAGACCTCAAGCGCATTTGCGAGGAGCGTGGACTGGTTGAAGGCAACACCAGCAACCAGGGCACTTTTGTCATCGAACGGGCGTTTGCCGAATCATGATGCACCTCTCCCCAATGACCCCCCCCCGCTGGATGGCTTTGATCGCTTTGACCGGCATCGGCATGCTGGTGTTTGGCCTGTATTTGCAGCATGTGGTGGGCCTGAACCCATGCCCGATGTGCATCGTGCAGCGCTACGCCCTGATCGGCGTGGTGGTGTTGGGCTTGATCGGCTGGCGCCTGCGCGGCTGGGGGCTGGCGGT
>NZ_CAMBNZ010000065.1 GCF_945869175.1 Limnohabitans sp. Rim8 | reverse complement strand
TTTGGGGAGTTGTTGGCTTATGTGAAGGGGGTGGGGGGATACCGCACTGCGCATGAGATTGGCAAAAAGACTTGAATCGGTGATGGTCATCGGTGTGAAGAGAGGAAGCAAGTTTGTTTTAAAGGTCTTGGTTTGCACACCCGATCCGCTGTCAAGTTGGGAAAAGCCTGCGAGCTTATGCGCCGTTTTTGCCTTTGGCCGGTAAGGCTTGTATCAGTATGGGCTTTATTTAACATGCCTCACGGTAATCACAATCCACGCCGTTTCACTCAAAATCAGCTGTATGCATATCGATTACGTGCAGCAGCTGTAGTGGTGTATTTTCGGGTAAGGCATGGAAAGTGATGCAAGGTAAATTTATGTTAAATGGTTAAAGTGGAAAAGCGGCGCAAAAATATCCGGCAATTAAATTCAAAGATAACGAAAAGGCGACAGATGCAATCAATTTTATAGTGGAATTTTTCGATTTTGCAGCAATTTTTGTTTGCTGATTATTATCCCCACCTGTAATTGAGAAAACACTAAACTTTCCACTGGCATCACACCAATAGCTTATTTTGCTATTTAAGTATCGTGAGGCACTTCTGATGAAAAAGAACCCTACAAAAGCTAAAAAGCTATAGGGCTGCAATAAATTTGCTGCATGTTTTTTTAAGAAAATGAATGCGGATGCGGTAAAAAGAATTTGAAAAACCCAATAATTTATAAATTCAATTTTTTTAAGGTGCTTTTTAATCGATGTGTTAATTCCTGTTATGTTGTGTGGCTTAGGGCAGGCTGATGCCCATCGAGCCACTATTGCAAATATTTCCTCTGCCGTATTTTGTGTTGCTCCGTTAATTGAAACTGATACGGACCCATTTTCAAAATCTAATTTATCAGCATCCGAATGATCTCTAGACATTACTGCCTGTAAAACAGTAATTGCGTTCATCGGGTTTGATATGCGAACAGTTACTGATAGTTCGTTTTCAATACCTTGAAATTCATGCCCAACAATCCAGTTTAATATTAATTTTTCTGTGGTTTTGCTTGAGATTGATATTCTTTTTTCCAGAGCATCTAGGCTATTATCTTCGTAGTGGGTATTGTCTGTAAAGCTTATTAAGTATTGGAAGCCTGCTTTTTTGGGGTTAAATGATGATATTTTTTCACCAATAGAGTCATGCAAAGTATATAGATCACGGGTCCCGCAAATAAATTTTTCATCTATTAACTTGGTGTTGCTTCCTAGTCTAGATCTTGTAACAATGTATGGGTTTGGTAGTTTTTTTGTAAGATCCTGTAAATCTATTGAATGTGTCATTTTTTCTCTTCCAGTGAGTTAGGTAACTTAATGGTTCCGATGTAGACGCCACATCAGCCAATATGGCTAAGAGACGACTTTCGAATGAGGATTAATTTCGTCATATTCATCAACTTTCGGTGGCTTTGGATTTACGTGTCTTCTTGGCGGCTGGTGCAGGCAGCAAGCTGGTGATGCGCTGGTACAGCTCGAAGAGGAAGGCCACGCGTTCGGCGTCGGAGGCGTAGGACTTTTTGCCGCCGCTGGGTTGGTAGGCGGCGTCTACGGCGGCGTCCAGTTTTTGGTGGGCCTTGAGCAGGGCCGGGGGCATGGTCAGTGGGTCGTACAGGTCGGCCAATGAGGCGTCTGCAAATTGGGCTCGGGCGTCGAGTACGCTTTGCGCGGCTTGTTCGATGGCGTTGCGGTGTTTGTCGCTGAGTGACTCGCCAGCGTAGCCGGGCCAAGGGTAGTTGTTGTAGACGATGGTGTTGGAGTAGCTGTAACGACTTTCCAGACGACCACAAGTCTGTCGCATCCAGGCGTTGTGCATGGTGCTGGTCAGCACGCCAAAGGTGAACAGCGAGGCGTCGTCGACAAAGAAAATTTTGTCACCGCAGATCACTTCGTTGTCCAGATAGCCAATGGGAATGAATTGGCGGCGCTCGGATGAAACTTTAGGGATAGCTAAATAGCGTTTTGATTTAGGTTGCCGAATTTCACCGAACAGCGTTGGTGTACTGGCCAATGCAACTGTTGCAGGTTTGGTGCTGGTCTCGCGCATGGCGCGTACGCCTTCGACGCGCTTGAGCACATGGGGCATGGCGCGAAGTTCGGTCGGTGGAATGTTCACCAGCCACAAGCACCATCGGCCTATGTTGTTGATGAATTCATCGCCCATCAAGTAGGGGCGAATCCATTTGGCGGCTTGCGGCTCAACGGCGATGAGGGCTTCTTTTTCTGCGTCATTCATCAACAAGTTTCCGCCGTCTACCGGAGAACTGCCTCTTGTCATCTGAGTAGATGTGAACAGTGGAGCGCGCTGCTTTTCCAGGAAAACGGTCGGAGCGTCTATCAAATATGGATTGATATTTTTGACCGGTACGGCATGCGGCAGACCTTTGATGTCTTCGTATTCGTAGATGGTTTTGAGCGCTTGTTCTTCGTGACCAAAACCCACAATCACGCAATGCACAGCCGCATTGCCTTTAGCTTCATTGCTCCACTGAAACGTGCGGTGGGCAAAGTGGATGTGCATGCCCAGGCGCTGCATTTCCCCCCAGAGCACGGCCACATGCTCGCCCTGTGTAATGCTGTTGGTCGAGACAAATGCCGCAAGGGTTTGGGTGCCCTGGCAATACCGTGCTGCCAAGATGTACCAGCCACACACAAAGTCCAGAACACCCGCGCCGTGTATGCCCTGCATCACCGCAGCCAGGTCGGCTTTTTGTTCCTTGCTTTGATAGCTGTAACCCAAGAACGGCGGATTGCCCAACACATAGCTGCACCGCTGCGCCGGCAGCACCTCGTTCCAGTCCAGCTGCAGCGCGTTGGCGTGGCGTATTTGGGGTGAGCTTTTGAGCGGGATGCGCGCAAAGTACAGGCCAAACTCCACGCTCACGCGCAGGTTCATTTGGTGGTCCACCAGCCACAGGGCCACTTGCGCAATTTGCGCCGGAAACTCTTCGATCTCGATGCCGTAAAACTGGTCCACGTTCACGCCAATCAGAGCGTGCACGTCCACTGTCAGCTGGCCTTTGTGGGCGCTCAATTCGTGGTCGGCCCGCAGCACTTTCAGCTCCAGTTCGCGCAGTTCGCGGTAGCTGATGACGAGGAAGTTGCCACACCCGCAGGCGGGGTCAAAAAACGTCAGCTGCCGCAGCTTCTTGTGAAACTCAAACAGCTTGTTGCGGTGGCCTTTGACGCGCTCAAACTCGGCGTGCAGTTCGTCCAGAAACAGCGGCTTGATGAGCTTGAGGATGTTGGCCTCAGACGTGTAATGCGCACCCAGGTTGCGGCGGGCCTTGTCGTCCATGATGCTTTGGAACAGGCTGCCAAAGATGGCGGGGCTGATGGCCGACCAGTCGAGGCCACAGGCGTCCAGCAGGGCTTCGCGCATGGCGGTGCTGAAGTCGGCCATGGGCAGGATTTCTTCAAACAGACGGCCGTTGATGTACGCGAACTGGCCCAGCTGTTCGTCGATGTTTTTGCTGCGTTGGCCCTCGTGCGTGTTGAGCACCTGAAACAGTTGGCCCAGGCGCGGCCCCAGGTCTGAGCCGTCGGGCGCGGTGCGTTCTTCGACGAAGTCGCGAAACGATTGCGCGGGCTGAAAGATGCCGGTGTCGTCGGCAAACAGACAAAACAGCAGGCGCACCAGCAGGACTTCGAGCGCGTGGCCGCTGTAGCCACTGACTTTCAGGGCGTCGTGCAGGCGGCCCAGCGTCAGGGCGGCCTTGATGTTGACCGGGTCTTCGGCCTGGATGTCTTGCACCTTGTAGCCCGCCAGCAGGCCAAAGAGCTTGACGTGTTTGTGCAGGTGCCGGAGTTCAAATTCCATCGTCTCGCCCGTGGCGAGGCGCCGCACCCGAAAGCGGGCAAAGTCGCAGACCACCACCAACTGCGGCAGGTCGCGCTCGGCCAAGTTGTGCAGGTAGCCAATGGCTTGGTCCACCGCATCGTCGAGGCTTTTGCCGCGAGATTTGTGCTCCACCAACAGCACGCCGGGCCAAAACAAATCCACAAAGCCCTGCGCACCGCCGAGCTTTTTTACATGAAGCTCGAAGGTGGCGACGCGTTTGTTGGTGATGCCAAAGATTTCAAAGAAGTCGATCCAAAAGGGCTTGGCTTGGCTGTCTTCGTTGCAGGCATCTGCCCAGGTTTTGCTGAAAAGCAATGCCCTGGATTTGATTTCGTTCCAGTTAAGACCCATTTGGTACTCACAAAGTGAGCTCGGATCGTAACTGAAAGTATTCGTATTTTTGGCTGGGGTAGTGCTGGGGGCGTAATTAAAGGGTCTGTGACGGGGTCAGTGGGGGAATCTGATCTTCGGTTTGACAAACAAGCCAATCACCATCAAACTCGATATCTGACTAGATAGATGACCAGTTTGAAGGGGATTGAGATGCACACATGGCCAGTACAAGATGCGAAAGCGCGGTTCAGTGAGTTTTTAGATGCGTGCTTGGTTGAAGGTCCGCAAATGGTCACTCGGCGTGGCGCCGAGGCTGCCGTGTTGGTGCCTGTGCAGGAGTGGCGGCGTATGCAGTCGGCAGCGCGCCCCTCGCTCAAACAACTGCTGCTTTCTGACCAAGCCCGAACCGATTTGATCGTGCCGCAAAGAGGGCAAGCGAAGCGGCGACCTGTGGAGCCGATGCTGTGACGCAGCGGTATTTGTTGGACACCAATGTGGTGTCTGAGTTGCGCAAGCCGCGCCCGCACGGCGGCGTGGTGGCTTGGCTGGAGTCGCTGGATGACGCTCAGCTTTACGTGTCGGCGGTCACGGTGGGCGAAATCCAAGCGGGCATCGAGCTGACACGGGAACAGGACCCCGACAAGGCCCAGCAAATTGAAGACTGGTTGGCCTTGGTGGCGAGCGCTTACAACGTCTTGCCCATGGATGCGGCAGCCTTCACGGCTTGGGCAAAGTTGATGCACCGCAAGTCAGACACGCTATTTGAAGACGCCATGATTGCCGCAACAGCTAAGGTGCATGGACTGACCGTGGCAACACGGAATGTGGCGGACTTTCAGGCGCTGGGTTTCGAGGTGTTGAACCCGTTTGCCCCGGTGTAATCCAAATCTTTCAACGGGGCTTGGCTAAACCTTCACCCAAACTCCCGAAACCCCTTGAGCGGCGGCAGCGGCGCGAAGTTGGCTTCGCGTTTTTGCTGAAAAGCGCTGATGGCCTCGCGCACGTTGGCATTGCTCCAGATCGCGCCTTGCAACCAGCCCATGTGGCGCAGGCTGTCTTCCGTGCTGTGGTCGCGGGCGTAGTGCAGCACCTGCTTGGTGCCCCAGATGGCCACAGGTGGTTTGCTGGCGATCTCTTTGGCTGCTTGCAAGGCGGCGGCCACGGTGGCTTCGTGGGTGGGCAGCAACTCGTTCACCAAGCCGAGGGCCAGGGCTTTCTCAGCACTCAGGCGGCGGCCGGTGTAGGCCAGCTCTTTGACCAAGGCCATGGGCAGCAGCTTGGGCAGGCGTTGCAAGGTGCCCACATCAGCCACCAAACCGATGTTGATTTCCTGGATGCAAAAGAAGGCGTCGGCCGAGGCATAGCGGATACAGCAGGCGGTGACCATGTCCAAACCACTGCCAATGCAGCCGCCGTGGATGGCTGCAATCACCGGGATGCGCAATTCTTCGAGCAAGGTGAAGGTGTGCTGCATGTCGGTCAGCATGTCGAATACCGCCGAGCGGCTCTCGGCGCTGCTGTCGTCCATTTGGATGGCGCTGCCAAAGGTCTGCAAGTCCATGCCTGCGCTGAAGTGTTTGCCCGTGCTGGAGATGACCAGCGCCCGCGCGGTGCCTGCTTTGTGGATGTCGGTCAGCACCTCGTGCAGCTCGCGCCAGAAAGTGGGGCTCATGGTGTTCATCGCCTCGGGGCGGTTGAGCACCAGGTGGGCAATGTGATTTTCAGTCGAGAGGGAAAAGCAGTTCAGTTTGTCCATGGTCATTCACTCGGAGTGGAGGTTTGGCAATGGTTTCACTGTAAGACGCACCCGCGGTAGGTGCTGTCCCCGCTTTGACCAGCGACCCCACCCGCACGCCCAGCAAGCGCAGGCGGCGTGACAGGTCCACCCGTTTGAGGCATTGCCCAGCCAAATGGCGGATGCGTTTGGCATCGGCGGTGTATCCGGGCAAGGACTGGTCCCGCGTGACGGCCTGGAAGTTGTCATACCGCAGCTTGATGCCGATGGTCTTGCCTTCGTAGCCTTTGCGCTGCAAGTCGGCCGCGACTTGTTCGCATAAACGCGTGAAGACCGCGCCCAGTTCTTCGCGGTCCCGAATCGCATGCAGGTCGCGCTCAAAAGTGGTTTCGCGGCTCATGCTCACAGGTTCGCTCTCGGTTTCCACCGGTCGGTCGTCGCGACCCCAAGCCGCTTCATGCAGCCAGGCGCCATAGCTTTTGCCAAAGTTTTCAATCAGCCAGTGCTGTTCACGCGCTGCCAGATCGCCGATGGTGTGGATGCCAAAGCTTTTCAGCTTTTCATCTGCCTTGGGGCCCACGCCGTTGATCTTGCGGCTGGCCAGTGGCCAGATCAGGGTTTGCAGGTCGGCCTCGTGCACGATGGAGATGCCGTTCGGCTTGTTGAATTCGCTGGCCATTTTGGCGATCAACTTGTTGGGAGCCACACCCATCGAGCAGGTCAGGCCCGTGGCGTCCAAAATGCTTTTTTGGATCAAGCGGGCCAGCACCCGTCCGCCTTCACGCTGGCCGCCAGGCACGTCGGTGAAGTCGATGTAGACCTCGTCCACGCCGCGGTCTTGCATCACGGGTGCAATGTCCAGAATGATGCTTTTGAAGGTGCGTGAAAAATGCCGGTAACGGTCAAAGTCCACCGGCAACAAAATGGCCTGCGGGCAGAGCTTGGCGGCTTTCATCAGCCCCATGGCCGATCCGATGCCAAACTGCCGTGCCGCATAGGTGGCGGTGGTGATCACGCCGCGCCCGGTGTAGCCCTCAATGCGCGGGAAAAAGCCCACCGGAATGCGGTCGAGTCGGTCGGCAAACGTGTCTTCTGTCCATTCGCCCTCGGGGTAGGCCGCTTGCAGCTTGGCCAGCAGATCGTCTTCTTTGCGGCGGCCACCACCAATGACCACGGGCAAGCCCTTGAGCTGCGGGTAGCGCAGCAACTCGCAGGACGCGTAAAACGCGTCCATGTCAAGGTGGGCGATGCGCCGTAGCAATGCAGTCAAGCTGTCGGAAAGGTGCCCGGCAGCAAGATGTTGGTGTTGACGTTTTGGATGTTGGTGTGGCCGCAAAAGGCCATGGTCACATCCAACTCTTTGTGGATGATTTGCAGGGCCTTGGTCACGCCTTCTTCGCCCATGGCGCCCAGGCCGTAAACCATGGCGCGGCCAATCATGGTGCCTTTGGCGCCCAGCGCCCAGGCTTTGAGCACGTCTTGGCCTGAGCGGATACCGCCGTCCATCCAGACTTCGATTTGGCTGCCCACGGCAGCCACGATGGCGGGCAAGGCTTCGATGCTGCTGGGCGCGCCGTCGAGTTGGCGACCGCCGTGGTTGCTGACCACAATCGCATCGGCCCCACAGGCCACGGCCAGTTTGGCGTCTTCCACGTCCATGATGCCCTTTAAGATCAGCTTGCCACCCCATTGCTTTTTGACCCAAGCGATGTCTTCCCAATTGAGCGTTGGGTCAAATTGCTCGTTGGTCCATGAGGCCAGAGATTTCATGTTCGTCACCGATTTCACATGACCGACCAGGTTGCCAAAGGTGTGGCGTTTGGTGCCGGCCATCCCCAAGCACCAACGGGGTTTGGTCATCAGGTTGATGATGTTGGCGATGGTTGGGCGAGGGGGCGCGGACAGGCCGTTTTTGAGGTCTTTGTGGCGCTGGCCGATGACTTGCAAATCGAGCGTGAGCACCATGGCGCTCACGTTGGCAGCCTTGCAGCGGTCGATCATGCGGGCCATGGCCTCGCGGTCGCGCATCATGTAAAGCTGAAACCAAAATGGGGCTTGGGTGTGGGCCGCGATGTCTTCGATGGAGCAGATGCTCATGGTCGACAGGGTGAAGGGGATGCCAAACTTCTTGGCCGCCATGGCGGCGTGCATTTCTCCATCGGCGTGCTGCATGCCCGTGAGGCCCACGGGGGCGATGCACACGGGCATTTTGGTGTCGATGCCGACCATTTGCGTGGCGGTGCTGCGGTTTTCCATGTTCACCGCCACGCGCTGGCGCAGTTTGATTTTGTGGAAGTCGCTTTCGTTGGCGCGGTAGGTGCCCTCGGTCCACGAGCCGCTGTCGGCGTAGTCATAAAACATGCGCGGCACGCGTTTTTCAGCCATAACGCGCAAATCTTCGATGTTGGTGATCACGGGCATGGGACAGTCTCCTGCTGGATGGGGCAATTTTTAGAAAGTCACCCATCGTAGCCGCAGGTTTGGAGCGCTGCTGTGAAACTTGGGACAGGCGGTTTGAAATTTTTGGAGCTCTGCGATCTCTGCGCCTGCTTCCCAATGGGCTCAGCCGTGTGGCGTGGCTTTCACAAAGGCGCCGCCTTGGTAGATGGCGGCTGGGTCTTGGCGGTCAATGTGTTGCTGGCGGGCTTCAACGGCAGCACGGAAAACGTCTGAGGAGTCCTGTGGCCGGTATCCGATGTGTTGGGCCTGGGTGTTGTCCCACCAAGTGGTTTGGTTGTCCGACATGCCGTAGATGATGCTGTGGCCCACGATGGGGGCGGTGAGCGCGGCCACCACCAGCCGTTCAAGGTCATCATGGCTGAGCCATGTGGCCAGCATCCGGCGGTCTTTGGGTTCGGGGGTTGAGGAACCAATGCGGATGCTCACTGTCTCGATGCCCCAGCGGTCCCAATACATTTGGGCCAGGTCTTCGCCAAAGGCTTTGGACAGACCGTAAAACCCATCGGGCTTGGGGGGCATGCGGGTGTTGACCACTTCGTCTTGGCGGTAAAAACCTGTGACGTGGTTGGAGCTGGCAAACACAATGCGTTGAACCCCTTTCAGGCGTGCTGCCTCGTACAGGTTGGCCATGCCCATGATGTTGCCCGCCAGGATGTCATCCCAGGGCTGCTCAGTGGAGATGCCGCCCAGATGCACCACCGCATCGACTTGGGTCAGCAAGTTCAGCACCTGCGCCTTGTTTTCCAGCGCTGCGGGCTGAATTTCTTCTCCTGGATTGGCAGTTCCCAAATCTGCGCGGTCGCTCAGCCGCAGCACATCACAATAGGTTTTGAGGCGCGGGCGCAACTCGCGGCCCAGAAACCCGGCAGCGCCCGTGAGCAGCAATCGGGGAAATCGAAGGGTCGAGGCGGGGCTGGTCAGCATGTCTTGTCCAGAGTTCAGGATTTGAAACGACCCGCCAAAGCGGTCGCGCTGTCGCGCAGCACGTTTTGGTCCGCGCCCACGGCCACAAACAGGCAGCCTAGGTCCACATAGTGTTTGGCCAGGGCTTCGTCGCCCGTCAGGATGCCAGCTGCTTTGCCGCATGCGCGGATTCGGGCGATGGATTCGTCAATGACCTGGAGCACTTCGGGGTGCTTGGGGTTGCCCAAGTGGCCAAGCGCCGCCGACAAATCACCAGGGCCAATGAACACACCGTCTACACCGTCGACGTTGGCAATGGCTTCGATGTTTTTGAGGCCCAGCACGGTTTCGACTTGCAGCAACATGCAAATTTCATCGCTGCTGTGCTGGGCGTAGCCCTTCACCCGGCCATAGTGGCTGGCGCGCGGTGCTCCTGCATAGCCGCGCACGCCGTGTGGGGGATAACGGGTGTAGGACACCGCTTGTTGCGCTTCTTCTTCGGTTTGGATGTAGGGCACCAACAGGGTTTGCACCCCCACATCGAGCAAGCGTTTGAAGGTCACCATATCGTTCCACGGTGGACGCACGATTGGCGTGGTGGGGCTGCCCTTCATGGCTTGCAACTGCGCCACGATTTCCGTCAAGTCGTTGGGCGAGTGCTCCATGTCCAGCAGCAGCCAGTCAAAGCCGCAATCCGCCAGGATTTCGGTGCTGATGTTGCTGCACAGGTGCGACCACAGACCGATCTGCTTTTGACCGGACTGGATCGCGTGTTTGAAATGGTTGATGGGCATGTCCATGGTGTGTTTCCTCAAGCGGCAGGTGTGGGGTTGGGGCTGATCTGGAAGTTGGCGGCGATCTCGAGTGCGCGCACGATGCCGGAGTGGTCCCAGCCTGCGCCGCCGTTGGCCACGCAGCTGCTCATCAGTTGCTGGGTGCTGGCGGTGTTGGGCAGGCTCAGGCCCATGGCCTTGGCGCCTTCGAGGGCCAGGTTCAGGTCTTTCTGGTGCAGCTCGATGCGAAAACCCGGATTGAAGGTGCGCTTGATCATGCGCTCACCGTGCAGCTCCAAAATGCGGCTGGTGGCCAAACCGCCCATCAGCGCTTGGCGCACTTTGGCGGGGTCGGCACCGGCTTTGGCCGCAAACAACAGGGCCTCGCCCACCGCCTCGATGTTGAGCGCCACGATGATCTGGTTGGCCACCTTGCAGGTCTGGCCGCTGCCGTTGTCACCGATCAGGGTGATGTTCTTGCCCATCAGCGCAAACAGGGGCTGCACCTTGTTGAAGGTGGCCTCACTGCCGCCGACCATGATGGTCAGGCTGGCCGCTTTGGCGCCCACTTCGCCACCTGACACCGGCGCGTCCAGGTAGTCGCAACCCAGGGCGTTGATCTTGGCTGCGAACTCTTTGGTGGCGATGGGTGAAATAGAGCTCATGTCCACCACGGTTTTGCCCACCCGGCCTTCAGGCCCGGCAGTCAATGTCTTCAAGCCTTGGGCGATGCCCTTGTCGCCAAACAGCACATCGGCCACATGCGGGGTGTCCGGCACCATGGTGAAGATGATGTCGGCTTGTTGCGCGACTTCGGACGGGCTGGCGCAGGCTTTGGCGCCTTGTTCGAGCACGCCTGCAGGCACGCCGCTGCGCGAAAAAGCAAAGACGTCGTGGCCACCGGCCAGCAAATGTCCAGCCATGGGGGCGCCCATGATGCCCAAGCCAATGAATCCGAGATTCATGATGTGTCCTTTGAGGTGAATGGCCCGAGTGCTCAGCGCACCATGCAAGGCATCTTGTTGTTGAACTTCCAGCCGGGGATCAGGTATTGCATGGCGATGGCGTCATCGCGTGCGTCCAGGCCGTGCTGCTGGTAAAGCTGGTTCGCTTTTATCACCGCATCCATGTCCACCTCGATGCCCAGACCGGGTTTGGCCGGTACATCGACGTAGCCATCCTTGATTTGCAGCGGGTTTTGGGTGAGGAACTGGCCGTCTTGCCAGATCCAATGCGTGTCGATGGCCGTGACCTTGCCGGGTGCAGCAGCGGCGCATTGGGTGAACATGGCCAGCGAAATGTCGAAGTGGTTGTTGGAGTGAGAGCCCCATGTCAGGTCGTACATCTGGCACAACTGGGCCACACGCACCGAGCCTTGCAAAGTCCAAAAATGCGGGTCGGCCAGCGGAATGTCGACCGACTGCAGCTGGATGCTGTGGGCCATCTCGCGCCAGTCGGTGGCCACCATGTTGGTGGCCGTGAGCAAGCCCGTGGCGCGGCGGAACTCGGCCATGACTTCGCGGCCCGAGAACACGCCTTCTGCGCCGCACGGGTCTTCGGCATAGGCCATGGTGCTGCGGTGGTCGCGCAAAAGGCGAATCGCTTCTTTGAGCAGCCAGCCGCCGTTCGGGTCGAGTGTGATGCGCGCTTTGGGAAAACGCTCGTGCAGGGCCACCACGGCTTCGACTTCTTCTTCGCCGCGCAGCACGCCGCCTTTGAGCTTGAAATCCTGAAAACCGTAGCGCGCCTGCGCCGCTTCGGCCAGGCGCACCACCGCGTCGGCGGTCATGGCTTTTTCGTGGCGCAGGCGCAGCCAGTTGTCGGCCTGATCCGGTTCACTGGGGTAGGGCAGGTCGGTCTGCTGGCGATCGCCCACATAAAACAAGTAGCCCAGCATTTGCACGCGGCTGCGCTGTTGGCCTTCGCCCAGCAGGGCGCACAACGGCACGTTCAGGTGCTGGCCCAGCAGATCCAGCAGCGCGCTTTCAACGGCCGTGACGGCATGGATGGTGATGCGCAGGTCAAAAGTCTGTTGGCCCCGGCCACCGCTGTCGCGGTCGGCAAACTTTTGGCGCATGGCTTGCAAGACAGCGTTGTATTGCCCAACCGGCTGGCCTTCGACCAAGGTGCGTGCGTCTTCCAGGGTCTGGCGGATTTTTTCGCCGCCGGGCACTTCGCCCAGGCCGGTGTGTCCCGAGGAGTCCGTCAGGATAACGATGTTGCGGGTGAAAAAAGGGCCGTGGGCGCCGCTGAGGTTCATCAGCATGCCGTCGTGGCCCGCCACAGGGACCACCTGCATGCGGGTGACAACAGGGGTGGAGAAGGACTGGGGCATGAAAAAATCGCGTTTGGTTGAACAGACATCGTACAACTTAAACCCGCAGGGTGAGATGCGTGTTAACCCTTGGCGAACGTGTCAGTGGTGACTCGAAGCGCCTTTTTTGTGCCGATCGCGGCTGTTGGACAGGTGGGTGCGCATGGCAGCGCGTGCTGACTCAGCGTCTTGGGCGACGATGGCGTTGAAGATGTTTTCGTGCTCCTGGTGCACGCGCCGCAAATAGGCCAGGCGCGTGAGGTCTACCGTGGGGGAGGTTTCCAGCCGTGCGCGCGGGATGGATTGCGATCCCAGCGAATTCATCATGTCGGCGAAGTGGTGGTTTTGGGTGGCACGGGCGATTTCGTGGTGAAACTGAAAGTCGGCAGCAATGGCGTCGCGGCCTTCTTCTATGGCCCCGGCAAACGCGTTCATGGCTTCTTGCATCACGCTCAAATTGGCTTCGGTGCGGCGCACAGCGGCCAGTGCTGCGGCTTCGGTCTCGATGCTGATGCGCAATTCGAGCAGGGCGATCACATCGTGCAGGGTACTCAGCTGGCTGGGGTTGACGCGAAATGACGGGGATTCGGATTGCGCCAGCACAAAAGTGCCAATGCCGTGGCGTGTCTCCACCAGGCTGGCAGCCTGCAGTTTGGAAATCGCTTCGCGCACCACCGTGCGGCTCACGCCAAAGCGCTCCATGATGGCCGCTTCGGTGGGTAATTTCTGGCCACTTTGCAGACTGCCGTTTTGTATGTCTGCGCTCAGCTGATCGACCAGTTCGTAGGTCAGGCTGCGCGATTTGCGCTTTTCGGGGGCGACTTCCGGGGTGTTCATCGGGTAAATACGCATTCCAGTTTGGACGGAGGGCTCTCACAATCAACTTGTACGACAACTGATCACAACAAGCATTGAAAGCAATGTATCAGAACATCGCAGACCCCAGCCCTTTTTTGGTGAACCAGGACCCGTAGCTTTGTGATGCCCCTTGCCATCCGCCATGTTCGCATCACGCCCATCGCGTTCCGTGATCCGCCGCTGCTCAACGCGGCGGGCATCCATGAGCCTTGGGCGTTGCGCTCGATCATCGAGATCGAAACCGCTTGCGGGCGTGTGGGCATCAACGAGACTTATGGCGATTTGTCCATGCTGGAGGTGCTGTCCAAGGCGGCACCGGCCCTGCAAGGTTTGTCGCCCTGGGACCTGAACACCATGGAAACCCGCGTGGCCGCTTTGGTGGCCCCTGGCCAAACCGGGTCTGAGTTTTTGGGTGAGCAGATTTCGCTGGCTCCCGGCACCCATGTGTCCAAAAATGTGGCCAAAGTCATCAGCGCTTTTGAAGTGGCCATGCTCGATTTGCAGGGACAGCTGGCCGGTGCCCCGATCGTGGATGTGTTGGGTGGTGCGGCACGCGATGCGGTGCCCTTCAGTGCTTACTTGTTCTTCAAATACGGCCAGCACATCGGCCAGCCTGATGCGGCAGACCCTTGGGGTGAGGGTCTCACGCCCGAGCAGATGGTGGCGCAAGCGCGCCAAATGATCGTGACATACGGTTTCAAAAGCATCAAGCTCAAGGCCGGAGCCTTGCCGCCTGAGCAAGAGGTGCAAGCCCTGCTGGCGCTGGCCAAAGCTTTTCCGGGTGCGCCACTGCGCATCGACCCCAATGCCAACTGGACCGTGGCCACCAGCCTCAAGGTGGTTGAGCAACTGCGTGGCGTACTGGAGTACTGCGAAGACCCTGCCCCGGGCCTGGAAGGCATGGCCGAGGTCGCCCGGCAGTGCGAGGTGCCGCTGGCCACCAACATGGTGGTCACCGACCTGAAGGAATTCCGCCGCAACGTAGAGATGGGCTGCCCGGTCAAGATTGTGCTGTCCGACCACCACTACTGGGGCGGTATGCGCGCCACCCAACGTCTGGCCACGATGTGCCAGACCTTCGGCCTGGGCGTGTCGATGCACTCCAACTCGCACCTGGGTATTAGTCTGATGGCGATGACCCACCTGGCCGCTTCGGTGCCCCAGCTGTCCTATGCCTGCGACACCCACTACCCCTGGCAGGACGACGAGGTGGTGCAGGGCGGCCGCATGAGGTTTGAAAACGGCAGCTTGCGTGTGACCCGCACCCCCGGCTTGGGCGTGACGCTGGACCGTGAAGCCCTGGCGCGCCTGCACGACAACTACCTGAACACATCCATCCGCCACCGCGACGACCTGGCCCAGATGCGCAAGTACGCTCCCGCCTTCACTGGCAAGCAGCCGCGTTTTTAAAAATGCTTTCTCACCCACCACGCCAATTTCCCATCCACCCAGCCCAAGGAGACACTCCATGCAACGCCGCACCCTGATTCGCAAAACATTTGCCACCGGCACCGCCTTGCTCGCAGCAGCATTTGCCATCCAGCCCGCCTCGGCCCAAAGCGGCTGGCCAACGGCCAAGCCCATCACTTACGTGGTGCCATTTGCGCCTGGTGGCAACACCGATACGTTGGCCCGCGTGATTGCCCCAGCGCTCGCCACTGCGCTGGGCACCCAAGTGGTGATTGACAACAAAGCCGGTGCCGGTGGTAGCGTTGGTTCGGCGGCTGTCGCCCGTGTGCCTGCCGATGGTTTCACCATCCTGGGTGGCACCATCAGCTCACACGCCATCAACATTAGCCTGTATCCCAACCCCATTGGGTACGATCCGGTGAAGTCCTTCGCGCCCATTGCCATGCTGGGATCAGGTCCGCTGGTATTGGCCGTCCCGGCGTCCAGTCCTCACAAAACGCTGAATGAGGTTCTGGCCGCCAGCAAGGCCAAAAACGGCGGCATGACTTCGGCTTCGGCAGGCATCGGCACCTCCCCGCACATGGCCATGGAATTGCTGGCTCATCAGACGGGCGTGAAGTTCACCCACGTTCCCTTCCGAGGCTCTGGTCCTGCCGTTCAGGCATTGCTCGGTAATCAAGTCGACATGATGTTCGACACGTCACTGGTGGTGGGCCCACACATCCAGGCGGGACGGTTGCGCCCCATCGTCGTGACCAGTTCCAAGCGGCTGGAGTCTCTGCCCGAGGTGCCCACCATCGCCGAGGCCGGCCAGCGCGGGTTCGACATGGGTTCTTGGCAAGCCGTGTTCGCACCCGCTGGGACACCGCAGCCCATTGTCGACCGACTGCACGCCGAGATCATGAAGATCGTTGCCACACCCGAGTTGCAAGCGCGACTGAAAGGGTTTGGCATGGTGCCGTCCACCATGACACCTGCCGAACTGGGCGAGTACCAGAAAGCCGAAGTCGCGAAATGGGCCGATGTGATCAAAGCCGCTGGCATCAAGGCTGAATAACTCAGCACCCGACCAACGCAAGCCACTCAGCATGAACGGCTCTCAACAAGACCTCCAACAAGTCATGTCCTCTGGCCTGCTGTCCTTCCCGGTGACGGACTTCGACGCCAGCGGCAACTTTAACGCCGCCGGCTTCGGCGCGATCCGAAAACTTTATGAACATAGACCCTATCCAAAACGTTGAAGTCTCGCTATGTCGAGTACCGTTGCCACAAGCTGTGAGCGATGCAAAGGTATCGACCGGACGTCAAAAACCCCTGACCCATGTTGATCTTCTGCTCGCAGAAATTGAGACCCGCCACGGGGAGAAGGGTTTCGGCTTCAGCTACTCCCTGCGGGCTGGGGGGCATGCCATGCTGGCACATGCCAAGGACATTGCGGGGGAGTTGATCGGTGAGGATCCGGACGACATTGGACGTCTTTGGGAGAAGATGGCATGGCTTGGCGCATCTGTAGCGCGTACCGGTGTCACCGCGCAAGCCATTGCCGCCTTCGATGTGGCCCTGTGGGACTTGAAAGCCAAGCGTGCCGGAAAATCCATCGGCAAGTTGCTCGGTGCTCACCGCAACGATGTGCCCTGCTACAACACGTCAGGAGGTTATCTGTCGTCTTCACTGGACGAGGTGTTGCGCAATGTTGACCGGTCGCTTGCTCTTGGCCTCGGTGGCATCAAGCTGAAAGTAGGTCAGCCTGATTTGAAGCTTGACATCGCACGCGTGCGGGCGGTCAGAGAACATGTGGGCGAAGACGTGCCGATGATGGCAGATGCCAACCAACAGTGGGACTTCACCACTGCGTTGCGGGCCGGACGCCAACTCGATGAATTGGGTTTGGTTTGGTTGGAAGAGCCCCTGAGTGCTTACGATTACGCCGGCCATGCCATGCTCTC
>NZ_CAMBNZ010000064.1 GCF_945869175.1 Limnohabitans sp. Rim8 | reverse complement strand
CCAAGCTGGGCGTGCCGGTGGTCATCGACAACAAGCCCGGTGCCGGGGCCATCATTGGCATCGATGCGGCGGCCAAGTCGCCCGCCGATGGTTACACCCTGGTCATGAGCACCTCGGGCACTTTTTGGCAAAACCGCATCTTGTATTCCAAGCTGCCCTACAACCTCGACAAAGACCTGACGCCGGTCACCGTGTTCCCATCGGGCCCTTTGGTGGTGGGCATCAACGAGAAAATCCCGGCCAACAACATGGCCGAATTTGTGGCTTGGGCCAAGAAAAACCCGGTGTCCATGGGCACCTACGCCCCCGGTTCTTACCCGCACATGGTGGCCGACCAGACCAATCGGGTGCACGGTACCCAAATCCAGTCGGTGCACTACCGGGGTGAAGCGCCCATGTGGCTCGACGTGGCTTCGGGCCAATCGCAAATTGCCATCGGCAGCTACTTGGCCTTCAACGCCGTGGCCAGCCGCGGGGTGCGACCCATTGGCGTGACCGGCAGCTACCGTTCGCCCAAACTGCCCAACGTGCCCACCCTCATGGAGCAAGGCGACACCGCCAAACTGGTCACGCTGGAAGGTGGTTTGCCCTTGGTCGCGCCAGCTGGAACGCCTGAAGCGGTGTTGAAACTGCTGGCCGACGAAGCCGTGGCCTGGTCCAACACCGACAAAGCGGCCAAGGTGCGCGAGACCTTCGCCATTCCCAACAAACCCAAAAACCTGGCGGGCACCCGCAAAGACTGGGAAGCTGAAGTGCCTGTCTGGATCAAGCTGGCGGTGGATTTGGGCATCAAGCTCGACTGAGCGGGATGGGTGATGGCGCTGTCAATCGCCGGAGTTTTCTGACGTGCGAAGCAGCGCGCCCTCTTGCAGACGCGGTTTAATCTCGGCTTATGAGCAAAACAGACCAGATGAGTTTTTTCGGCTTCGAAGCCGAATCTGCTGAACAAGCAGCCCAGTCCATCAAGGCTCTGAAGCCTGTCAACACCCCGGCCTCAGTGGTGGCTTCTTCAGAGGCCACCGACCCCGAAGCCATGGCCCAAACCTTGGCGGAACACCCCGACTTTCGTGTGTTGCGCCGTTTGGTGCCGCACACCGATTACGGGCCTGTCAATGGGCAGGCCACGCAGCGGGTGATCGTGCTGGACACCGAAACCACCGGTTTGGACAGCAAGAACGAAAACATCATCGAGTTGGCCATGCTGTCGGTGTTGGTGGACTTGGCCACAGGTTTGCCCGTAGGGCCAGTCACCATTTACGAATCGTTTGAAGACCCGGGCAAGCCGATCCCTCCCCAAATCACCGATATCACGGGCATTGACGACAGCATGGTCAAGGGTTTGCGCATCGACGATGCCGCAGTGGCTGCGTTGGTGGAGCAGGCCGATCTGATCGTGGCGCACAACGCCGGGTTTGACCGTCCGTTTGTCGAGGCACGTTTCCCGGTTTTTGCACGCAAGGCTTGGGGCTGCTCGTTTCAGGGCATCGACTGGAAGAAAGAGGGCAGCGGCTCGGCCAAGCTGGAGTTTTTGGCAACCGAGCGCGGCTGGTTTTACGACGCGCACCGAGCGCAGGTGGACTGCCATGCGCTTTTGCAGGTGCTCTCTGCGCCGCTGACCGATGGGCAGACCGGCTTGGCCCGTTTGCTGGCCGGGGCCGGGCAGACCCGTTACAAACTCCGGGCCACTGGGGCACCCTTCGAGTCCAAAGACAAGCTCAAGGCCCGGGGCTACCGCTGGGACGGTGAAGGGCGGGTTTGGTGGTGCAGTTTGGCTTCGCAGGATCTGCTGGAAGCCGAGTGCGTGTGGCTCAAGGCCGAGGTCTATGGCCGCCGCAACGCCAGTGTGCTGATTGAGGCCATGGACAGCCTGGTGCAGTTTTCGGCACGGCCTGGCCAGCAGACAGGCCGAGAGTTGTAGGCGCACTGCCTTCGGGCGATGCGCATTTGGGGTGCGTCACGCCAAGCGGGGATAATGCGCCCTTATTGGTATTTTTTCAGGTAGTTATTCATGGCTCAATACGTATTTTCGATGAACCGGGTCGGCAAGATCGTGCCGCCCAAGCGTCACATTCTCAAAGACATCTCCCTGTCGTTCTTTCCTGGTGCCAAGATCGGCGTGTTGGGCACCAACGGTTCGGGCAAGTCCACCCTGCTCAAGATCATGGCGGGCATAGACAAAGAGATCGAAGGCGAAGCCATCCCGATGGCGGGCCTGAAGATCGGATACCTGCCCCAAGAGCCGGTGATGGACCCTGAGCAAACCGTGCGCGAAGCGGTGGAAAGTGGCATGGGCGAAGTCAAGGCGGCGCAAGCCCGCTTGGAAGAGGTCTACGCCGCCTACGCCGAAGAAGACGCTGACTTTGACGCTCTGGCCGCCGAGCAGGCCCAGCTCGAAGCCATCATCTCCACCGCTGGCGACGCCTCAGAGCACCAGCTCGAAATCGCGGCCGACGCGCTGCGCCTGCCAGCATGGGACGCCATCATCGGCAAGTTGTCGGGCGGCGAAAAACGCCGTGTGGCATTGTGCCGCTTGCTGCTGTCGCGCCCCGATATGCTGCTGCTCGACGAACCCACCAACCACTTGGACGCCGAATCGGTGGACTGGCTGGAGTTGTTCTTGCAGCGTTTTTCGGGCACCGTGGTGGCCATCACCCACGACCGTTATTTCCTGGACAACGCGGCCGAGTGGATTTTGGAACTCGACCGGGGCTCCGGCATTCCTTACAAGGGCAACTACTCCAGCTGGCTGGAGCAAAAAGACGCCCGTTTGGCCACCGAGCAGCGCACCGAAGATGCCCGCTCCAAGGCCATGAAGAAAGAATTGGAGTGGGCGCGTGCCAACCCCAAAGGCCGTCAGGCCAAAAGCAAGGCCCGTTTGGCCCGTTTCGAGGAGCTGTCGGACCACGAATACCAAAAGCGCAACGAGACACAGGAAATTTTCATCCCTGTGGCCGAGCGCTTGGGCAATGAAGTGTTCGAATTCAAGAACGTCAGCAAGTCCTTTGGCGACCGTTTGCTGATCGACAACCTGAGCTTCAAGGTGCCTGCGGGCGCGATCGTCGGCATCATCGGCCCGAACGGTGCGGGCAAATCAACCCTGTTCAAACTGATCGCGGGCAAAGAGCAACCCGACAGCGGGGAAGTCACGATTGGCCAGACCGTGCGCATGGCCTTTGTGGACCAAAACCGCGACGACCTGGACAACAACAAGACCGTGTGGGAAGACGTTTCGGGTGGTCTGGACATCATCAACGTCGGCAAATTCCAGATGGCCAGCCGTGCCTATTGCGGCCGCTTCAACTTCAATGGTGGCGACCAGCAAAAGAAGGTCGGCATGCTGTCGGGCGGTGAGCGGGGTCGTTTGCACCTGGCCAAAACCTTGATCGAAGGCGGCAACGTGCTGCTGCTGGACGAGCCCTCCAACGATCTGGACGTGGAAACCCTGCGGGCGCTGGAAGACGCGCTGCTGGAATTTGCGGGCTCCATCATGGTCATCAGCCACGACCGCTGGTTCCTGGACCGCATTGCCACGCACATTTTGGCCGCCGAAGGCGATAGCCAGTGGGTGTTCTTTGACGGCAACTACCAAGAATACGAAGCCGACAAGAAAAAGCGTTTGGGCGAAGAGGGTGCCAAGCCCAAGCGCGTGCGTTTCAAGGCCTTGAAGTAATCCGCCGCTTTGCACAAAACAACGGGCCCTTAGTGGCCCGTTGTCGTTGGGAGAGGGCGGGCGTCAGTTGAGCTGAGCCCGCGCTTTATCGGCCCACAGTTGCAGGTTGTCAAAAAGACCTTCCTGGCTGAAAGAGCAGCTTTCCCCGCTGAACAAGGCGCTGGACTCGATGCGGTCGAGCAAATCATTGAGCACGGTGCTGAATTTTTCGGGCAAGGGCAGGCTGGCCGCTTCGCGTCGCCACAGCCGGAGCATGTCCTGTTGCGGCAAAGCGCCAAGGCGGCAGTTCGCCAAGGCATCGTTCATGCGGTTGAGGGTGTCAAGGGCTGTGCTCATCGGCCGTGTCTCCTGCAAATGTCGGTATGCCAAATCCTGAATGACAGGGTGGTTTCGCGGCGACAATCATGCCCCATGAAAGCCAAATCTCTCAAACCCATGCGCCTGGAAGACATTCTGTACAGCCAGGGTTTTGGCACCCGCCGCGTCTGTGCCGGACTGGTGCAGCAAGGCCATGTGCAAGTACAGGGTAAAACGGTCACCGATTCGGGTGAATTTTTTGACTTGCAGGGCCTGCACTTCACGGTGCAAGGCACCGAGTGGCCTTTCAAAGAGCACGCGTATGTGCTGCTGAACAAGCCCACAGGCACTGAGTGTTCGCAAAAGCCCTCGACCTGGCCGAGCATTTACACCTTGCTGCCCGCGCCTTTGCGCCAGCGCCCTCAAAAAGCGGCGGTGCAGGGTGTGCAGGCTGTGGGCCGCTTGGACCAAGACACCACGGGTTTGTTGCTGCTGACCGACGACGGCCAGTTCATCCACAAGATGAGCTCACCCAAACACCATGTGCCCAAGGTGTACGAGGTCACCACCAAGCACCCGGTCACCCCCGAGATGGTGGACAAGTTGCTTGGCGGCGTGGTGCTGGACGATGACCCCAAGCCGGTGAAAGCCGCCGCCTGCGAGGCGGTGAGTGAGATGCATCTGAAGCTGACGTTGACCGAAGGCAAATACCATCAGGTCAAGCGCATGTTGGCGGCGGTGGGCAACCGAGTCGAGGGGCTGCACCGTTCGCAAATCGGCGGTCTGGTTTTGAACGATTTGGCCCCCGGCTATTGGCGCTGGTTGACCGACGAAGACTTGGCCTTGCTCAAGCCCTAAAGCTGCTCAATGAAGTTCTGCACGGCCTGTGCCACGAGCTTGGGCTGATCGCGGTGAGGCGAGTGGCCGCAATCGGCGAGTTTGAGCAACTGCGCATGGGGTAGCTCGAGCGCCAGATCGTCGATCTGCGCCATCGTGCCATAAGGATCTGTTTCTCCCTGAATGGCCAGCAAGGGCGCTGAAATGCCCCGCAGTTCAGGCCGAATGTCGAAACTGCGAAAGGCCTCGCTCAGCCAGACATCATTCCACTGCCAAAACGCACTGTCCACATCCGCGTGGAAAGGGGCCAAGCGTTGGCGCAGGGGGCCATTTTCGTAAGCGTTCTTGGCGGCGATGATGGCTTGAATGGACAAGTCTTCCACCATGACATGGGGTGCCATGACCACGCAGCCCGCCACTTCAAAACGGCTGGCGTGAATCAGCGCGATGGTGCCGCCATCCGAGTGGCCCAGCAACACAGGTCTTTCAATGCCCAGGCTCTGCAGCAAGGCGGGCAGAACTTCCAGCGCTTCGTGGTGCATGTAGTCGGGCAATAAACGACCTTGGCGCTGACTGGACTCGCCCACCAAGCGTGACGGCCCGCGCACATCGGGCACGGGCTCGGATTGACCATAACCCCTTCTTGAATAAACCCAGGCTTCACAGCCAAGCTGCTGGCACAACTGGGCCGGCCAGTCGCGCCACAGGGCCACGCTGCCCAAACCTTCGTGCAAAAAGACCAAAGTGTTTGGGCTGTGGCCCGTCGAGTGTCTGGGCAGGTGCAAGACCTCCAAATTTTGGTTTTTAACAACCACGGTGGAAACAGGGTATGGCATGGAATAGACAAAAGTGGCGATTACACTTAGCAGTGATTTTGAAGGCGTTTTTGTGAATTATTTGCGTTTTGTTGTTCGGTTGTTCGTTTTGATGGCTTGCAGTTTCCAAACGCTGGCAGCGAAGGCACAAGCCCCTGTTTTTGTACTCAATTCTTTGGACGGCAACGTCAGTGTGATCGACACCGTCACCTGGACGGAGAAAAAACGCATCCCCACGGGCAAAGAGCCCCACCATTTGTACCTCACGCCCGATGAAAAGTCGGTCATCGTGGCCAATGCCATGAGCGATTCCTTGACCTTTATCGACCCCCGCACCGCCCAGGTGCAGCGAACGGTCACCGGTATTCTGGACCCCTACCACCTGCGTTTTTCACCCGACATGAAATGGCTGGTGATCGCCGCCAACCGCCTGAACCATGTGGACATTTACCGTTGGGACGGACACAACGCGGCTTTGGTCAAGCGCATCCCCACGGGTCAAACGCCCAGCCATTTGTGGATCGACAGCAAAAGCCAGGTGGCTTGGGTGACCATGCAAGACAGCAACGAGGTTGTGGCCATTGATTTGGGCACGCAGACGCTGCGGTCACGCTCTCCTGTGGGTGCTGTGCCTGCCGATGTGTTTGGCACCCCAGACGACAAATTTTTGCTGGTGGGCCTGACGGGCGGGGATGGCGTGGAGGTTTACGACATTGCAGGCAAACAGCCCCAACTGGTCAAAAAAATCCCCACAGGCAAGGGCGCACATGCCTTTCGGGCGCTGGGAGACCAACGCCATGTCATGGTCAGCAACCGGGTGAGCAACACAATCAGCCAGATCGATTACCAGAGCATGAGCGTGGTGGCGCAGTTCCCGGGCCCCTCCGGTCCGGATTGCATGGACATCACGGCCGATGGCAAAACGATCTTGGTGGCCTCGCGTTGGGCCAGAAAACTCACGGTGATCGACATCGCCACGCGCAAAGTGGTGCGACAAGTCCGTGTGGGTAAATCGCCCCATGGGGTGTGGACACTGGACCATGCGCCGCGCCATTGAAACCTGGCCCGGCCTGATGGCCATGGTGCTGTGCGGGGGCAGCACCGCTGTGTCCGCGGCTTTGTGTGACAAGCCGGTTTACCTCACCCTGGACACGGGACACATGGGCGTGGCGCCCCTGATGGCCGAGGTGCTTCAGCGTCACCAGGTCCAAGTCACCTTTTTTGCGGCGCAAGAAAAAACCCGGGTGGGGGACGGCACTTTGGGTGAGTACTGGGCACCCTGGTGGGCTGCGCGCGGCGCGGAAGGCCATGCCTTTGCATCCCACACATGGGACCATGCTTACTGGCGTGCCGACCTGCAAGAGGGGCCCCATTCCGGGGCTGTGCAGAAATTTCGCATCCGTCCCAGCGCGGGTTTGCAGGCCGGCCAGAACCTGATTTGGACGGCGAAAGACTATTGCGATAACTTGCGACAGGCCGCCCAGCGCTTGCAGGTGCTCACAGGTCAAGCCCCGTTGCCGCTGTTTCGGGCCCCGGGCGGTAAAACCTCCCCGCGCCTGATCGAAGCGGCGCAGCAATGCGGTTTTGCCCATGTGGGCTGGGCCGATGCGGGTTTTTTGGGCGATGAGTTGCCCAGCGGCGCGTACCCCAACGCACAGCTGCTGCAAAAGGCGCTCAAGAACATCCGTGCTGGCGATATCTTGATGGCGCATCTGGGCATTTGGTCGCGCCAAGACCCTTGGGCACCCGCCGTCTTGGAGCCCTTGATCGTGGGTCTGAAGGCGCGCGGCTTGTGCTTTGCCACTTTGCGAGAGCATCCGGCTTACCGCGACTGGATTCGCCAACGTCCCTTGACCCTTCAGTCGCCTTCGGTTTTGCCGGATTCGAGACAATGAAGGCATGAATTTTCTGATCGAAACTTTTGAGGGTCTCCAGCAAGCGCTGTTTGAAAGTGTTTTGCAGCCCATCGCCTTTGCTCTGGGGCATGGTCATTTGCTGGAAAAGGCTTATGAGGGCGCGGGGTGGGTGGTTGTGGGTTTGCTGCAAATCGCGGTCATGGTCACGGTGATCGGCCCAATGCAACGCCTGTGGCCCGCCGAGTCGCAAAAAGACCGTCAAGCGCTTGGGGTGGATGTGTTGTACACACTCATTCACCGTTTGGGCTTGTTCAAATTGGGCATGTTTTTCACGCTCGACTTCGCTTTGGAACAGGGTTGGGGCGTCTTGCGCAGCCAAGGCTGGCCCACCTTCCATTTGGACAGCGTGTGGCCCGGTGTCACCGATGTGGCCTGGGTCAGTTTCGTGCTGTACCTGGTGGTTTTTGATTTCGTGAACTACGCCATTCACCGGGCGCAGCACCAGTCCAGCGCTTGGTGGGCCTTGCACTCCTTGCACCATGCGCAGCGCCAGATGAGCATGTGGAGCGATAACCGCAATCACCTGTTGGACGACATGCTGACCAGTGTGGTCGTTTCGGCCCTTGCTTTGCTCATCGGGGTCGGGCCAGGCCAGTTCGTGGCGCTGGTGGCCATCGGACAATTGAGCGAGAGCTTCCAGCACGCCAATGTGCGCATGTGGTTTGGCCCGATTGGTGAGCGGCTGTGGGTCAGCCCACGTTTTCACCGCAGGCACCACAGCATTGGCATCGGTCATGAGTTCGACAGGCAAGACCGAAAAGTCTTGGGTGGCTGCAACTTTGGCGTGCTGCTGCCTTGGTGGGACCAGTTGTTTGGGACAGCCGATTTTCAGCAACGTTACGACCCTACAGGCGTGCGGGATCAGGTGGAGCAGGGCCGAGACTATGGGCAGGGTTTTTGGGCGCAACAGTGGCAAGGGGTGCTGCGGTTGATGGGCAGGGCTTGAGGGTGTCCCTCTGAGTTGCGGACACGCCTGACTGTTAAGCTTTCACCCATGAAACTCCTGATCGACTCCTTTTGGCGCGCGGCCATCTATTGCCTGTACCCCCGGGTGATCGGTTTGTCGGTTTTACCCTTGGTGCTGATCGTGGCCGTGTCCTGGCTGCTGGGCTATTTGTATTGGGACACGGCCATCACATTTGTGCGTGGCTGGCTCGATGACAGTGCGGGGCTGGCCTGGGTTTGGCGCTGGCTGGAAGGGGTGGGATTGCCCAATCTGAAAACCGTTGTGGCGCCCTTGCTCGTCATCTTTTCTTTCACACCCCTGGTGGTGGTGGCCTCCTTGTTGGCGGTGTCGTTTTTGATGACGCCGGCCCTCACCCGTTTGGTGGCCGAGCGGCGATTTGGGGGGTTGCAGCGCAAGCAAGGGGGCAGTTTGCTCATGGGTTTGTGGTGGACCTTTTTCTCGCTGCTGCTGGCGCTGGGTGCGTTGGTGCTCACCTTGCCCATGTGGCTGGTGCCGCCGCTGGCCTTGTTGCTGCCCGCCTTCATCTGGGGTTGGCTCACTTACCGGGTCATGGCCTTTGATGTGCTGGCCGAATTTGCCAGCACCGATGAGCGCGAGACCCTCATGGCCCGCTACCGCATGGGTTTTTTGAGCATGGGGGTGATCACCGGGCTCATGGGCGCTGCGCCGAGTTTGGTGTGGGCCTCAGGTGCCTTGTTTGCAGCGGCTTTTGTGATTTTGGTGCCTGTGGCCATCTGGATTTACACCTTGGTGTTTGCGTTTTCCTCTTTGTGGTTTGCGCACTATGCGCTGTCGGCTTTGCAAGCCTTGCGTGCAGAGCCCCTAAGCGCTTCGGTGGATGAGGTGTTGGACGCTGTGCCGCCCTCAGACACCGCCGCTTCACCCCACACGGCAGCCCGGCTCGGTGCGGACCCTCAGGCCAAATCGGACAGCGTCACCGATGTGGTGCCGCGCACGAGCGCCTGACCGTTGGGCATGCGTGCGACTTTTTTGACTCCCATTCCATTATCCTGAATCCATGACTTCCCATACGCCCCCCACCTTTGGCCTGATCATCATTGGCGACGAAATCATGTCTGGCAAACGCCAGGACAAGCACATGCCCAAAGTCATCGAACTGCTGAACGAGCGTGGCTTGACCTTGGCTTGGGCCGAGTATGTGGGGGATTCGCCTGAACGCATCACGTCGACCTTGAAACGGGCTTTTGAATCAGCCGATGTGGTGTTCAGCTGTGGCGGCATTGGTGCGACGCCCGATGACCACACGCGACAATGTGCGGGCAAAGCCTTGGACGTCCCGCTGGCTTTGCACCCCGAGGCCAAGCTGTTGATACAAGAGCGCATGCAAGACACCGCCAAAGAGCAGGGCGTGGCTTACGATCCAGACCGCCCCGACAACATCCATCGCTTGAACATGGGCACTTTCCCTGCGGGCGCAGACATCATTCGCAACCCGTACAACAAAATTCCCGGCTTCAGCTGCCGGGGCCAGGGCGGCGGGGCGGTGCACTTTGTACCGGGTTTCCCGGTGATGGCCTGGCCCATGATCGCCTCGGTGCTGGACGCGCAGTACAGCGTCTATTTCCGTCAAAACGCCTATGTGGAGAAGTCGGTGATCGTTTTGGGTGCGATGGAAGCCACCTTGACGCCACTCATGGAGTCCATCGAATCTGCGCACCCGGGCGTGAAGGTGTTCAGCCTGCCCAGCGTGGACCATCCGCAATGGGGCCGTCACATTGAATTGGGGGTCAAGGGCGAACCGACCCCTGCCGAGGCCGCTTATGCTGACTTGCGAGAAGGTCTTAAGGCTTTCACCCTGGATTACGGCCCCGAATTGGTGCGTCAGGCCTGATTGCACCAAAATAATGCAAAATTGCACCATAAAAGTGCATTGCCATGGCCCATGTCAGGGGCGCTGACGTCCTTTTTTATGCAGAGCCCGAACCCACTCGGGGCGGCTCAGGGCACAATCACGGGTTGTTGGGTGACGTGGTGGCGGCCAAGTTGGCACAGAAACTGCAAGACCTGCAAGCAAGCTTTTTAACCCCTTTCCATTCAGGAGAATTTGATGGCCAAGACCGTCGCAGACGTGATGAAGATGGTGAAAGAGAACGAAGTCAAGTTCATTGACTTTCGTTTCACCGATACCCGTGGCAAATGGCAGCACATCACTGCGCCCGTGTCGCAGTTTGACGAGAGCAAGTTCGAAGACGGTCAAGCGTTTGACGGCTCTTCGATTGCGGGCTGGAAAGGCATTGAAGCTTCGGACATGTTGTTGATCCCTGACGCCAACAGCGCCATCATTGACCCCTTCTTTGAAGAAGTCACTCTGGTTTTGATCTGCGACGTGATCGAACCCACAGACGGCAAAGCTTACGAGCGTGACCCACGTTCGATCGCCAAGCGCGCCGAGACTTACCTCAAGCAATCGGGCTTGGGCGACACCGCCTACTTCGGTCCAGAACCCGAATTCTTCTTGTTCGACGACGTGCGTTGGAGCACCGAGCCGAACAACACCTTCTACGCCATCGACGAAGCCGAAGGCCCATGGAACAGCGGCACGAAAATCGAAGGCGGCAACTCCGGTCACCGTCCTCGCGTCAAGGGCGGCTACTTCCCCGTGCCTCCTGTCGACAGCACGCACGACATGCGCAGCGAAATGTCCCTGATTCTCGAATCCGTGGGCATCCCGGTCGAAGTGCACCACCCCGAAGTGGCGGGTGCCGGCCAGTGCGAAATCGGCACACGTTTTTCCACTTTGGTTGAACGCGCCGACTGGACACTCTTGCAAAAGTATGTCATTCACAACGTGGCCAATGCCTATGGCAAAACCGCCACCTTCATGCCCAAGCCATACGCGGGCGACAACGGCTCCGGCATGCACGTTCACCAGTCTATCTGGAAAGACGGCAAAAACCTGTTCGCCGGCAATGGCTACGCTGGTTTGTCTGAATTCGCCTTGTTCTACATCGGCGGCATCATCAAGCATGCCCGTGCCCTGAACGCGATCACCAACCCCGGCACCAACAGCTACAAGCGTTTGGTGCCTCACTACGAAGCCCCGGTCAAGTTGGCGTACTCGGCCAAGAACCGTTCCGCTTCGATCCGCATCCCCAACGTCGCCAGCGACAAGGGCCGCCGCGTGGAAGCGCGTTTCCCCGATCCATTGTGCAACCCTTACCTGGGCTTCGCAGCCTTGTTGATGGCCGGCTTGGACGGTATCGAGAACAAGATCCACCCCGGCGAAGCAGCGACCAAAGACCTGTACCACTTGCCTCCAGAAGAAGACAAATTGGTCCCCACCGTTTGCTCCAGCTTGGATCAGGCCCTGGACGCACTGAACGCAGACCGCGCTTTCTTGACCAAAGGTGGTGTGTTCACCGACTCGTGGATCGACGCTTACATCGAATTGAAGATGCTAGAAGTCAATCGCAGCCGCGTCGAAGTGTCGCCTGTCGAATACGACATGTACTACTCGCTCTAAGCGGATATGCACGGCATTGCACCCACCCGTGCAATCCCCCAAAGGACGGCTTCGGCCGTCCTTTTTTTTCTGGCCCTGTGCCTGTGTCTGGCCGGTGGTGATCGCGTGTCTGCCCAAGAAGCCATTTACCGCTGTGGCCAGGAGTACACCAACGTCCCGAGCGATCCGAGCCACTGCGAGCGACTGCCTGAGCAATCGGTCACCGTGATTTTGGGTGTGCGCCTACAGCCAGTGGTGCCCAAGCTTGCGCCCCAAGCCGTCACGCCCCCCCAAGCGCTTACCGCGGTCAGTCCGCGCACCTTATTGGCGCAAGACTTGGCGCGTTTGGAAAAACAGCACCAAGCTTGGGCGCAAGAAGTGGTGATGCTCCTGTCCCAAACCGGCACAGCGGAATACGGTGCAGCCCCCAAAAACCAGGACCGCGTGGCTGCGCTGCAAGTGGCCATGGAGCGGGCCGAACGAGAGATCGAGGCCCTGCAGCGGCAAAGGGACCATGGCCCCAAACCGGCCACGCCCCTTGCCACGCCCATGGCCACAACCGTTGCCAAGCCCTGACAAGGCTTGGCCCCGCCAAGACCCACGCGCCCATTGAGCCCCCAAATGACCCCGCCCACCTCCCGATTTCAGGCTTTTGACTTGTTGGCCACCCCCGTGGCTGTGTTGCAAGGCCAAGGGCGCGTGCGTTTTGTCAACGCCGCGCTCGAAGACGCCTTGGGCATGTCCCGGCGCACACTGTATGACGCGCATCTGCCCGATTACTTTCTCGACCCACAGCCCTTGGTCACGGCCTTGGTGGGCGCGCAGTCGAACGAATTTGCCGCCCTGCGCTACGAAGCCCAGCTGCGCCGCTTGCACCATGAAGACACATTGCCCGTGCATGTGATCGTGGCACCGTCTGACCAAGCCGATGAGGTGATCGTGGAGTTGCTGCCTGTGGAGCAACAAACCCGGCAAGAGCGCGAAGAGCGCTTGTTGGACCAGGCGCAAGCCAACAAAGAGCTGATCCGCAACCTGGCACACGAAATCAAGAACCCACTGGGTGGCATTCGTGGCTCTGCCCAGCTTCTTGAAATGGAGCTGAGCGACAAAGAGCTGACCGAGTACACGCAAGTCATCATCCACGAGGCCGACCGCCTGCAGACCCTGGTGGACCGCTTGCTGGCCCCGCACCGCAGGCCGCATGTGGTGGGCGATGTCAACATCCACGAGGTGTGCGAGCGGGTGCGTGCCCTGATCTTGGCTGAGTTTCCCAAGGGCCTGAAAGTGGTGCGCGATTACGACATCTCGATTCCGGAGTTTCGGGGTGACCGCGAGCAACTCATTCAGGCGGTGCTCAACATCTCACACAACGCCGCTCAGGCTTTGCAAGAGCGCATTGCACAAGGCAACGCGGTGATCACATTCCGAAGCCGCATCTTGAGGCAAGTCACGTTCGGAAAGCAGCGTTACCGCCTGGCATTGGAATTGCATGTGATGGACAACGGGCCTGGTGTTCCAGACTCGATCAAGGACCGCATTTTCTTCCCATTGATTTCGGGACGCGAAGGGGGTTCTGGCCTGGGGCTGACATTGGCGCAAACCTTTGTGCAACAGCACCACGGCATGATCGAATGTGACAGCGAGCCCGGCCGTACGGACTTCAAGATTTTGATACCGTTGCCCTGATAGCCCATTCCTGTGAACACTGAAAGCGCTACGTTGATGAAGCCGATCTGGATCGTAGACGATGACCAATCCATCCGCTTTGTGCTTGAAAAAGCACTTTTGCGGGAAGGCTTGCCCACGCGCAGTTTCACCAACCCGCGCGAGGTTTTGAAGGCGCTGGACACCGAGAGCGAAGCCGATGGGCCGCAGGTGCTGGTCAGCGATATCCGCATGCCGGGTGGGTCTGGCTTGGATTTGCTGGCCACCATCAAGCAACGCATGCCCGCTTTGCCGGTCATCATCATGACCGCGTTCTCGGATCTGGACAGCGCCGTGTCGGCGTTTTCCAGTGGCGCTTTCGAGTACCTGCCCAAGCCCTTTGATTTGCCCAAGGCGGTGGAACTGATCCGCCGTGCCGTGGGTGAAAGCCAGCGTGAAGATGTGGCCGAAGAAAAAATGGCCGATGCGCCCGAAATGCTGGGCCAAGCGCCCGCCATGCAAGACGTGTTTCGCGGCATTGGCCGTTTGGCACAAAGCCATGTCACGGTGTTGATCACGGGCGAGTCTGGGTCGGGCAAAGAGTTGGTGGCGCATGCGCTGCACAAACACTCGCCGCGTGCCAACCAAGCTTTTGTGGCCATCAACACGGCGGCCATTCCCAAAGACTTGCTGGAGAGTGAACTCTTTGGCCACGAGCGGGGTGCCTTCACGGGCGCTCAAGCTTCGCGTCGGGGCCGGTTTGAGCAGGCCGATGGGGGCACATTGTTTTTGGACGAAATCGGCGACATGCCCTTTGACTTGCAAACACGCTTGCTGCGGGTGTTGTCAGACGGTCACTTTTACCGGGTGGGCGGGCACACTGCCGTCAAGGCCAATGTGCGCGTGATTGCCGCCACCCACCAAGATTTGGAACAGCGCGTCAAAGAAGGCGTGTTCCGTGAAGACTTGTTCCACCGCCTGAATGTGATCCGTTTGCGCTTGCCCGCCTTGCGCGAGCGGCGTGAAGATGTGCCTGTATTGGCCCGTTTCTTTTTGCAACGCAGTGCACAGCAGCTGGGCGTGGAGCCCAAGCGCATCGCCGATGTGGCGCTGGAGCGTTTGAGCCACTTCCATTTTCCGGGTAACGTGCGTCAGTTGGAAAACATTTGCCACTGGCTCACGGTGATGGCCCCTGCCCAAGTCATTGAGGTCAAGGACTTGCCGCCGGAAGTACTGGCCTTGCCAGCGGGTTCTGCCGGTGCGGCCGTGCCTTTTTCTGCTTTGTCGTCCGGTGTGGGCGGTGCGCTGGTGAGTACGGATGAGCTTGTCGCCTCGGGTAGATTGCCTGCGCAGGGTGAGTTGAACAGCGAAGCTGCCCTGCATGCTTTGAACGGCGCGGTGGATCTGCAGGGCTTGGCCTCCACAGGCGTGGCCGCTGCTGTATCGGGCTGGGAGTCGGGGCTGGAACAAGAAGCGCTGTCTTTGCTCAACGCGGGACGCACCGATGTGTGGGACGTGATGACCCGCCGCTTCGAAACCAGTTTGATTCAATCGGCGCTGGCCACCACCCGGGGCCGCCGCATTGAAGCGGCTCACAAACTGGGCATCGGGCGCAACACCATCACCCGCAAAATTCAGGAACTCGGTATCGACGAGGCTTGAGCATCAGCAGGAGCAGCGTTCAGGCCAAGGGGTCTTGCAGCACCACATCGCTCAGGGGCCGTGCCACGCAAGGCAGCACGCAACCTTCGGCTTTTTCTTCGGCCGACAGGCCGGGCCATGCCATTTCATAGTGCACCTGACCTGAGACCAGTTGGCCTATGCAGGTTCGGCAAGTGCCCGATCGGCAGGAGCTGGGCCAATGCAAGCCCCCTTGCTCCAGCGAGTCGAGCAAGCTTTGTGTTTTCCAGGCGTCAAAACTGCCGCCATCGGGGGCGATGCGGGCATTGAAAAAAGGGATTTCAGTCGACATGGTGGCCGAGTTTAGTTCCTCTGGGCCGAGCGGGATGGGCGGCTGACCACGGTTTGCCTTGCGTGACAGCCTCGGGCCTCAGGCTGTGCCAAGATCACCAACCAGAGACCTGTTCGTTGCCTGTGAATCCATCCCCCCCTCAACGCCCCCTGTCCAGCCAAGCTTGGATGCAGCCGGGCATCTTCTTTGCCGTGCTGGCCATGGCCAGCCTGAGCTTCAGTGACGTCACCAGCAAATGGGTCATGCTGAGCGTTACACCCGTGATGGTGCTGTGGTTTCGCTACGTGGTGCAGGCCTTGGGCACTGCCCTGGTGTTGGCCCCGCTGCGGGGGCGGGCCATGTGGCGCACACACAGCCTGCGCTGGCAGTTGCTGCGTGGCCTGCTCATGGTGACGTGCAGCTTGCTGGCTTTTTACTGCTTGCAGCGCATGCCTGTGGCCGAGTTCACCGCCACTGTCATGCTCACCCCCTTGGCGCTCACCGCGCTGGCCCGCTTTGTCATGAAGGAGCAGGTTTCCAAGCTGCGCTGGCTCATGGTGGTGGGTGGCTTGATCGGGGCCATGTTGGTCATTCGCCCGGGTGGGCAGGTCGACCCATCGGTGGGCTGGATGGCGCTCACCGTGGTGTTGACTTACGCCGTGTTTCAGGCAGTGACCAGCCACATGACGCGGACCGAAGACCCGGCTGTGATGCAGCTCTACACCGGCTGGGTGGGCTGGGCGGTGAGCACGCTGCTGGTGGCCAATGCCTGGGTCACGCCGCAAAGCTTGCACGAATGGACACTGCTGCTTGTGGTGGGCTTGGCCGCCACCCTGGGCCAATACCTGCTGATCGTGGCTTTTTCCAAAGCCCCGGCGTCGGTCGTTTCACCTTTTTTGTACACCGGGGTGGGCTTTTCCACCCTGATGGGCTGGTGGCTGTTTGACCACATGCCCGATGCGCTGGCCTTCACGGGGATGGGCTTGGTGGTGCTGTGCGGTGTGCTGTCGGGTCGCATTCAAGGCAGAGGCAAACCCTGAACGCTAAGTGCCAGAGAGGTCACCGTCAATGGGCGGCCATGTAAGGCGACTGGGCCGACCATTGCACCGGGGCCTGAAAGTTCAAGGCCTCCTCGGTGAAAGGGTGCACAAAGGCGAGTTCTTGCGCGTGGAGCAGCAGGCGGGGGCTGAGCGCCTTGATCTCCGGGGGGGCGTACAGCGAGTCGCCCAGCATGGGGTGACCGATGCTTTGCAGGTGAACGCGCAGTTGGTGGGTGCGGCCGGTGACGGGCTCAAGTTCAATCAGGCTGGCGCTGTCGCTGGTTTGCAAAGTGCGCCAGCGGCTGCGGCTGGCTTTGCCATCGGGGTGGATGATGTGCAGCGGGCGGCGTTCCCAGTCGAGCAGGATGGGGCCGTCAATCGTGCGCCAGCCGTCCTCGTCGGGCAGCTCGGCCGCTTGGGTTTGTTCTGGTTGCCCAGCCACCACCGCCACATAGCGCT
>NZ_CAMBNZ010000063.1 GCF_945869175.1 Limnohabitans sp. Rim8 | reverse complement strand
GGCCGTGGGCAACGCCGCCAATGTGCTGCCCATCATCCAGTTGGCCACACCCCAAGCCGCCTAAGCTCAAGCCACGGCTCGGGTGCACCTCAAGCGTCCATCTGAACCGTGAGCAAATGGGCCCAATCGGTGGTGTAAGCCGGGCTTTTGAAGTCTTGCTTCATGTGCCAAATTTGAGCAGTGTGGCCCACGCCTGCGCTGCCCAGCTTCAGGCTGCCCCGGCCGTGTCGCAGGTTGATCTGGTCGATGGCCCGCATCAAGCGCGTGCGGTTGGCGGGTTGGGCATCACCTGCATGGCGCGACAAATCGAGCGTCATCTGCTGGCGCGTGGCCGGCTGCAAACCCATCAGCATGACGCCCGCCTTGGCATACAAAAAACCCGGCTGGTAAATATTGCCCAGCAAAGCCATGGCCGCCTGGGTGATGTGCGCACTGTCGCTGGTGGGCACGGGCAGTGGCAGGCAGGCGCTGCGGCTGTACTGCGCGTCTTGCTTCCTGAACGGGCTGGTGCGGATGAACACCAACACCTGCGCTGCATGGCCCTTTTGTTTGCGCAACTTTTCTGCGGCGCGGCAAGCGAACTCGGTCACGGCTTGCTGCAGATCGGCCAGCGCAGTCACCGGACGGCCAAAGCTGCGGGTGCAGGCGATTTGCTGTTTCGGCGAAGGTTCGTCTTCAAACTCAAAACACGGCGTGCCCTGCAACTCGCGCACGGTTTTTTCCAGCACCACCGAGCTCATGGCTCGCGCAGCTGCCGGACTCATGTCCACCAAATCTTGTGCGGTGGTGATGCCCTGCACCCGCAGCCGCGCAGCAATGCGAGGACCCACACCCCACACATCGCCCACGTCGGTGGCCTGCAACAACTGACGCAGTTCCTCTGGACTGCATGCACCCAAGTGGCAAATTTGCGCGTGCTGCGCGGGGTAGCTGCCGGGCTTGCGCTCGGCGCTTTTGGCAATCGCATTGGCGAGTTTTGCGAGGGTTTTGGTGGGTCCGATGCCAATGCAGGTTGGAATGCCGATCCATTGCAAGATGCGCCTGCGAATTTGCCGGGCACGGCGCACCAAATCGCCAGGGATGCTGCTGAGATCGATGAAACTTTCGTCGATGGAATAGACCTCTTGCTGGTGGCCCAGGCCTGCGGCCAGGCTCATCATGCGGTCGCTCATATCGCCATACAAAGAAAAATTGGCCGACAGCGCGATCAAACCCGCGTCGCGCTCCAACTCATGCAGCTGAAAGTAAGGTGCGCCCATCTTGATGCCCAGCGCTTTGGCTTCGTCGCTGCGGGCGATGGCGCAACCGTCGTTGTTGGACAACACCACCACCGGCCGGCCCTGCAACCAAGGCTGGAAAACACGTTCGCAAGAGACATAGAAGTTGTTGCCGTCGACAAGGGCATACATGGGACGAAAAGGTGTGGTCATGGGACTGGGGATTGATAAAATACTGTACGAATAAACAGTATATAGAGAGTCGCCTTTTGGAGGCCAACCCCACCTGACTTTTGTAGGCGGGAATGCGCTGCAAACGAGCTCTGTTCGCCATCGGGCAGATACACAAGCCCGAAATTTGCTGTAATGACGACTCACGAAAGACCCCAATGCGCTGGCTTTTTTTATTCTTGTCTCCCCTCTGGTTCCTTTTTTGCGAGGCTGCCATGGCCGTTGAAGAACCGCGTTACACCGTGTTGGTTTCAGATCCACCTTTTGAGGTGCGCCGCTACGCCGCCTTCACAGTGGCGCAAACCCAAATCAGTGGCGACTTCGACGCCGCGAGCCGCAGCGGCTTTCGACGCATTGCGTCTTACATCTTTGGCGATAACCTGCAAGCTGGACTGGGCGCGCAACGCAAGATTTCGATGACAGCGCCCGTCACAGTCATTCCCGAGGACCAAGGTTGGCGCGTGCACTTTGTGATGCCGTCCAACGAAAGCCTGCAGACCCTGCCCCAACCTCTGAACCCACAAATCCAGTTGCGCACTGTGTCCGAGCACGAGACGGTGGTCGTGCGCTTCAGCGGCTTCACCACGCAAGCCAGCATCCAGGAGCAAACCGAGCGTTTGAAGGCTTGGGCGCAGGCTCGCCAACTCAAGCTCAGCCCCACGGCCCAAATCGCGCGCTACGACGACCCGTTCACGCTGCCGTGGAACCGGCGCAACGAAATCCTGATCGACCTGATGCCCTGAAAACCTCTGGGATCAATCGCCCGGTGCCACATGCGCCGCTGGCGGTCTGTTGTAGCCTTGCACCATGGTCAACACACTGGTTCTGCCGTGACGGGGCGCGTTCGCAAAAAGCTCATTCAAGCTCAGCTTGAAGCCCTGCCCGTCCCCCGCAGCGGCGACACAGTCTGTCCGCTGTGCGAACGCTCCATTCCGCCCAGCCAACAAGACGCGCACCATTTGGTGCCCAAGTCGCACGGGGGCCTACAGACAGCGGTGCTGCACCGCATATGCCACCGCCAAATTCACGCCCTGTTCACCGAGACCGAATTGGCCCGCCAATACGCCACCGTCGAAGCCTTGCAACAGCACGAAGCGATGGCTCGCTTCATCCGCTGGGTGCAAACCAAACCCGATGCATTTTTTGAAAAAAGTCGCAAGAGCCAGCGGCTCAAAAGCAGGCACTGAGCCCCGGAACACCAATCCACGAACTTGCCCCTTAACACCCATGACCATGCCCACCTCGACCACCAGCCAGATCGAACTGAAAGACTTTCGTCTGGCCACCCACATTGGCACCTACGCCCCAGGCGACACCGTGCCCGAGTACCACGCGCTGGATTTGACGCTGTGGATCCACTCTGATCTGGTGTTGATTGCCCAAGACGGCATGGCCCATGTGTTCGATTACGACCCTTTGGTGATCGAGATCGAGCGACTCGCAGCCGATGGACTTTATGAAA
The DNA here is from genome assembly GCF_945869175.1 of Limnohabitans sp. Rim8. Classification (GTDB taxonomy): domain Bacteria; phylum Pseudomonadota; class Gammaproteobacteria; order Burkholderiales; family Burkholderiaceae_C; genus Limnohabitans_A. Next base: position 14,838 of record NZ_CAMBNZ010000063.1, on the reverse strand, counting down.
CCCAAGAGCGGCTGATGACGCGCATCGTGCAGGCCTGTGCGGCTTACACCGCGATCGAGGCGCTCGACATCGGCTTGCGCAAATTCCCGGTGCGCGCAGGCAGCGGCTTTTTGGGTGTACGTTTGGCAGTTGACGGCGCACAACTGCAACGCATGCGAGACGACCGACGCTGAAAGCACTCAGGGCGTTAGCAGTTGGATTTTCATGGTCTGGTTCACAACAACACGATCTCGACACTTTGCGTGAGCACCGGACGGCACAAGATTTTGTAGCTGTCGGCATCAAAATGGGTGACCACTTGGCGGGCTGTTTGGCTCAGTTCCTGGGCCGCTTCGGCGCTGGTGGCGCTGCCCAGATAGCACCAGTGCTTGACCACGTGGATTTGAGTGAATTCGGCATCGCGCTCGACCAAGCCCACAGCACCTTCGTAGGGCCAGCATTCCACACGCAGCGCCAGCAAGCTGCTGAACAGGCGCTCGCGGTGCGCCTCGGGGCTTTCATCGCCCCGGCACACCCCCGCGCATTGGCGAATGGCCGCCCGAAAGCAGGCTTTGCCAAGAGGTAACTTTTCCAGACCCAAGGGGCCGTAACAAAGTTGGTGCTGGTCGGCCACGGCACGCAGCGCATTCAGCGCAGCGTGGCGGCTGGCGTACAGGCCATACAGGTCGGGCTGGGTGGCAAAGTCGATGTCTTTGGAATACACCACTTGCGGCATGTCGCCCGCCATTTGCAAGCTGCACAACTGCTTGTTGCGGCGCAATTTTTGGTTGAACAAAGGGTGTTGGGCCTTGATCATTTGCGCTTCCAACAGCAGCGCGCCGATCTCACCGGCCGTGCGGATGTGGCTGATGCACTGGGTTTGCCGCAGCATGCGGGCTTCGTCTTCGGTGCGCAGGTGTGAAAGCAGTCTGGCGCGGATGTTGATGCTTTTGCCGATGTACAGCGGCAAGTCGCCCTCTTGCCCATGGAAGGTGTAAACACCTGCGCCGGTCGGGGCGTCTTCGATGGCTTCGCGCAAGTGCTGCGGGTATTCATAGACCCGGTTGGCGTCAAAGTCATCGCGACGGTGGCGTGGAGAAATGGTGGCCATGTCAGGGCAATCCGAGGCTAATCAGGTTTGGTGCTGGTGAATGGTCGCGACCACCACACCCCAGACTTCGACACTTTGGCCATCTTTGGGCACGATGTCGGGGTAATGGGGATGGGCCGCCTGCAAGCGGATGCCCTCGCCTTGCAAGCGCAAGGTTTTGCAGGTGAAGTCGCCATCGATCACGGCCAGCACGATTTGTCCGTCCGCTGGGGTGATGGCGCGGTCGACCAGCACCACCGAGCCATCGAGGATGCCCGCATCGCGCATGCTTTCACCGCGCACACGGATGTAAAACGTGGCCTGCGGGTGCTTGACCAGCTGCTGCATGAGGTCAATGCGCTCGACTTGATGGTCTTCGGCGGGCGATGGGAAACCCGCCGCGATGCTGGCAGGCAAAGCCTGCAACCACCAGGGTCCGGGGGGCAGGGCTTGGGGCGTGTCAGGGGCGTACATGGTCAGGATTGGGCTTTGTTTTTGGGCTTTTGCCCAATATACTGTTTATATTTACAGTATACTGACCTTGTCATGTTTTTTGCAGTTGCCTGACATTTTTGTTGATTCAAACCCCGGGCTTTGCGGCTCGGGGGCTTTTTCGGATCTGCAAGGTGCCTGGAGTCAGCGCATGTGGGCACTCAGACTGCCCAAGGGGGCAGAAAAATCGGCCCGCCAGTTCTCGCCAATTTGCAGGGGCCAGGCGTCGGTCCAAGTGCCTGTGGTGATCACATCACCCGCTTGCAGATCGGCCGCACCGGGGCATTGGCGCAGCTCTTTCAAAAAGTGGTGCAAAGCGTTCAGCGGGCTGTCGAGCACGTTGGTGCCGCTGCCCTGCTCCACCGCCTGGCCGTTCTTGAAGAGCGTGACTTGGGCTTGCGCCAGCAGGGTATGCAAGGCCTGTGCATCGGTGGCCAGCAGCTGGACGGGCAGGCGCTGGCCCACCAACAGACGGGCATGCAAGCCACTGTCGGCCATGGTGTCGGTGGCGGAGAATTTCCAGTCCAGGCAGTGCGACTGCACGACTTCAAAACCCGGTGCCAGCCAATCAATGGCTTCAAACAACTGCTGCATGCTGGCATTGGCCGGTGGCGTGGCCTTCATGCCGAAGACGATTTCAGGCTCCAACCGAGGCTGGCAGGTGTGGGCCAAGTCAATGCTGCCTTGGGCATGTCCGGGCTCAGACGCCTCGCCAAAGCGCAGGCCCGTGTCCCAGACCGTGCCCCACATCGGACCAAACACCTCGTAGCGCTGCCACAGGGTGCGGTTGGTGAAGCCGATTTTGTAGCCCTTGGGCGCTTCACCACGCTGCACGCGCAAGCGGCGCACGGCCAAAGCTTGTTGGTAAGCCGCGGCCGTGTCGGGGCCGCCCACCACGCCGGGCGGCTGGTCCCACAAACGGGCCTGGTCGTGGTGCTGCAAAAGTTGTTCGGGGGTCATGTGCCGTCTCCTGTTCAGGTGGATGTGAAAGCATTGCAAAAAAGAAGTCAAACCGCCACAAAGCGGCCATCTTCCAGAGTTTCGATTTCCCCTTCTGACTGCAACTCAGCCAGGTGCATGCCAATGGTGTGGCGCTCGGCGCAGGGCACAAAAGGCACGTCATAGCCTTGCGGGTACAGCAGGCGGCGGTTAACAAGTTCATCCAGACTTTGCGGGGTTTGCAGATAGCCCAACAGCTGCGCGCTGCGCTCGTCGATCTTGCCGGCAAAGCGCGCCAAATCCGCCAAGAACTGCGCCCGATCGGTGATCACCGCTTTGTGGTGCGAGGTGGCCCAGATGCGGACGTCCAGCTCGGCCACTTTGTTCAGGGTGTGCCGGAAGTCGCTCAAACTGGAGGTGGCATCGCCGTAATAGGGGCCAAAACCGCTCAGGTCAATGTCGCCAATGAAGGCCAGGCCTTCGCTCTCCACCACCAAGGCGCAGTGCCCCGCCGTGTGACCCGGCAAGTGGTGCGCCCGCACCCGCACGCCGCCGCCCAGCTCCCACAGCGCGCCATCGCTGTAGCCGGTGGCGTCGGGCCGGGGCTGGTAGTGAAAATCCTTTTGCACAATGGCCAGCATCGCATCCAGCACGTCCTGCGGGTAGCCGTAATGGCGGCACATGCCGTCCCAAGACTGGGCGGCGGCCAGGTCGGCCTCGTGCACCTGAACCGGGGCGTGCAGCAGGCGGTGCAGCCCGGCCATGTGGTCTTCGTGCACATGGCCCAGGATGACCAGGTCCACCGTGTCCAGCTCGGGGCCGATGCGGTTGGCCACCTCGGGCGTATCAAAGGCCACACGCATGTCGGCACCCTGCACGATCAGCTGGTTGCCGTCGGGGTATTTGCCCGACTTGTCGCCCAGGTGCACACGCACCGCACCGAAATTCAAAACCGAGGCCATGCCCGTGTCTCCTTGTGTTGCGCTGCAAAGCACGATCAAAGCACTATAGCCAGCGTGACAGACCGGCGCTGGCGCGCAGGCTACAGTGGCTCCATGACCGACCTGCCCTCCCCCGCCACGCTGGCCGCCACGGCCTTGATCGACAGCGACCACCCGGATGTGATCGCCTTTGCGCGCCAGCACGCGCAAGGCGCCACCGAGCGCGAACGCGCCGTGGCGCTGTACTTGGCGGTACGCGACCGGTTTCGCTACGACCCCTACCGCATCGATCTGTCACCCCAAGGCATGCGCGCCAGCTCGGTGATTGCACAAGGCTCGGGTTGGTGCGTGCCCAAAGCAGCCTTGATGGCCGCCGCCTGCCGCGCCGCAGGCCTGCATGCACGGCTGGGTTACGCCGATGTGCGCAACCACCTGAGCACCGAGCGCTTGCGCCAGACCATGCAGACCGATGTGTTCATTTGGCACGGCTATGCCGACATCTGGTTGGACGGCCAGTGGGTCAAGGCCACGCCCGCCTTCAACATCGAGCTGTGCGACAAGTTTGGCCTGCTGCCGCTGGAGTTTGATGGGCAGAACGATTCGATCTACCACCCCTTTGACAAGGCGGGCCACCGGCACATGGAATACGTGAACCAGCGCGGCACATTTGACGACATGCCGCTGGCCCAGATCGTGGCTGATTTCCAAACCGTGTACCACGGTTGGATGGCCGACAACGACCCGCTGCAAAACGCCAGCTTTGCGCAAGACGTTGACAAGGAAACACGATGACCCCGCGCCAACTGGTGTTGCTCGATTCGATTGCGCTGGTCAACGCCAGCCATGTCGGCACAGTGATCGTGTCAGGCTCGCACGGGGGCTTGTCGGCCTCGCATTTTGTGACGGCGCAAACCCTCAAGCCTTTTGCGGTGGCCTTCAACGATGCGGGGGGCGGCAAGGACGATGCAGGCCGCGTCGCGCTGCATGAGTTGCAGGCGGTGGGCGTGCTGGCCATTTTGTATGCGCACACCTCAGCCCGCATTGGCGAAGCGCAAGACGGTCTGGACAACGGCGTGGTCAACGGCTTGAACGCTTTGGCACTGGCGCAGGGCCTGCAACTGGGCATGCGCGTCTCGGACGCGGTACGGCACCTTCGCGCCTGAGCGCGCCGTCTCGTACTCAGGCGGGCATGGCCTGCCAGGCCAAGGGCACGGCCTCAAACGCCACGCGGCTGGGCACGTCGCAAGCCACCCACATGGCGGGCGGCTGGGTATGCATGACGATACCGGCCACACTCTCGACCCGGCTTTCGGGTGGAACGCTGGGGTCGGGGCTGCGGCAAATGGACAAGAAACCATCGGACTCATCGCGCAAAAAGTGCTCCAGTTCAGCCCGCCCCATGGGCGTTTGCAAGGCGTGCTGACGGGCGGTGCTCAGGCGACTGTGACTCGATAAAGCGGGTGCCATGGGGGCTTGCTCGGACAACAGCGATTCACACACAAAATGGTTGGTGTGCACCACCACCCCATCGGTGGGCTTGACCTCGGCCCAGCCGGTGGGCGAGACCTCAAAGCAGGCGGCATGGCCCTCGGCGTCGGCACAAGGCACGTTGGAGGCCGCACCAAAACCCAGGCCCAGATCGGTTTGCAGAACTTGCAAACGCTCCCGCGCCTGCGCCACCGAAGAGCAGTCGAGCAAATGACGCAGCAGCACATGCACCGGCACACCCAAGCGACTGCCGTCACGCCCTGAACGCAGGATGTTCAAGCCCAAGGCAAAGCCCGACTGGTTGATGCCGATCTTGGCCAGCATGCCCGCCTCGGTCAACGTCGTGATGCTTTGGCCGCTGGGGCCTTGGGTGTGCAGCACCACCAGGGCTTGCCGCTGTCGGCCCATCCAGTCCCAGTTTTGCGCGAGCCAAGCTTGTCCGGTCTGGCTCGCGGCGGCGGTCACGCACATGGCGGTGCATTCGCCGTCGTGCAAGGCGTTATCCCAAGCGGCTTGCTCCAGCCAGTCGGGCAAGCCTGCGGCGCGGTTGGCAGCCAAAGCGATTTGGGCGACCACCTTCATGTCTGGTGCGTCTGACAAAAAGGTGGGCGGCAGGATTTCGGTGCGGCAATTCAGCGCCAGCAGGCTGCCCAGCGTCTGGCCGCTGCCCTCGGCCATGCCATGGAGCTCGGCCACCAGGTCGGCGTCAACCTGGGCAATCACGCCTTCAAAGCGCATGGCGCGCTCACAAGCTTGGGTCCAGTCGATGCCACACGCGGCAAACAATCGGGCATAAGTGACCACGCTGTGCTGGATGCGGTCTTGGGCCTGGCGGCCATAAATTTGGCCACGTTCAAAAGCCGAAGCGGCACCCAAAGTGTCGATGCAAGGGAACATGCGCCATCTCCATTCAAGGGGGTTCAGTCTCGATCCCTCAGGGCTGGCTGTCAATTCGGATAAACGCAGATCTTTGCCCAGGTTGGCACCTCGGTGACTGTGTCCGGCCAGCGCACGGGGTCATCATGGACCCCTGTTGAACTGGAGACCCTGCCATGCGTTTGCTGATCGCCATGATGATGCACGAGACCAACACCTTCTCGCCGGTGCCCACCGACTTGCAGCGCTTTGCGCTCGGACCAGGTGAAGCGCCGCCGCGTGGCGAAGCGGCCATTGCGGCGTTTCGCAGCACGGGCACGGCCACCGGGGCGTTCATTGATTTGGCCGAGCAGGCAGGAGCTGAGTTCGAAATGGCCTTGGGCGCACATGCCGCGCCCAGCGGGCTGGTGTTGGATACGGCTTACGAGGCCATGAGTGAAACGATTTTGCAAGCCGTGGCGCGCGGGGGCTTTGATGGCATCTTGCTGGACCTGCATGGCGCCATGGTGAGCCAAAGCCACGAAGACGGCGAAGGCGAATTGCTGCGCCGCATCCGCGCCATCGACGCCCAAACGCCCATTGGCGTGGCCTATGACATGCACGCCAACGTGTACGCCGACATGGTCGATCTGGCACAAACCGTGGCGGGCTACCAAACCTACCCGCATGTGGACATGTATGGCACCGGCATGCGAGCCGGTTCGGCCTTGCTCCAACTGCTGCAGGGGCAGGCCAAGCCCACCACGGCCTGGGGGCGCTTGCCCATGATCCCGCACATCATGCGGCAAAGCTCACTGGACGAACCCAACCGGTCCATCCAGGCGCGCGCCCAGCAAATGGAAAAAGAAGGCGCTTTGTGCGCCAGCGTGTTCACCGGCTTTCCCCATGCCGACATCGAAAACGCAGGTATGTCGGTGGTGGTGGTGACCGACAACGACCCGGAGCTGGCGCAGCGCCTGCGCGACGAGCTGATGCAAATGGCCTGGGACAGCCGCTCGCAATGGGTGTACGAGCTGGAGCCGCTGGCCGCGTCGGTGGCCCGTGCCAAGACCCACTCCGACTTTCCGGTGATGCTGCTGGACCATTACGACAATGCCGCCTCGGGCGGCACCATGGACACCACTGCCGTGCTGGCTGAGGTGCTGCGTCAAGGCTTGCGCAACGTGGCGGTGTTTGCGATTTTTGACCCGCAGGCGGTGCAAGAAGCCATCGCGGCCGGCATCGGCGCGCAGGTGCATTTGCAAGTGGGCGGCAAGATGGCCATGCCACTCATGCCGCACCACAGCGCACCCATCGAGTTGTCGGGCGTGGTCAAACTGATCTCGAACGGCAAATACCGCAACAAAGGCCCCATGAGCCAAGGTGCCCGCCAGAACATGGGCCAGGCGGTGGTGATCGACACGGGCGATGTGGAGGTGGCACTGATCTCGCGCCATGTCGAGCCTTTTGACGTGAACGCCCTGCTGTGCCTGGGCATCGACCCGACGCAAAAGAGTTTTGTGGTGCTCAAAAGCCGGGTGCACTGGCGCGCTGGCCTGGGTCACCTGGCCGGAGCCACGGTGGAATGCGCCGGGGCCGGGGCCTGCACATCGGACTACAGCGAGTTGCAGTTCAAAAACCTGCGGCGGCCGATTTACCCGCTGGACGCGGGGGTGGGCTGGTCAAAGGCCTCGCAGTAAGCACCAGGCTGCAGTCAACAGAGGCTTTGTTTCGCCACAAATGCGTGGTCCCTATTGAGCAGGTGGCATGGGCGAGCGTCGCTTCACTGGCTGGAGGGGTCTTGTGAAGGCATGGGGCTGGAAGTAAGGGGGAAAACCAGAGCTTGACCGGCTTGAATCGCCTGCTTAGCATGACGCGTTATGACGAATGACGCCTGTCCGCCAGCGCACTTGACCGAAAGCTTGACATGACACTGCCCACACTGGCCCTTTTTACTGGCGACCCTGCAGGCATCGGCCCAGAATTGGTCGAAAAAATGCTACAAAACCCTTCGTGGAAAACGCATGCCCAGGTGATCCTGATCGGCCAGAAAGGATCGATTCAAGCCCCCCCCGAAGTGGTCTGGCACGACTGGTCTGGTGCCAATGCCCCTTCTTTTGAGCGCGGCGTGGCCAACGCCCACAACGGTCGCTACATGATCGAGGCCTTGGCCGCAGGGGTGGACCTGGTGACGGCAGGCCAAGCCGATGCTTTTTGCTTTGCCCCGCTGAACAAGTCAGCCCTGCGCCAAGGCGGCATGACACAAGAAGACGAATTGCGCTGGTTTGCCGAACACATGCACTACAGCGGCGTGTGCGGCGAGCTCAACGTGCTGAAAAACCTCTGGACCGCGCGCGTGACTTCGCATGTTCCCCTGAACGAAGTCTCCAGCTTGCTGAGTCCGGACAAAGTGGCCGATGCGATTCGCATGATTTCGCAAGCCCTGCAGGCCTCCGGCGTCACCTGTCCGCGCATCGCGGTCTGTGGACTCAATCCGCACAACGGCGACAACGGCAACTACGGCGACGAGGAAGGCCGCATCATCACACCGGGGGTGCTCCAAGCTGCAGCCATGGGCTTTGCTGCCGATGGCCCATTCCCAGCCGACACCGCCTTTGTGCGCGCCATCCGCTCGCCGGGCGGTTACGACGGTGTGGTGACCATGTACCACGACCAAGGCCAGATCGCCATGAAGCTGATGGGTTTTGAGCAAGGTGTGACTGTGCATGGCGGCCTGCCCTGCCCCATCACCACCCCGGCACACGGAACGGCTTACGACATCGCAGGTCAGGGTGTGGCCAATCCCCAGGCCATGACCAACGCCTTTGAATTGGCGGCTCGCATGGCCACCTCTTGCCTTCAAAACCACACCACACCTCAGGAGACATTGTCATGAAGTTGAAGAAGATTTTGATCACAGCACTGCTGGCTACCCCATTGCTGGGTTGGGCGCAAAACTACCCCAACAAGCCGGTGCGCATCATGGTGGGAGCCAATGCAGGCGGCGGCACCGACATCATTGCCCGCATGTTGGCCGAAAAAATGGGCGAGGCCTTCAAGGGCTCGTTTGTGGTCGAGAACAAACCCGGTGCTTCCAACACCATTGCTGCCGACCTGACCGCCAAAGCCCCGGCCGACGGCCACACCCTGCTGGTGGCCACCAACACCGGCCAAGCCATTGCCCCTCACCTGATCAAACTCAGCTTTGACCCGATCAAGGACCTGACCCCTGTGGGCCTGATCGTCACGGTGCCCAACGTGCTGGTGGTGGGGGCCAATGTGCCCGCCAACAACGTGACCGAATTGGTGGCTTTGATGAAAGCCAAGCCCAACGAGTTCAAGTACGCGTCGTCCGGCGTGGGCAGCACCCAGCACATCGCGGGCGAAGGCTTTAACCTGGCCGCCGGGGTCAAAAGCATCCATGTGCCCTACCGGGGCAGCAGCCAGGCGCACCTGGACATCATCGGCGGGAACGTGCAAATCATGTTCGACACCACCTCCTCGGCCATGGGCCAAATCAAGGCGGGCAAATTCAAACCCCTGGCCCTGACCACGGCCACACGCAGCAGCGAGTTGCCCCAAGTGCCGACTTTGGCCGAGGCCGGTGTGAGCGGCTTCGAGATGAGCACTTGGTACGGCATGTTCGTGACCACCGGCACCCCACCTGAAGTCACTCAGCGCCTGCAAACCGAGCTGGCCAAAATTCTGAAAATGCCCGACATCCAGACCAAACTCAAAGGACTGGGCGGCGAGCCGGGCAGCATCACGCCCGAGCAATTTGCGCAAATGAACCGTCAGGAATTCACGCGCTTTGGCGATCTGATCAAGAAGGCCAACATCAAGCTGGAATAAGACCCACTCGGCCACACAAAGTGGCCACCAAGGCTTGGGCTGACGCGTCATCCATGTCATGCCCAGGCTGATGCACAGCGGGTCCACAGACCAAGCCGGACTGGCCCGTGGTTTGTGTTTGGACAAGGTGACGGTCCTGCACGTCGTGCGGGGCCTGGAAACCCGTGGTTGGCTCACCCGACAAGCCAGTGTCAAAGACCGCCGCCCAGATCGGGCCAGAACCCCATCGCGCTTTTCTGAGACGCCAGCGGATCTTCGTCAGTCTCAAGTCCCCTGAGGCCGCACCATCTTGCAGCTGCTGGGCAAACGGGCTTGCTCGGCCTTGATCTGCTGCACCACCTTGAAGCCATAGCCAGAGCCTTCCACATCAAACGGCACACCCACAGCGCCTTGGCGTTGCATCAACCCCACCACCAAAGGCTGCTGAAACTGGTGGTCTTCGGCGCGCATGAAGCCGGTTTGTCCGGCCATGCTGACCCGGGCTTTTTCCAGCGCCAGTGCCACGGCCACCGGTTCGGTGCTGCCTGCTTTTTCGACCGCCTGGACCCATGCCTCGACCATCAGCTGCATGCGCACATGCACATAGTCTTCCGAAGGTTTGGCAAAGCGCTGGCGAAACGACTGGTAAAAAGCTTCGCTGGCCCTGCCCGGCACGTTGGGCATCCAGTCGGCCACGGCGATCACTCGGTCCACACCTGCATCGCCCAAGGCCGCCGGGGCCCCCAGCGCATTGCCGTAAAAAGTGTAGAACTTGCCTTCGTAACCCGCCTCGCGGGCCGACTTGACCAACAGCGTCAGGTCGTTGCCCCAGTTGCCGGTGATGACCGCTTGGGCCCCACTGGCTTTGATCTTGACCGCATAAGGCAAAAAGTCTTTGACCCGGCCCATGGGGTGCAACTCGTCGCCCACCACCTTCACATCGGGGCGCTTGTCGGCCAGCTGACGCTTGGCCTCGCGCAACACGGCCTGGCCAAAGCTGTAGTCCTGTCCAATCAGATACACCGATTGGACCTTCTTGTCTTCACGCAACACCGTCATCAAGGCGGTCATGCGCATGTCGGCATGGGCGTCAAAACGGAAATGCCAAAAGCTGCATTTTTCGTTCGTCAACGCCGGGTCTACCGCCGAGTAGTTCAAGAACAGCACGCGTTTAGCGGGTTCACGCTCGTTGTGTTTGTTGATCGCGTCGATCAAAGCCGCCGCATTGGCCGAGGAATTGCCTTGCAAAACCACCTGCGCGCCGTCGTCGATGGCGGATTTCAGGGCCGACAGCGCTTCTTCGCTTTGCCCTTTGCTGTCGTAACGCTCCAGCACCAAAGTTTGCATGCCCAAAACGGTCTTGACGCCGCCGCGTGCATTGACACGCTCGACCGCCCAAGCGATGTTGCGCACCACGGCTTCGCCTGTGTTGCCAAAAGGGCCGCTCAAGCCCTCGATCAGGGCCAGTTTGATGGGTGCAGGCGATTGCGCCCACACAGGCGACAAACAAAGGGCCACCCACCAAGCCACCCCAATTCGGCGAGAAAAAATCACAGACAAACGCATAAGAACAATAGAACCCGATCGACGTCGGGTTGCGGTGCAAAAGGGCCGCAGTGTAACTGCTGCACTCAAACCACTTCGTGCAAAGGCCAGCGCGGTTTCACATCGAAGCTGTAACGCGCCTCGGCTTGTTGTACGCCGGCTTGCAAACGCATGGCCGCTGCCATCGCAATCATGGCGCCATTGTCGGTGCACAGGTGCAACTCGGGGTAATGCACGCGCACCTGGGCTTTGGCGCAAGCCATGTTGAGCTGGGCCCGCAGCTCGCGGTTGGCCCCCACGCCCCCGGCCACCACCAGGCGCTTCATGCCCGTGGCCTTGAGGGCGTTCATGGATTTCTTGACCAACACCTCCACAATCGCAGCCTGGGTCGACGCCGCCAAATCGGCGCGCTCGGGCGCGCCTTCGGTGTGGGCAGCAGGGCCAATCTTCTGGCTCTGCGTGAGCACCGCGGTCTTCAGGCCTGCAAAAGAAAAATCCAGATCACCACTGTGCAGCAAAGGCCGGGGCAGCTTGTAAGCGGTCGGGTTGCCCTGCTCGGCCAGGCGCGACAGCCCCGGACCACCCGGGTAGGGCAGGCCCATGAGCTTGGCCGACTTGTCAAAGGCTTCGCCTGCAGCGTCGTCGATGGTTTCGCCCAAAAGCTCGTAACGCCCCACGCCATCCACCCGCATGAGCTGGGTATGGCCACCCGACACCAGCAAGGCGATGAACGGAAATTCCGGCGGATCGGCGCTCAAGAACGGGGAGAGCAAATGCCCTTCGAGGTGGTGCACGCCCAGCACAGGTTTGCCCAAAGAGGCGGCCAACGCACAGGCCACACCTGAGCCCACCAACAAGGCCCCGGCCAGGCCCGGCCCCCGCGTGTAAGCCACCACGTCAATGCCGCTCAATGTCTCGCCCGCCTCGGCCAGCACCTGCCGCGTGAGTGGCAGCAACCGGCGAATGTGGTCGCGGCTGGCCAGCTCGGGCACCACGCCGCCGTAGGCCTGGTGCATCTCGATCTGACTGTAGAGCGCGTGCGACAACAGGCGCGGCAAAGACCCGCCAGTGGTCTCGACCAAGGCCACGCCCGTCTCGTCGCAAGATGATTCAATGCCCAAAATTCGCATGACAGCGAGTTTAAGCGGGGCGCGGGGGCTGACGCTGCCCTTGGCGATAATCCTTTGATGCAACGACACCCCTATGAAACGCCACACATGACCACACTCCGACTGATTTCCTCCATGGCCACCAAACCACTGCTGGCCGACCTGGTGGCGCTGTATGTGGCCCAGGCCCCGGCCGTTCAGGTCCAGGTCGAGTCGGTCGGCGGCGTCGATGCGGCCAAGCGCGTGCAAGCGGGCGAAGCCTTTGACGGCGTGGTGCTGGCCAGCGACGCCATCGACAAACTTGTGGCCAGCGGCCATGTGCTGGCCGGCAGCCGCGCCGACCTGGTGCGCTCAGGCGTGGCGGTGGCCGTGCCTGCGGGTCAGCCCCTGCCCGACATCTCCACCGAAGACGCCTTGAAACAGGCCGTTTACACAGCGTCCACGATTGGCCTGTCCACTGGGCCCAGTGGGGTTCAATTGGCCCAATTGTTTGAACGCTGGGGCATCGCCAAAACCATCGCACCGCGCATGGTGCAAGCCCCACCCGGTGTGCCCGTTGGCGCGCTGGTGGGCCAAGGCAAAGTGGCGCTGGGTTTTCAGCAACTGAGCGAAATGCTGGGCGTGCAAGGCATCACCATCGTGGGCGGCCTGCCCCCGGCGGTGGAGATCATCACCACGTTCTCGGGCTCGGTGGCCACATGCAGCGCACAGCCTGATGCCATGCGCGCGCTGCTGGCCTTCTGGCAGTCGCCCGCCTGCGACGCGCTCAAGCGCCAGCATGGCATGGCACCGGCCTGAAAGCCATACACATATAACGAACAGTTATCTCGCTTCCCGCACAATGGCTCGCATGGGAATCAGCCACTACATCAAGGACATCGGACGCGGCAAAGATGGCGCCCGTGCGCTCGGGCGCGCGCAAGCGGCTGACCTGATGGGCCTGATCCTGGACCAGCAGGTGAGCGATCTGGAACTGGGCGCTTTTTGCTTGGCCATGCGCATCAAGGGGGAGACCGCTGAAGAGATGGCCGGTTTTTTGGACGCCACCCATGCTCGCTTGCACAAAGTTCACACAGGCCAAGCGCCCACCGTGGTGCTGCCCAGCTACAACGGGGCACGCAAACTGCCGGTGCTCACGGCCTTGTTGGCCCTGCTGTTGGCCCGCGACGGCGTGGCGGTGGTGGTGCATGGCACGGCCACCGAAGACAAACGCGTGAGCAGCCAGGCGGTGTTGTCCGAATTGGGCATCTGCGCCTCTGACTCCTCCCCAGAGGTCAAAGCCGGTGAAGTGGTGTTTGTGCCCACGGGCGCGCTGAACCCGGGGCTGGAGCGCTTGCTGTCTGTGCGCCGCGTGGTGGGCCTGCGCAACCCTGGCCACAGCCTGGTCAAGCTCATGAACCCCTTTGCATCAGACAAAGCGCTGGTAGTGAGCAGCTACACCCACCCCGAGTATTTGCAATCCATGTCGGCCACCTTTGCGCTGACTGGCCAACACGCCCTGCTGCTGCGTGGCACCGAAGGTGAACCGGTGGCCGATGCAAGGCGCACCCCGGCGATGGACGTCTTCAACCAGGGCCAAACCCGGCGCGTACAGAACCCACAAGAAGGCGCTTTGGCCCAAGTGCCTGATTTGCCTGGCACCGACGCGGTGGCCACGGCAGCCTACATTCAACGCGTTTTGCGTGGCGAGCTGCCTGTGCCTCAACCGATAACGCTGCAAGTCCAACACATTCTGCGCGAGGTGAAGCCATGAAAAAACACACCAATGGCCGCTGCACCTTGGTCGGCGCAGGCCCGGGCGACCCGGAGCTGCTGACCCTCAAAGCGGTCAAAGCGATTGCCAGCGCCACCGTGATTTTGGTGGACGATTTGGTCAACGATGCCGTGCTCGAACACGCCGCCTCCAACGCCCGCATCGTGCATGTGGGCAAGCGCGGCGGTTGCAAAAGCACACCGCAGGCCTTCATCGACAAGTTGATGATCACCGCTGTCCAAGAAGGCGAGCATGTGGTGCGCCTCAAGGGCGGTGACCCCTTCATCTTTGGGCGGGGTGGCGAAGAGGTCGAACACCTGCGCCAAGCAGGCATCGATGTGACCGTGGTCAACGGCATCACTTCGGGCCTGGCGGGCATGAGCAGCTTGGGTGCCCCTTTGACGCACCGCGAGCACGCCCACGGCGTGGTGTTGCTGACAGGCCACGCCCAACCCGGCGACAGCGGCACCGATTGGGCGCAACTGGCCGCCACCGCACACCAAGCCAAACTGACCTTGGTGATTTACATGGGCGTGAGCAGTTTGGAGCGCATCAGCCAGGGATTGCTGAGCGGTTTGCCTGCCCACACCCCTGTGGCGGTGGTACAAAACGCCAGCTTGCCCACACAGCGGCAGGCCCTGACCACACTCGGTGATTTGTTGAACACCATGCAGCGAGAAGGCATGAAAAGCCCCAGCATCATCGTGGTCGGTGATGTGGTGCAAGGCGCGCGGGCTTGGCGACAAGCCACGCCGGTCACCTTGCCTCTTCGATCGGCCTGACCCGCCCTTTACACTCCTGACCCATGAGTACATG
>NZ_CAMBNZ010000062.1 GCF_945869175.1 Limnohabitans sp. Rim8 | reverse complement strand
GGTGTCGGGCGCGGCCATCCGCATGGACGGGCAAGTGTCGGTGTTCGACAGCACCCAGACGCAGGCCCCTTGTTACGCCTGCATTTTCCCGCCCGAGCAAGCCCCCGAAGAAACCCGCTGCGCCACCATGGGGGTGTTTGCCCCATTGGTGGGCATCATCGGCTCAGTTCAAGCCGCCGAAGCCCTCAAAATCTTGAGCGGCATGGGCAGCCAGATGGCAGGACGATTGTTGATGCTCGATGGACGCGATCTGTCATGGACCGACATCCGCATGCAACGCAACCCGGATTGCCCGGTGTGCGCGGGGCGCCGCCTGGATTGATGTCATTCAATCAAAAGCCATGGCAAGTGCCATGGAATTTTCTGAATATGGGCGGCGACATGGCCGTCTCGGTGTCACCAAACAAACCCGTTTTTTGCTGTTGTGCCTGCCGCTGCAAACCCGCATAAGGGCCTTTGCCAGTGCGAAATTTGTAGGCCCAGGCCATGCCTGAGCGCACCATCTCGGCCCCCAGATCGACACCGTTCACCGACAAACGCCCAATCTGCCGCCCATAACTGTCTTGGCCCTGATCTTCCACTTGCACCGACTTGCGCAGCGCCAAGCCAATCAATGCATCGCGTGATGCACTCCCACCGGGCTGGCAGCTCTCGGGGGCGTCAATGCCTTGGATGCGCAATTTGACCGGTTCGTGCTGGCCTTCGCGCACCAGCAATACCGTGTCGCCATCCATGACCCAGCTGACCCATCCCGTCCAAGATTCGGCCGCTTGCACACCCCCAGGCAAGCACCAGAGCAAGGCGACCAGGCACTGGACGGGCCTGAGGTATCGGGAAAAATGACGCAAAGACATCAGGGTTTTCAGGGGGGGATTCAAGAAGCTCATTGTCGCCGAAGGCGCTACATTCAACAGACTATCGATTTCAATCCGCGCCACGCTTGGCCCGTCCTTAGGAGAACTTGATGAATGACATCCAACGCGCCTTCACTCGCCGCGCACTGAGCTTGGCGGTGCTCTCACTGACTGCGCTCTCGCCTGGCCTGCAGGCCCAAGACAAGCCACCGCTCAAAATCCTGGTGGGCTTTCCACCCGGCGGCTCGGCCGACGTTCTGGCCCGAATGGTGGCCGATGCGTTGCGCGACGATTTCGGCACCATCATGGTGGACAACAAACCCGGTGCGGGCGGGCGCATTGCGCTGAACATCGTCAAAGCCGCCAAGCCCGATGGCCAAACCGTGATCGTCTTGCCCAGCGGACCGATGGTGCTGTTCCCCCACGTTTACAAAAAGCTCGACTACGACGCGGTGAAAGATTTCACACCCGTCTCGCAAATCGCCCGTTTCCAGTTTGGTGTGGTCTCGGGCCCCGCCAGCAACGTGAAAAACGTGGCGGAGATGGTGTCCAAAGCCAAGACCGACCCCGGCTCGGCCAGTTACGGCACGCCCGGCGCGGGCACCTTGCCGCACTTCATGGGTGTGTTGATGGAGCAGTCGGCAGGCATCAGCCTGAACCATGTGCCCTTCCAGGGCGGTGCACCGGCCAACAACGCTTTGCTGGGTGGCCACATTGGCTACAAGTTTGACGTGGTCTCCGAAACCGCCGAAATGCACCGCGCAGGCAAAGTGCGCATCATTGCCGTGACCGGCAGCCAGCGTGATTCGCAAGTGCCGGAAGTGCCCACCCTCAAGGAGTCGGGCATCAACATGGAAGCCACAGCTTGGTTCGCGATGTACGGCCCCGCAGGCCTGAAAGGCGATGCCCTGGCCCGCTTGGAGAAAGCCATGATGAAGATCGCACGCGATCCGGCCATGAAAGACAAAATGATCAAATTGGGACTGGATCCCATTGGCTCGAACTCGGCAGATCTGGCGGCTGCGCAAAAAGTCGACCTGAACCGCTGGGAAAAACCCATCAAGGCCACGGGCGTTCAGCTGGATTGATGGCACACCACACGGAGATCACCATGCCCAATGTCATGAGACGCACTTGCTGGATGGCCAGCTTGGCCCTGCTGTGGGGAAGCACGGTTTGGGCCCAAGCCCCCTCTTGGCCGAACAAACCGGTCAAATTCGTCAACAGCTTTCCGCCGGGAGGCCCTTCAGACATTTTGGCCCGCGCGGTGGGCGATGTGCTGCAAAAGCAGTTCAACCAGCCCTTTGTGGTCGACAACAAACCCGGCGCTGCGGGCAATGTGGGGGCTGATTGGGTGGCCAAGTCGGCACCCGATGGCCACACTTTGTTGTGGGGCATCGACACGACCCACACCATCAACCCGCACATCTACAAGGTCATGCCCTTCAAGGACGCTGACCTCAAACCGCTGGTGGTGATCTCCAGTTCTGGCCTGCTCTTGGGAGTGCATCCCGGCACTGGCATCAAGACCGTCAAGGAATTCATGCAGGCAGCGCGCGAACGCAGCCTGAACTTCAGCTCTGGGGGCAACGGCTCACCTGGCCACCTGTGGGTCAACATGGCCAACG
Organism: Limnohabitans sp. Rim8; assembly: GCF_945869175.1. Taxonomy (GTDB): domain Bacteria; phylum Pseudomonadota; class Gammaproteobacteria; order Burkholderiales; family Burkholderiaceae_C; genus Limnohabitans_A. The sequence continues at coordinate 15,634 of NZ_CAMBNZ010000062.1, read as the reverse complement.
TCTCAGCCGCCACGAGACTGGTGCACATCCCTTACCGTGGCAACTCACCTGCTGTGATGGCCGTGGTCTCGGGTGAAGTCCAAGGCGGCACGCTGGCCACACCCGGCATGCTGCCCCAAGTCAAAGGCGGCAAAATCAACGCACTGGCCGTGACCAGCCAAAAGCGATCGCGCCTGGCCCCCGAAGTGCCCACCGTGACCGAAGCGGGCTTCAAAGACCTGGAAAGCGAAGTGCTCTACGTGGTCATGGCCCCGGGCAGCACGCCCGAGCCCCTGATGCAAACCATGGCCAAAGCCATCACCGACGCCTTGGCGCGCCCCGAGCTGCAAACCCGCCTGAACGACCTGGACATGGCCTACGAAGGCCTGAGTGGCAGCGCCGCAGTTGCACGGCTGAGCAAACTCTCTGACAACTATGGCCGCGTGATCCGCGCTACTGGCATGAAGGTCGATTGACCTCTTTCGCATGACCACCCCACAACGCCCCAACATCCTCTTCATCGTGGCCGACGACCTCGGCTTTGCAGACCTGGGCTGCTATGGCGGCCGCGATGCACAATTTGGCAAGGTCTCGCCCGTACTCGATCAGCTCGCCGCTGCGGGCCTCAAGTTCACGCAGGGTTATGCCAACTCGCCTGTGTGCTCGCCCACCCGCTTTGCGTTGATGACGGCCCGCTACCAGTACCGCCTGCGCGGCGGTGCGGACGAGCCCATCAACAGCAAGAGCAAAGGCAGCAAGGTGTTGGGCCTGCCACCCGAACACCCCACGCTGCCCTCCCTGCTCAAGGCCAGCGGCTACCGCACGGCGCTGATCGGCAAATGGCATTTGGGCTACCCGCCGCACTTCAGCCCCCTCAAGTCGGGTTACGAGGAATTTTTCGGCCCCATGTCGGGTGGGGTGGACTACTTCACCCACGCCAGCAACAACGGCATGCACGACTTGTACACCAACGAAGAAGAGAAGCACGAAGACGGCTACCTGACCGACTTGATCTCGCATAAAGCGGTGGATTTTGTCGAACGCATGGCGCCGGGTGCTGGACAAGGCACGCCTTTTTTCTTGAGCCTGCACTACACCGCGCCGCACTGGCCTTGGGAAACCCGCGAAGACCATGCGCTGGCCCAAGAGGTCAAGGACAACCTGTTCCACCTGCACGGCGGCAACATCCACACCTACCACCGCATGATCCACCACATGGACGAAGGCATTGGCTGGGTGGTCGACGCGCTCAAGAAAACGGGCCAACTCGACAACACCTTGATCGTCTTCACCAGCGACAACGGCGGCGAACGCTTCAGCGACAACTGGCCGTTGGTGGGCGGCAAGATGGACCTGACCGAAGGCGGCATCCGCGTGCCGTGGATCGCCCACTGGCCCGCCGTCATCGCGCCGGGCGGCACCTCCACCCAGCAATGCATGACCATGGACTGGTCGGCCACCCTGGTGGAATTGGCTGGCGCAACAGCCGATGCCTCGCTGCCTTTCGACGGCGTGTCGATGGCGCCTGTGCTGCGAGACGCCCAACACCAATTTGAGCGACCGCTGTATTGGCGCATGAACCACCGGGGCCAGCGCGCTCTGCGGATGGGCGACTACAAATACCTGCGGGTGGACGGCAACGACTACCTCTTCAACATCCCCGCGGACGAGCGCGAGCGTGCCAACCTCGCCCAGCGCGAACCCGAGCGCCTGAACACCATGCGCGCAGCGTGGGAGGCCTGGGATGCCACAGTGCCCGCCATCCCCGAAGACGCCACCGTCAGTCTGGGCTACTCGGTCAAAGACATGCCTCAGCGCTGAAGCCTGACCCGACTGGTCACTAAGATAGGGCATGCATCTGCAACGTTTTTTGACCTTTCGCCATTGGCCGCGCCTGTCGCACGAACTGGCACGTACCGAAGTGCTGGCCGGACTCACCGTGGCCCTGGTCATGGTGCCGCAGGCCGTGGCCTATGCGGGCTTGGCGGGCATGCCCCTGGTCACGGGCTTGTACGCCTGCTTGGTGCCCGCCTTGCTGGCGGTGTTGTTCGGCAGTGCCAACCGTTTGTCTGTGGGTCCTGCGGCATTGACCAGCGTGCTGATTGGCGCGTCGCTCACCGGCCTGGCCGAACCCGGCTCCCCCCAATGGGTGTCTTTGGCGGTTTGGCTCGCATTGTTGTCAGGGGGTATCCAGTTGTTGCTGGGCTTGGGCAGCTACGGATGGCTCATCAACTTGATCAGCTCACCGGTGATGATGGGCTTCACACAAGCCGCGTCACTGCTGATCATGGCCTCGCAAGTGCCCGCACTGCTGGGCATCCCTGCCTGGCGCTGGGACGTGCAAAGCTGGGGCACTTGGCTGGTGGGCTGGCCAGCCCTTTTTGGTTTGGGCAGCCTGGCGGCGCTCTTACTGCTGCGTCACTTCAAACCCCGCTGGCCGGGCATCATGCTGGTGATGGCAGCAACTTCGTTGCTGGGCTACGCCAGCGACTACACCCAACACGGTGCTGTCGTGGGCCTGCTGCCTTCGGGCCTGCCTGACTTGTATTGGCCCGTGTGGCCAAGCCTGGATGTACTCAACCAATTGTGGGTGCCGGCCATGGTGATTGCCCTGGTGAGCTTTTTGGAAACCGCCTCCAGCGCCCGCATCGAATGCCAGCGCGACGGCAAACGCTGGGACGACAGCACCGAACTTTTCAGCCAAGGGCTGGCCAAACTGGCCTCGGCCTTGTCGGGCAGCTTTCCGACCAGCACCTCGTTCTCGCGCTCAGCGCTCATGCTCTACGCGGGCGCCCGGACCGGCTGGGCGGTGGTGGCCTCGGTCGGCTTTGTACTGCTGGCACTGCTGCTGTTGATGCCCGCGTTGCAATATGTACCCCGCTCAGTCATGGCCGCTGCAGTGATCGTGGCGGTGCTCAATTTGTTTCAACCACATCAATTCATCAAGCTCTGGCGCATTGACCGCGCCGAGGCTGTCACAGCGGCTGTGACCTTTGCCATCACCTTGGCCACCGCACCGCGCATTTATTGGGGCGTCATGGCCGGTGTGCTGATGGGTTTGAGCCACTTTTTGCACACCCGGCTGCACCCCCGCATCATTGAGGTGGGTCTGCACCCCGACGGCAGCCTGCGTGATCGCCACCTGTGGCAACTGCCTCCGCTGGCAAAAAACCTTTACGCACTGCGGATGGACGCCGAACTCGACTTTGCAGCGGCCAGCAGTTTTGAGCGGGCCATCAGCGACCACTTGACGCTGCATCCCGATGTCCAGCATGTCTGCCTGTTCGCCCAACCCATCAACCGGGTCGATGCCACGGGGGTGGAGACCTTTGGCCAATTGCACCGTCAACTGACCAGCCGGGGCATCACCTTGCACATCAGCGGCATCAAATTACCGGTCGAAAACGCGTTGCGCCGTGCTGGCGAGCTGGGCGACGGACCTTGGCTCAAGCTGTACCGCACCGACGCTGAAGCCCTGAACGCACTCAAAGCGTTTGACCCGCCTCCAGACGACATGGGTACAGCGGCCATCTGAACGGCTTATCCGGGAATTTTGGCCTCGACCAACAGCGCCAGCAATTGGAGCGACCCTTGCCAGCCCAGGCAGCAGGCCTCAGGCGGAAACATGTCCGGAATACCCGCCTGCTCAATGTTCACCTCGGTGCCAACCATCACAGTCTTGAAGATGACCGTGGTCGCCATTTGACCGGGCAAGTTCGGATCATCGAAGGTGTCGGTGTGGCTCAAGCGCTCACCCTTGACCAGTTCCAAAAAGGTGCTGCCAAAACTGTGGCTCTGGCCATTGCCCAAGTTTGTGAACGACATGCGGTAACTGCCGCCCACACGGGGGTCCATCTCTTGCACACGCTCAGGCCAAAGTTTTCTCAAACTCGGTCAATCGCTTGTAAATCGAGCGCAATTCGGTGATGTCGGTCCAGCGCTCAATCAGGTATGAAAAAGCCTCGTTCACTTTGCCAAAGGCATTGCTCACTTGCTGGATCACGCCCAACGTGATCAAGCCCGTGAACAGTGACGGCCCCATCAGCAGGTACGGGAAAATCACCATGGTCTGGCTGTAAAAATTGCTCCACAAGTGAAAGTACGCGTAGTGGTTGAACAGCCGGAAGTTGTTCAAGCGCACCCCCGTGAACAAGTTCATGACGGTGGGCAAGTCCATGCGGCTGCGGTCGTCTTCGGCATACACCAGGTCCTTGCGCAAGGCCGCTTCGGTTTTTTGGTTGTTGTACTCCAGCCCTGGCAAGCGAATGCCCACAAACCAAGACAGCACCGTGCCACCTACTGCGGCGGTCAAGGCCACCCAAAACAGCGAGCCCTCGAACTGCAGCCAAGCAATGGCCATACCTTGGGACAGTGCCCACAAAATCGGAATGAAGGAGGCCAAGGTGAGCAAGGCACGCACCAGCCCCAACCCCAAGTTCTCGGTTTGGCGGGCAAAGCGCATGCAATCTTCCTGAATGCGCTGCGAAGCCCCTTCCACGGTTTCGTCGGTGTTTTGCCAGCGGGGCAGGTACAACTCCGTCATGGCCTGGCGCCAACGGAAGGCGTAGTGCGAAGCCAGGTAAGTTTCCACACTGCGCAGCACCATGTAGGGAAACGCAATCCAGGCAAACTGAACCATGAAGCCCCAGAACTTCTCCAGCCCACCCGCCTGCTCGGGCTTTTGCAACAAATCGTAAAACTCGCCGTACCAGCTGTTGAGCTTGACGGTCTGCTGCACGGTGATGAACACCAGCGCCACCAACACCAACAACCCTCCCCAGGCCCACAGGGCCCAACGGCGCGAGAGAAAAAAACTGTGGAACATCAAGCTGCCTTATCGTGAGGGTGGTGCGTCAAGGATTGACGCTGTCCACGGTCTCGGTCTTGAAATCTGCTGGCAGCACCACTTCGAGCAACTCCACGTCGTCGCTGTGTCCCAACTCTCGGTGGCGAATGCCAGGCGGCTGGTGCACACACGAGCCCGCCTCCATGCGCACGACGCCTTGCCCCTCGTATTCAAACTCGATCCAGCCCTTGAGCACATAAACGAATTGGAATTCGGTGTGGTGCAAGTGCGGTTGGCTTGAAAACTCTTTTCCGCCAGCGGCGCGAATGACGCTGGCCGTGACCCGCCCTTGGGTGGCCTGCTTCATTCCCAAATCACGGTATTCAAAAAACGCCCGAAGGCCGCGCTCGAACTGGGCATCCTTGGCGTGGGTCACCACAAAACCTGCTGTTGTCATGGGCATCTCCTTGAGGTCACTGCATTCGGTTGTACGAGGACAATCATCGTAAGGCCAACTAGGGAGAGATGCTGTCACCCACCAACATGGCCACTTTCAGCTGCTTAATGGATAGCTGGAGTGCAAGACGATTGGCCTGCTCTGGAGACTTTCATGGCTTCAAAGTCAAGTGGTAGGTATAGAATTTTTGATCACGCGCCCAGCCCATGGACTCGTACAAAGCTTGCGCTGGCACGTTCTTCACATCTGTGTTCAAAGACAAGCGCACTGCGCCCATTTGAACCGCATGGTCAGAAGCTGCTTTCAACAATCGCTCGCCAACACCCATTCTCCGTGCGGATGGCGCAACATATAAATCGTTGAGCACATAAACCCGCGCCATCGACACGGACGAAAAACTCGGGTACAGCTGCGTAAAGCCCACAGCTTGCCCTCGTGACTCGGCCAACAGAATGACCGATTGCCCGTGCTCAACGCGTGCCCGCAGAAAGTTCCGAGCGCCCACCAGATCACTGACCTGGTCATAAAACTGTCGATAGCCATCGAACAAGCCAGCCACAACATCCAGATCAGCCAGCACGGTTTGACGAATGGTGATCGAATTCATGGGTTCTCCTGTTTTTCGGGTTGGACCTTGTAGGCTCGCATGCCCGAGACCACATGCGAAGCCTCGGTAGATTCTTCAGGGTAAAAGCGGTAGCTGGGCGCCACGATGGCGGAAACGGATGTCACATGAACCACCAACACGCTTTGGATGGTGAAGCGCTTCCCCACCATGGCCAGCAATGGCTTGGCCCAGGTCGCAAATTCGGTATTGCCTGCACGCACCTCGCGGGCTCTGCCCAAAAGCTTGAAGCCCTTTTGCACAAACACATCGACAAAGCTCAAACACACATGCGAGTAATGCGCGATATTGCGAGCGCTCACAGGCGAAGCAATGTGCGCCACCACCACATGCTGGTCGTTGGCAATCGCCCAGACTTCTTTCGGCGACACGTTGGGTTGACCCTTGGCATCCACCGTAGCCAGCCAGCACAGCACGCTGCGGCGGGCAGTTTCCCGGGTGGCGTCCGTCAAAAGCGCCTGTTCAGGACTCATGCCCCGTTCCGTTTCCCTGCGGTGGCCGCCATGTTTATAAATCCTTAGTTATGCAGCCGCGCTCGCTGCGGATTGCAATACCTCGGACGCCCACTGATTCAAGCTCTTCCCTGCGGCTTGTGCCGCCACCAAGGCGGCGCCATGGGTTTCAGGCGGTACGCGCAACATGAGTTTGCCTGAGGCTGGTTTCTCAGGTGCAATGCCTTGGGCCTTGCAGTCTTCCAAAAAATCATCAATCGCCACTTCAAATTCATGCCGAAGCTCTGACACGGTTTCGCCGTGAAAACTGATGATGCAGCGCAGGCCCAAAACACGGCCCACAAAAATGTTGTCCCGCTCATCAAACTCGATGCGGGCCAAATAGTTCTTGTACGTCATGGTGTTCATGGGTGGACTCCGATTCTTTCTAACAGCTCGCGTACTTCTTCCACTTGATAGCGCTTGGCCTCTTTGCCTGGATGCGGGCGATGACAACGCCATTGATCATCTTTGAGGGTGATCTTGACGCGAGAACCTTCACGTTCATGCACCACACCACCCAAGGCCACCAGCAGCGATTCAATGTCTGCAAAAACCAGCGTGGCCAAAGTGGGTTTGGCAAATACGGCGCTCAAGGTTTTTCGGTGCTTTGTACGGACATGAGGAATGCTATCAAAAAGTGCAATCATGTCAACACCCATAATTAATGAATATTTTTATATTCATTAATTATGCACCGGTCATTGGACAGAGGCTTTCAAATCGACTTTGACATGAACCCGCATTCGTTCAGGGACGACCTTGCGCTGAACACCATGCTGATTGGCACCGCTTTCAAGCGGTGACGATCCACCCCTCCAGCGGATCACAAGGCGGTAAGCCGTGTTGCGGGTGTCCCGCTTCGTGCTGCTGCTGCGCCCAGGCCGCTTGCATCAGGCATAAAGTCGCGTCCAACGCGTCACCGCTAGCGTCGTCGGCTAACCGACCCATGAGCGTGTTGCTGGCCACCAAACGCAGACCCAGCCGCGTCTCTCCCCGCTCAAGAGCGCCCAGCAATTCGCGCCGGGCCAGCAAGCGCTCCGGCGTTTGTTTGGCTTTGTCGTCGCTTTTATAGCTGGTGTTGCCCAAGACCTCGCGTGCGAGCAGGCCGGGGTAGGCCTCCAGCGCCACGCGGCGGGGGTCGCCTGCGTGCAAGCCGGGGAGGTGCACACCCGCTAGGCGCAACAGGGGCACGCCGGCGTGCAGCATGTAAGCCACGGGCGGGTTGACCCATTTCATGGACGGGCTGGAGCCTGCGGGTTGATCGGTGGCACGGTGCGCAAATTTGCCACCCACAGGGCGGGCGTTGGAAAAGGCCGCAAACTGATCACGAATTTGCGCACGCTCCAAGGCGCAGTAATGGTCCATGCAAGCGGCCCAGTCTGTGGGCCAGCCCAGGGTTTCGACCAACTCGCGCGGCAGTCCGAAAGGCAAATCAAAACCCCCCACCCAGTCGGCGGGTTGCGCCAGCCAGTCGCCAAACGCCCTCAGGTTTTCAAAGGTCTGCAGCGCCTGCAGCTTCACCCTGCCCTGCCGGGTGTGGCCCAAAGCCAGCACGACGGGCTTGCGTTTGGAGGGGCTGCTGGAAAAGTCGCAGCCAATGAGCTGCATGGTTTCAGGCGCGACCAATGATGGACGCGGTGGCCATCAACTCTTCCAGCAGCGCGAGTGAAACTTTGCCCGACACGTTGTAGGGGTCCAGTTCGGCACGCTCGGAGTATTTGAGCAGGATATTGGTGTTGACCCGTGATGCATCGACTTGGCCCATGGTCCAACCACCGAAGCGGCGTTCGCTGATTTCTTCGTAGTGCAGCAACACCACGTCCTTGTGACGAGCATCTTTCTGAATATGGCCATACAACTCGCTCACGGCGTTGCGCCCACCTTCAATGGCTTGCAAAAAGATGCCACCACCGTAGCAAAGAATGCCGGTGATGCCGCTGCTCGGATTGAACTGTCGCGATTGGGCCAAGATGGCATTGATGGTCTCAGAACTCGAATCCACGACACGGCTGGCGTAAAGCAGGCGCACTAACATGGTTTATTTCCTTCCGGGGATCAGGGCCAAAAATTCACGGCGCAAGTTGGGATCTTTGAGGAAAGCACCGCGCATGACCGAGTTGATCATCTTGCTGTCCATGTCCTTCACCCCACGCCAGCCCATGCAGTAGTGGCTAGCCTCCATGACAATCGCCAGACCGTCGGGCTGGGTTTTGCGCTGGATCAGATCGGCCAATTGCACCACGGCTTCTTCCTGGATCTGAGGTCGGCCCATGATCCATTCGGCCAAACGGGCGTATTTGGACAAGCCAATCACGTTGGTGTGCTCATTGGGCAAGACACCGATCCAGATCTTCCCGATGACGGGACAAAAGTGGTGGCTGCAAGCGCTGCGCACGGTTATGGGTCCGACGATCATCAGTTCGTTCAGGTGCTCAGCATTGGGGAATTCGGTGATCTCAGGGGCTTCCACGTAGCGGCCCTTGAACACTTCCTTGAGGTACATCTTGGCCACACGGCGGGCCGTATCACCTGTGTTGTGGTCATTGACCGTATCGATGACCAAGCTGTCGAGCACGCCCGCCATTTTGTCGGTGACTTCATCGAGCAGTTTGTCGAGTTCGCCAGGCTCAATGAACTCTGCAATGTTGTCATTCGCGTGAAAGCGTTTACGGGATGCGTGGATGCGCTCGCGGATTTTTACCGAAACGGGTACGCCGTCATCTTCGGGCGTGGCGGCAGAAGCAGTCATGGCGTCTGGGGCTTTCATTAACATGAGATTGATCGTAACAGCGATTGAGCACCCTCCAGCGGCTGGGCCTTATCGTCCACCCTAAGCGAGGGAAATCGTCTTATCAGTAGCGTTTGCCCGTCAAAAACAAGGCCAAACGCATCAAAGCAAATGCCACCCCATCTCTGAGCCTTTGGTGCCAAGGCCGCTGGGTGTAAATCGAAGCCACCACGGGGGTGCTCTGCTGCGCGATGGCCCATTGCAAGCGCTGGTGCAACTGCTGTGCAAAAGCTTTGTCGGCCACCACCACGTTGGCTTCTCGGGCCAACAGCAAACTGAGCGGATCCAAGTTAGATGAGCCCACCGTGGCCCAAGGGCGGTCGTTGTCCGGGTCGACCACGGCCACCTTGGCGTGCAAGAAGCTGGCGGTGTATTCATGAATCTCCACACCTGCCGCCAACAGCGCACCATAAACCGGACGGGCAGCATGGTATTGCATGAAATATTCATACCGCCCTTGCAACAACAAGCGCACCCGAACCCCCCGCTGCGCGGCATGCACCAAGGCTTTGCGAAGGCGTCGGCCGGGCAAAAAATAGGCGCTGGCGATCACGATCTCATGCCGGGCAGCGCCAATGGCCTTCAGGTAAGCCCGCTCGATCTGACTTCGGTTCAAAACGTTGTCGCGCAACAACAATCCTGCCTTGGAGACGCCGTGGGGGTCCAAGGCGTTGGCGTCTTCATGTGTCCAGGACGCATGTGAGCCCGCCGCTCGAAAGGAGCTGAATGCCTCGGGAAATTCTTGTTGCCGGACATGCCGAGCCGCCTGCAGCCGCCACCACAGTTGCACCATAGATTCCTGCACTTGCTGCACCAAAGCACCCCGTGCACACACAGCAAAATCCAAGCGAGGCAGCGCCAACGTGCCATGGTGTGGGTCATACCAGTCGTCCAGTATGTTGATGCCGCCGCAAAAAGCCAAATGTCCGTCAACCACGCAAAGTTTGCGGTGCAAACGTCGCCAGCGGCTGGGGATCAGCAAGCCGAAGGTTCCCAATGGCGAATACACGCGCCAGTCCACCCCGGCGCGCTCAAAACGCTCGCGCCATTGTGCAGGCAGTTTGGGTGTACCCACTCCATCCACCACCACCCACACACGCAGCCCTCGCAAAGCGGCCCGCTCCAGCGCTTCGGCCACCGAGGCGGCGGCACCATGGAAATCAAAAATATAGGTTTCAATGTGCACCTGCGAGCGGGCTTGGTCCACTGCAGCGACCAGCGCCTCAAAATAAGCTTGACCACCCTCTATCAAGCGGACTTGGTGACCGTCTCGCAAAGGCGGGCTGTGTCGCATGCTCAGTCCACCCAGGCGAACTCGGCGACCAAAGGCAGATGGTCGGACATGCGTTGCCAAATCCGTCCCGTAGGCGCCATGGCGTGCACCGGGGTCAGGCCCCGGGCATAGACATGGTCCAGTTGGTTCAACGGCAAACGCGACGGGTAGGTCGGTGTCGGCTGCTCACGCCATTCCCGAAATCCCGCGCCTGCCATCCGCCGCCCCAAACCCGTGCCCCAATCGTTAAAGTCGCCCGCCACCAAAACCGGGGCCGCTGCCGGAATAGCCTGATCGATGAAGGCCAGCAACTGCACCACCTGTCGCATGCGGCTGGCGGGCACCAGCCCCAAGTGCACCACGATCACATGCACCACACGGTCCACCACCTGCACCGTGCTGTGCAGCAAACCGCGCTGCTCAAAGCGATGGTCCGACATGTCTTGGTGCTGGTGCGACAGCACGGGCCAGCGCGACAACAAGGCGTTGCCATGCTCGCCATGACGGGTGATGGCATTGGTGCGGTAAATCGCCTCGTAACCTTCGGGGGCCAAATACTCGGCCTGAGGCTGGCTGGGCCAATGCGGAAAATAACGCGCTTCACCCCGGTGCATTCGGCGCACCTCTTGCAAGCACACGATGTCGGCATCGAGTTGCTCCACTGCATGCCCCAGGTTGTGAATTTCCAATCGCCTGGCTGGCCCCAAACCCTGAACACCCTTGTGGATGTTGTAGGTGGCCACACGCAAGATGGGGTGCTCGTCTCTTTGGGGCATGTTCAGACAAGGGGTTTGAACAAGCGCGGCAGCATCAAAATGGCTTCGGCATTGGATGGGGAAAAACACTGGTCAGCGGCCACCTGCCAAGGCTGCCATTGCCACTCAGTGTGCTCGGCAGGGCTCAGGGTGATTGGCAACTTCTCAGGCACGCGCAAACCAAACAGGCGCTCGGTGTTGCGGCTCACCTCGGGGTGATAGCGCCAACGCCAGGCCGGGTAAATGTCGTATTGGTTTTCCAGCTCCCAGTCGTGCAAGCAGCAGCCCGGCTGTTGTGCGTCGATGCCGGTCTCTTCCCGCACCTCTCGGATGGCGGTTTCAAGCCATGTTTCAGCCGGATGGTCTTTGCTGCCCGTGACCGACTGCCAAGTGCCCGAATCCGTTCGGCGTAGGAGAAGCACCTCTTTGGCAGGCGTGTGGATGACCACCAGAACCGATTCCGGAATTTTGTAAACCACAGGGTCAGACATGGGCTTTGCTTCTCCGTGGGACCAATACCACTCACAGCCATTGTAGTCAGCGCCTAGAGGGCATTCATCCTCTGCATCACCCGCTGCTGATAGCATCGAAGCCATGTCGATTTCCACCCTACGCCCACAGACAGAAACGTTCAATCCCCTGATGGAAGTCAGGGGTTTGAACGGTGGTCCAGACTCGCTTTTAATCTTCAAAGACATGGATCTGCGCCTGCCGGCGGGCTTGTCCGCACTGCTGGGCGATGAAGGCTCGGGAAAAACCAGCCTTTTGCGTTTGTTGTCGGGCGATTTGGTCGCCAAGTCCGGTGAACTTCGCGTGCTGGGCGTTGATGTGCCTTTGTCAACGCCAACGCCAAGCTGGGTCTTTTGGACAGACTTGCGCTTGCCCATGAGCGATGAATCCACCCCCGGTCAATGCTGGGAAGCTTTTGCCAAAAACTGGCCCACATGGTCAGAGGCCAGCCAAAATGCTTTGGCCAAGGCTTTGCAATTGACACCCCATTTGGACAAGCGGCTGAACATGCTGTCCACCGGCAGCCGCCGCAAAGTAGGTTTGGTGGCTGCTTTGGCCTCGGGGGCCAAGGTCACATTGCTGGATCAACCGTTTGTCTCACTCGACCAGGCGTCCATCCGCGTCTTCAAAGAAATTTTGACGAACCTTGGCCGGGACCCACAAAGGGCCTACTTGATTGCTGACTACGAAAAACCAGCTGACATGCCTTTGGCCGCCGTATTGGCACTTCAAGCTCAAGAAGCATGCCGTCCTGACGATATGGGTTGAATGCCGCATTCCTTTTTCATTCGTCTGCGTTGGGCATGGGCCTTGCCACTCGCTTTTTTAACTGGACAAGGCATGGCCCTGGGCCAGACCACCTTCAGCCCCCAAGCTGCCCCAACGGCGGCGGCAGAACGTTGCTTGGTCCCTGCGGCGCAACGCCATGGTGTGAACCCGCAAATATTGCGCGCCATCTTGTGGGTTGAATCCGGCATGCGTGCCGATGTGGTGAACCACAACCGAAACGGCACCATGGACGTGGGCATGGCACAAATCAACTCGATCCACTTTCCAGAATTGGCCCAATGGGGCATTACCCCCCATAAATTGCTGGACCCTTGCGTGGCCACCCATGTGGCGGCTTGGCACCTCAAGCGCAGCTTGCTGCGGCATGGCAACACCTGGTTCGGGGTGGCCGCTTACCATTCAACCACACCCGAACACAATTTGCGTTACCAACAATTGGTGCAAAGGGCATTGGTTCGCACCCAGCCCAAGCGCTGACGCGCAGGACAAGCGTGTCCTCAAACGCCGCTTTGACACCCTTGGCCGTCGCCAAAGACCATCATTTACAACAAGTAGCGTCTTGTTGTGGCATTTCAGGGCCGATGTAGCGGGCCTTGAGGCTCGAGTCGCGGTGCGACAGTTTGAACCACTCGCGTGCAAACACCTCGCTGAAGTAGGCCGGGTCTTTGTCAAAGCGCTCTGAAATTTCGCGGTACTCAAGGGTCCATCTTCAGGGCCATGTCGGCGTCGGTCATCATGGGTTGCACGCGAATGAAAGAATCTTCCACATCCACCGGCATGTCTTCAGCTTGAATGTGGATGGCTTGCCATTGCGAGGCCCCTGCAGAGCTGCGCGTGAATTCCCATTCGTACTTGAGCAGCATGCGGATATAACCGTTGTCCCATTGGTGGGGTGCATGGTCCATGCGCCTTCAAGGCCGCTGGACACGGTGTTGCGGCCCATCGCGCGGGTGGTGTGGTTGAGCCAGCCCAAGCCTTGGCATCGCTTCAGTTTACGAAGGCTGTGGGCTGAATGGGGATGTATTTGTCGCTGGTCTTGGGGCACGGTGTCCCAGCACACACAACACAACTGGCGCCCACAGGCCAAGTCCTATGGACAGTGGGGACACACAAAAAACCACATTTGTGTTCTATGCCCCATAATGCGTGCGTGTACGTCATGAAAAACGGCACAAGTCAGGTGATCGGTCAGTTTCGCGCGCTACGGCGGCAGTTTTCAGTTTGTTGTGCTTTCGGGACCCCATCGCTTTGTTTTTTTGTATTTCTGAGGAGTCCTCCATGGGCAATAAACTTTACGTCGGCAACTTGCCGTACACCGTTCGCGACGAAGACCTGCAGCAGGCATTCGGCGAATTCGGCGCCATCACCAGCGCCAAAGTCATGATGGAACGCGACACAGGTCGTTCTAAAGGTTTCGGCTTTGTCGAAATGGGCAGCGATGCCGAAGCGCAAGCCGCTATTGCTGGCATGAACGGCCAGTCTTTGGGTGGCCGCAGCATCACCGTGAACGAAGCCCGTCCGATGGAGGCACGTCCTCCTCGCACCGGTGGTTTCGGTGGTGGTGGCGGTTACGGCGGTGGCGGTGGCGGTGATCGCTCCGGCGGTGGCGGCTACGGTGGTGGTGGCGGCCGTTCCGGCGGTGGTGGCGGCTACGGTGGTGGTGGCGATCGCTCCGGCGGTGGCGGCTACGGTGGTGGTGGTGGTGGCGGCCGCGGCGGCTACTGAGCCCTGCAAACCCCGCGAACGGCAGAGATGCCGTTCAAAAAATCTTTGGCGCAGCTTGATGCGGTGCCAGGCATTCAAGGCTTCAAGACTTCGGTTTTGAAGCCTTTTTTGTGGGCTGAGGCTCGATTGCGCTTTGGCTCAAACTGGCCCATGACAAACGCCACCCGAAGGTGGCGTTTGTCATGGGCAAAACCAGTGGGGTTTAAGCGGCCTTGACGGCATCCAGATTGCGCAAACGGATGTGCAGTTCGCGCAATTGTTTTTCGTCCACAGGGCTAGGAGCCTGGGTGAGCAAACACTGGGCACGTTGGGTTTTGGGGAAGGCAATCACGTCGCGGATGGATTCGGCACCGGTCATGAGCGTCACGATGCGGTCCAGGCCAAAAGCCAAACCGCCGTGTGGTGGCGCCCCGTATTGCAGAGCGTCCAGCAAGAAGCCAAACTTCAACTGGGCTTCTTCGGGCGTGATTTTCAAGGCATCAAACACTTTTTGCTGCACGTCAGCGCGGTGGATACGCACCGAGCCACCGCCCATTTCCCAGCCGTTCAACACCATGTCATAACCCTTGGAGATGCACTTCTCGGGAGCCGTGACCATCCAATCTTCATGGCCGTCTTTGGGCGCAGTGAAAGGGTGGTGCACAGCGGAGTAACGCTGGTTCTCGTCGTCGTATTCGAACATCGGGAAGTCCACCACCCACATCGGCGCCCAGCGGTCCTCGAACAAACCATTCTTCTTGCCGAACTCGCTGTGGCCGATCTTGATGCGCAAAGCGCCAATCGCGTCATTGACGATTTTTTCCTTGTCGGCGCCGAAGAAGATCAAGTCGCCGTTTTGCGCACCCGAGCGCTCCAAAACCGCATTCAATGCTGCGTCGTGGATGTTCTTGACAATGGGCGACTGCAAACCGTCACGGCCTTTGGACAGGTCGTTGACGCGGATGTAGGCCAGGCCCTTGGCGCCGTAGATCTTGACGAACTCGGTGTACGCGTCGATCTCGCCACGGCTGATGCCACCGCCTTCGACCGAGCCACCTGGCACGCGCAGGGCCACCACGCGACCGCCCTTAATGTTGGCCGCACCCGAGAACACTTTGAAGTCCACATCGCCCATGACGTCGGTGACTTCGGTGAACTGCAGTTTCACACGCAGGTCGGGCTTGTCGGAGCCGTAGGTGTGCATGGCGTCCTGGTAGGTCATGACCGGGAACTCGCCAAGGTCTACACCGATGGTTTTGGTGAACACGCGCTTGATCATGCCCTGGAACATGTCGCGGATTTCTTCTTCGGTCAGGAAGGAGGTTTCGCTATCGATCTGGGTGAATTCGGGCTGGCGGTCAGCGCGCAGGTCTTCGTCACGGAAGCACTTGGTGATTTGGTAATAACGGTCGTAGCCCGCAACCATGAGCAGCTGCTTGAACAGCTGGGGCGACTGGGGCAAGGCAAAGAACTG
>NZ_CAMBNZ010000061.1 GCF_945869175.1 Limnohabitans sp. Rim8 | reverse complement strand
GAGATCAACAAGTGCGTTTGGACCATTGGCTACACCGGCCAAAGCCCAGAGCGCCTGAAGGCGCACATGAAGAACATGAACCTGTTCGACGTGAAAACCCTCAAGGCCAAGGGCGGCAAGGACAAGGAAACCGGCTACGACTTCACCGGAGATTACTTTGGCCTGCCATGGCCTTGCTACGGCACGCCCGAGATGAAGCACCCCGGCTCGTCCAATCTGTACGACACCTCCAAGCACGTCATGGACGGCGGCGGAAACTTCCGCGCCAACTTCGGTGTGGAGCGGGAAGGCAAAAGCCTGCTGGCCGAAGACGGTTCGCATTCGATGGGCGCAGACATCACCACCGGCTACCCCGAGCTTGACCACATCTTGCTCAAGAAATTGGGTTGGTGGGACGAGCTGACCGAGGCCGAAAAAGCCAAGGCCGAAGGCAAGAACTGGAAGACCGATTCATCTGGCGGCATGATCCGCGTGTTCATGAAAGGACACGGCTGCCATCCTTTTGGCAACGCCAAGGCCCGAGCCGTCGTCTGGAACTTCCCGGATCCTATCCCTCAGCACCGCGAGCCTTTGTACGGCACCCGTCCGGACATGATGGCCAAGTACCCCACGCACGACGACCGCAAGGCCTTCTGGCGTCTGCCCACTTTGTTCAAGACCGTGCAGGACAAAAACATCGCGGACAAAGTGCACGAGAAATACCCGCTCATACT
Source organism: Limnohabitans sp. Rim8 (assembly GCF_945869175.1). Lineage (GTDB taxonomy): Bacteria > Pseudomonadota > Gammaproteobacteria > Burkholderiales > Burkholderiaceae_C > Limnohabitans_A. The sequence goes on along the minus strand of NZ_CAMBNZ010000061.1, from coordinate 17,427 downwards.
GACCTCTGGCCGCTTGGTCGAGTACGAGGGCGGTGGCGAGGAAACCCGCGCCAATCCCTGGTTGGCCGAGTTGCAGCAAGAGGCCTATGTCGAGATTCACCCCAAGACAGCAGCAGACCGGGGCATTCGCAACGGCGACCGCGTCTGGTTGACAGGCGCCACAGGCGCTCGTCTGGACGTGCAGGCCATGGTGACCGAGCGAGTGGACACCGCCACGGTGTGGATGCCTTTCCACTTCTCGGGCCGTTGGCAAGGCGCCGACATGCTGGCGCATTACCCCAAGGGTGCAGCGCCCATCGTGCGCGGCGAGGCGGTCAACACCGCCACCACCTACGGTTACGACAGCGTCACCATGATGCAAGAGTCCAAGACCACCATCTGCAACATCGAAAAAGCCTAAGCGCTCCAGGAGAACACGATGGCACGAATGAAATTTATTTGCGATGCAGAGCGCTGCATCGAATGCAACGGCTGCGTCACCGCTTGCAAAAACGAGCACGAAGTCCCGTGGGGAGTGAACCGCCGCCGCGTGGTCACGCTCAATGATGGTGTACCCGGCGAGAAGTCGATCTCGGTGGCCTGCATGCACTGCTCGGATGCGCCTTGCATGGCGGTATGCCCGGTCAATTGCTTTTACAAAACCGAGGAAGGCGTGGTGCTGCACGACAAGGACATCTGCATTGGCTGCGGCTACTGCTCTTATGCCTGCCCGTTTGGTGCGCCGCAGTTCCCGTCCAACGGCACGTTTGGTTTGCGCGGCAAGATGGACAAATGCACCTTCTGCGCCGGTGGCCCCGAAGAGCATGGCAGCCAGGCCGAATTTGAAAAATACGGACGCAACCGCCTGGCTGAGGGCAAGCTGCCCGCCTGCGCCGAGATGTGCTCGACCAAAGCCTTGCTGGCGGGCGACGGCGATGTGGTCGCCGACATCCTGCGCGGTCGCGTGCTGGCCCGAGGCAAAGGCGCCGAAGTTTGGGGCTGGGGCACCGCTTACGGTAACCAAGCCAAGCCAGGAGCCTGAGCATGAAAAAAACCATTTTCACCATTGGGTGCGCGGCTTTGCTGGTGGCGTGCGGCGAAACTTCTCAAGACAAGCCTGGTGTAGGTTCTGACAAGCCCGTGCAAAACGGCACCGGTGTGGCGGTCTACACCGCCCAGGGCTGGAAAGCCGGCGACAAAGACGGCTGGGCCAACCACCTCAAAGCCCGTGCCAGTTATGGTCAAGACGACCACGCCCGTGCTCCCAAGTGAGCCACAAGGAGAAGTTCATGCGCCACTTCTTACTGAGCATCGGTCTGGCCCTGTGGACCTTGGGCGCTGTGGCCCAAACGCAGGCCCCGGCCTCTGCGGCCCCGACCACTGCCGCCGCAGCTGACAACAGCTTGGGCGTTAAAAGCGCCAACATCTTCCAGATCGCGCCGGGAGCCGACGCCGATCCAAAGTACAAGGACCAGACCAACGCCGAACGAGGCCAGGTCCAACCCGGCAACAACGCGCCCATGTGGCGTGCGGTGGGGCAGGGCGTGACCGGTTACATAAGTTTGCCCAAAAGCCAAGCGCCTGAAGCAGGCAACCTGATCCAGCCTTTTGTGCAATACCCCGGCTCGCGTCTGGCATCAGCCGGTGAATCCTGGCGTCAGGTGCGCAACAACATCATCATTCCTTATGGCGCGGCCTTGTTGCTGATCGCTGTGGGCGCGATGGCGTTGTTTTACTTCAGCAAAGGTACGATGGAATTGCACGGCCAGGAAACGGGCCGCAAGATTGAGCGGTTCACGCCGTTTGAGCGCTCAGCCCACTGGTCCAATGCCATTGCCTTCGTGTCTCTGGCCATCTCCGGTATCGTCATGGCTTATGGCAAGTTCTTTTTGCTGCCCATCATTGGTAGCGCCTTGTTTGGCTGGTTGACTTTCGCTTTGAAAAACATCCACAACTTTGCTGGTCCTCTGTTTGCCGTGTCCCTGGTGATCGTGTTTGTCACCTTCCTCAAAGACAACCTGCCCAGCAAAGAAGATTGGGTTTGGATTGCCAAAGGTGGCGGCTTGTTTTCGGGCACCGAAGTGCCTTCTCACCGCTTCAATGCCGGTGAAAAGGTGGTCTTTTGGGGCGGTGTGTTGTTCCTTGGCTTGATTGTGGTGGGTTCTGGCTTGGTGCTGGACATGCTCATCCCCGGTCTGATCTACGAACGCGGCACCATGCAAATTGCAGCCATGATCCACGGTGTCGCGGCTTTGTTCATGATGGCCATGTTCATTGGCCACATTTACATGGGCACGATCGGCATGCGCGGCGCTTACAAAGCCATGCGCGAAGGTTATGTCGACGAAACTTGGGCCAAAGAGCACCACGAACTTTGGTACAACGACGTCAAGTCCGGCAAGATTCCTGCCCAACGCTCTGTGCCTGCATCCCCTACACCAGCAACACCGGCTAAAACGGCTTCGGTTTGAGTCAGGAGAACACCATGAAAAAATACCTGCTTGTCTTGTCTGCCTTGACCATCAGTTTTGGCGCCTTGGCCAAATTGCCAGCCCTGAGTGACGAAGCCAAAGCCAAAGCGGCCGAAGCCGCTGCCAAAACGGCGCATGGCAACAAAGTGGCCGACTTTCAGTTGTGCAAGTCACGCGAAAAAGCGGCTGATCACTATTACAAAACCAACGGCAAAGGCAAGCCAGCGCCCACGGCCACTCCCGCTTGTGTGGACCCGGGCGCTTACAAACCCGCTGAGGTGACGGTTGCAGCGCCCGCCGCTGCACCTGCCGCTGCCCCAGCACCTGCTGCAGCCAAGCCCGCTGCCGCACCTGCCAAAAAAGGCTGATCCTTTTATCAACGTCATCGCAAAATCCCCCGTCGGTCACGGCGGGGGATTTTTACGTTAGGCTCAAGCCATGTCTGTTGTTCTGAATGCCCTTGAGGCCGCGTCGGCCCCCCAAAAACCCCACACCACCCGAGCGCGTGCGCCCCTCACGCGCAGTGTGTCTGTTTGCAATGAGTTCGGCGAAATCTCGGACACACAAATTCCAGCTGAGCGAGCGCTGACGATTTACCTGGACAAAAAAGAACTGGTGACCCTCATGACGCTCGGCGCTGAGCCTGAGTGGTTGGTGCTGGGTTTTTTGCGCAACCAGCGCCTGATTGATTCGGTGGAACAAATCGAGTCGATCACGGTGGACTGGACGATTGGCGAAGGCGAGGTGGGCGAGCCCGGTGTGGCCGCTGTCAAGACCCGCGCCAACGCCCAGGTGGTGATCGAGCGCAGCGCCGACCGCGTGGTCACCACCGGCTGCGGTCAGGGCAGCGTGTTTGGCGACCTCATGGCCCACATCGACGAGATCCAACTTCCTCCGGCCCAGATCACGCAAGGGCAGTTGTATGGTTTGGTGAACGCCATTCGCTTGCAAGAGACCACCTACAAATCGTCAGGCTCGGTGCACGGTTGTGCGCTGTTTCAGGGGGACGAGATGCTGATGTTTGTCGAAGACGTGGGCCGACACAACGCGGTGGATACCATCGCCGGTTGGATGTGGATGAACGATATGGACGGCCAAGACAAGGTGTTCTACACCACAGGCCGTTTGACCAGCGAGATGGTGATCAAATCGGCCCAAATGGGCGTGCCCGTGGTCGTATCGCGCAGCGGTATCACACAAATGGGGCTGGATGTCGCCCATCGCCTGGGCCTTTGCGCCATTGGCCGTGCCACCCACAAGCGTTTCTTGTGTTTCAGCGCCCCTGAGCGCTTGATCTGGCAACCTGAGTTGGTTTGAGGCCTCTTCGCGAGCCAGGGCCCGCGCCCAAGAAACACCCCCTGCCTTTCCCCTTAGAAGGCAGCAACCCACAACCGAATCTTTGACGGGATTAAAAATGCCCTTCGCCACGACGTGAATGGCTTGTGCGGTAAGGTTCGGGCATGAACCAACAAGGATGGATGCACGGCCTGCGGCTGGGTGGGCGTAATTTGTGGCGTGACTTGCGTGCGGGTGAGTTGCGCCTGCTGATGCTGTCGGTGACGCTGGCGGTGGCCGCGCTGACGGCGGTCGGTTTTCTTGCCGATCGCATGCAATCCGGTTTGTGGCGCGATGCCCGCCAACTGCTGGGCGGGGATGCGGTGGTCGTCAGCGATCAAAATACCCCGGCGGCCTTTGTGCAGCAAGCCCAAAGCATGGGTTTGCAAACCAACACCAATGTGAGTTTCCCGACCATGGCCCGTGCCAGCGCCGAGCAAGGGGGAGGCAGTCGTTTGGTGGCCCTCAAGGCCGTAGAGCATGGTTACCCCTTGCGTGGCCAGTTGTGGGTGCGACCTGACCTCATAGCACCCGCTGTTGTGGCCAAGGGTGCCCCGCTTGCTCTGACTGATCCTGTCACCAATCTGGGTATTCCCGCTGTGGGTGAAGTTTGGGTTGATCCAGCTTTGCTCGAGAACTTGGGTGTGCAATTGGGGCAAATGTTGGCGCTGGGAGAGCGCAGTTTCCGTATCTCGGCGCTGATTGATCGAGAACCCGATCGGGGCGCCGGTTTCATGACCTTTGCCCCTCGGGTGATGATGAATGTGTTCGATTTGGCCTCAACAGGCTTGGTACAACCGGCCAGTCGCGTGACTTGGCGCATGGCCGTGGCGGGTGATGCAGCCGCTGCAGATCGCTTTGTGAAGTGGGCCAGGCCCGAGGTGGAATTGACCCATGTCCGTGGCGTTCAGATCGAATCCTTGGACACCGGACGCCCCGAAATGCGCCAGACCTTGGACAGGGCATCGCAATTTTTAAACCTGGTGGCCTTGTTGGCCGCCTTGCTTTGCGCCGTGGCGGTGGCCTTGGCGGCCCGCAGCTTCGCCGAGCGACAGCTCGATGCCTGTGCTTTGTTGCGGGTCTTGGGGCAAAGCCAGCGCACGCTCACTTTGAGTTACGGCCTGGAATTTTTAGGCGCTGGCTTGATGGCCAGCGCTGTGGGTGTTTTGGCAGGTTATGGTGTCCATTTGGGATTTGTGCTGCTGTTGGCGGGATTGGTAGACGCACAACTGCCTTCAGCCACTTGGCAGCCGGCTTTCATGGGCATGGGCATGGGCCTGACCTTGTTGGTGGCTTTTGGCTTGCCACCAGTGCTGCAATTGGCGCAGGTCCCGCCGTTGCGGGTCATACGCCGAGATTTGGGTGGCTTGCAGGTGCGCTCGGGCCTGGTTTTGCTCATGGGTTTGGTGGGTTTTGCGCTGACGCTGCTCATGGTCAGCCGAAACCTGACCTTGGGGCTGATCACCGTGGGTGGGTTCGCTGTAGCCTTGCTGTTGTTTGCCGGACTGGCTGCAGCGGCACTGTGGTTGCTTCGGCGAACGCTGCCCGACGAAAAAGCACCTCGCTGGTTGCGTCTGGCCACGCGCCAGGTGGCCTCTCGGCCCGTGTTTGCCGTGGTGCAGGTCAGCGCTTTGTCGGTGGGCTTGCTCGCCTTGGCTTTGCTGGTGCTGCTGCGTACCGACTTGATTGCCAGCTGGCGGCAAGCCACACCGGCCCAAGCGCCTGACCGTTTTGTGATCAACGTGCAACCCGAGCAAGCCAAGGACTTTTTGGCCAGCCTGAACAAAGCCGGCGTGCAATCGCCTGACTGGTTTCCCATGATCAGGGGTCGCTTGGTGGCCATCAACGGCCGCGAGGTGGGGCCCAATGACTTTGACATTGACCGCGCCAAACGCCTGATCGACCGAGAAATCAACCTTTCGCACTCAGCCACCTTACCGGCCCACAACCCGCTGACGGTAGGCCGGTGGACCGCCGAAGAAGCCGATGGGGTGAGTGTGGAGCAGGGGATCGCCGACACCCTGGGCCTGAAGTTGGGCGACCAGGTGCGCTTTGACATCGCAGGCCAGATCCGCGAAGCCCGCATCACCAGTTTGCGCAAGGTGGACTGGACATCCATGCGGGCCAACTTTTTCATTTTGTTTCCGCTCTCGGAAATGCCCGACCTGCCCATGACCTATATGGCCGCTTTCCGCTCGCCCCAGGGTTCAGCGGGTTTTGACAACGCGCTGGTCAACCAGTTTCCCAACATCACCAATGTCGACATGCGCAGCACCTTGGCCCAGGTCCAGCGCGTCATGGACCAGGTCATCCGTGCGGTGGAGTATTTGTTCGCTTTCACCTTGGCCGCTGGCTTGATGGTCCTGCTCGCCGCCGTAGGCGCGAGCCGCCAAGCCCGAGAGCGCGAGTACGCCATCATGCGGGCGCTGGGGGCCGGGCGCGCCTTGTTGGCCCAGGTGCAGCGCACCGAGCTGCTGGGTCTGGGTTGGCTGGCGGGTTTCATGGCCAGCACCATGGCCTTGGTGGTCGGTTGGGCCTTGGCCCGTTTTGCTTTTGAGTTTGCCTGGCAACCGCCTTTGTGGGCCCCTTTGGCCGGCGGGGCGCTTGGCGCTTTGCTGGCTTGGGCGGCCGGCACCCTCAGCTTGGCGGGCGTGCTGCGTCAGCCCGTGATGCAAACCTTGCGGCAAGCGACGGATTGAGTCAATCCTGTCCACAGCTACCTGCACAATAAGCACCATGGACATCGAAGACAAGCCCCCGTTTGAAAACCCGTTCGAGTGGATTGGCGGCGAGCCTCGCGTGCGGGCTTTGGTCGACCGTTTTTACGATCTGATGGACCTGGAGCCCAGCTACCAAGAACTGCGAGCAGCTCACGGCAGCACCTTGAATGATGCGCGTGACAAACTCTGTTGGTTTTTGACGGGCTGGCTCGGTGGCCCTGAGCACTACACCGAGCGCTTTGGTCATCCGCGCCTGCGCATGCGCCACATGCCGTTTACGATTGGTGTCCTTGAGCGTGACCAATGGCTCGCTTGCATGGACCAGGCCATGCAAGAAACCCAAGTCGACCCTGTGCTGCGCGAACGGTTGAATGGCAGTTTTTTCAAAACCGCCGACTGGATGCGCAACCGCGGTGCTTGAAGCCGCTTTGCAGGCGCATGCCCCCGCAGCCGAATATGAGAAAGGGCTTGAGCCCGTCCAGCCATGCCCTTTTGTGGCACGATCACAGGCGTGAAAATCAACTCCCTGCAAGACCTGAAAAAGGTCCAGAAAAAACTGACCGAGGCCCATGAAAAAGCTCAAGCTGAAGAGGCGGCCCGCATGGCTGTTGCTCGTCAGCGAGAAGCCGAGGCCAACCTGTTCGCCCGTGCAGTTGGGGTGGTCAAGCGCATGCCCGTGGATGACCAAGCCCGCATCCAGCCGCCCGCGCCAGCGCCTGTAGCCGCTCAAAGGCAAAAAGACGAAGAAGCGGTGCTGCGCGATGCCTTGAGCGATGGCTTTGACGTCAGCACCTTGCTCGACACCGACGACGCCTTGAGCTTCCGGCGCCCGGGTATCGGCATCGATGTGACCCAAAAACTGCGCAAAGGCGGCTGGTCCATCCAGCGCGAGATCGATTTGCACGGCCTGCGCAGCGACGAAGCCCGTGTGGCCCTGGCCGAATTCATCCGCATCGCACACCGTCAAGGTCTGCGTTGTCTGCGTGTGGTGCACGGCAAAGGGCTGGGCTCGCCCGGTAAAACCTCGGTCCTCAAACCCAAGGTCCACAGCTGGTTGATTCAAAAGAACCAGGTCATGGCCTTTGTTCAGGCCAAGCCCGCAGAAGGCGGGGCCGGTGCTTTGTTGGTGTTGCTCAAACCTGGGGGCTGAAGGGCCGTTGCGCCTGCTCGCACTTCACTTGAATCAGCTGGGTCTGCCCATCGGCATCCAGGCCCATGGCGCTCAGGCACCCGCCCCACACGCAACCCGTGTCCAGTGCCCACACATCGCTGCGCTTGAGCAGCCCCAAGGTCGACCAATGACCGAAGGCCACGGTCACGTCGGCCGTTCGCCTCAGCGGCACATCAAACCAAGGCATGAAACCCGCAGGCGCCGCATCGGCCCCTTCTTTGGCGTTGAACTCCATCTCGCCCTCGGCCGAGCAAAAGCGCAGGCGGGTCAGCGCATTCACCACCACGCGCAAGCGGTCCAGGCCCGTCAGATCCTCGCGCCATGCCGCAGGCTTGTTGCCATACATCTGGTGCAAGAAATCACGCCCATCAGGCCCGCGCAAGACCGACTCCACCTCGCCTGCCAAAGCCAATGTTTGCGCCACGGTCCAAGATGGCAACACCCCCGCATGCACCATCAGCACGCCGTGCGACCAAATGGCCATGCGCTGGTGCCGCAGCCACTCCAGCAAGGCATGGCGGTCTGATGTTTGCAAGATGCCGTCCAGCGTGTCCATCGGTTTGAGCCGACCAGCGCCTTCGGCCACAGCCAGCAAATGCAAGTCGTGATTACCCAGCACGCATTGCGCCGACTCACCCATCGCCATCAACCGCCGCAGCACCTGAGCCGACGCAGGGCCCCGGTTCACCAAGTCACCCAAGACATACAAAGTGTCCCGGCTTGGCGAAAAATCCACCACGTCCAGCAAGCGCCCCAATGGCGCATCGCATCCCTGCACATCCCCTACCCAATAAATGGCCATAAGCACCTCTGGGCGGGATTGTCCCAAATTCCCATTCGGGCCACTCTTGGCACAATGGCGTTTATGGATTTTTTACTGATCGTTTTCCTCACCCTGCTCAACGGTGTCTTTGCCATGTCCGAGTTGGCGTTGGCTTCCAGCCGAAAAGCCCGCTTGGCCGCCATGGACGAGGCGGGGGACAAAGGAGCCACTGCAGCGTTGAAGTTACTCGAAGAGCCCACCCAGTTCTTGTCGACGGTGCAGGTGGGCATCACCTCCATCGGTGTGTTGAACGGCATCGTGGGCGAAGCCGCCTTCAGCGGTGGTTTGGCCCTGCAGTTGATGCAATGGGGCTTGACCGAACCGGTTGCGGCTGTTTCTGCCACAGCGATTGTGGTCACGATCATCACTTTCACCACCATCATTTTTGGCGAACTCGTACCCAAGCGCATTGGCCAGCTTTACCCGGAAGCTGTCGCGCGCATCGTGGCCCGCCCTATGGCCGGTTTGGCCAAAGCGGCCGGTCCGTTTGTCAAATTGCTCTCTTTGTCCACGCAAGGCATGCTCAAACTCATGCGCATCGACAGCAAAGGCAGCCGCGCTGTGACCGAAGAAGAAATCACCGCCAGCTTGGTGGAGGGCGTGGACGCGGGCCTGATCGAGGAGCATGAGCACCAAATGGTGCGCAACGTGTTTCACTTGGACGACCGCGCGCTCACGTCCATGATGACGCCGCGAAGCGATATCCAATGGCTTGAAGCGCATCTTTCGCCCCAGCAAGCCATGGACCGCATCAACCAGATGCGTGGTGAAGGCAACCATTCTTGGTACCCGGTTTGCCGAGATGGCCTCGGCCACATCATCGGCGTCATCAGTTTGTCGCAGCTGCTGGCGTTGCCACATGACGACGAACGCGCTTTGGAAAACCACGCGCAAACCGCCCACTTTGTGCCCGAAACCCTCACCGGTATGGAATTGCTCGAGCAAATGCGTGACCAGTCCAGCCGCATGCTTTTTGTGGTGGACGAGTACGGCGAAGTGCAGGGCCTGCTCACGCCACTGGATCTGCTGGAGGCGATCACTGGAGAACTCAAGTCCGACACCCATGCCGAAGCATGGGCCACCCAAAATGCCGATGGCAGTTGGGTGCTCGACGGCATCATGCCGGTCAATGAACTCAAAGCCCGTTTGGACATCAAAGAGTTGCCAGCCGAAGACAAAAACCGCTACAACACCCTAGCGGGCCTGCTCATGTATGTGCTGGGTCAACTCCCCGCCAAAGGACAAGTCATTGAATTGGGTGATTGGCAATTCAAGGTGATTGACCTGGAGGGACGACGCATTGACAAGGTGACCGCGATACCCCGTCAAGGTGGATCGGGTATTCAATTTCAATGATTTGACACAAATCATTAAAACGATACAAATAACAGATTAAATTAATTTAATTGCCAATAATATATACCCATGACTGTCAGTCAAAAAATAGGTGGTCACTGATTTTCGATTCATAAATCGTGTATATTCGCACTCTTTATCTACTCAGGAACAAATATGACTGTCAGCTACAAAGAGTTATTGGCCCAACGTGAAGCCTTGGAGCAAGCCATTTCGCAAGCTCGCCAAAACGAAATTTCGACCGCCGTCGCCAAAGTGCGTGAATTGGTCGCAGAATTTGGTTTGACGGCGCAAGATGTTTTTCCAGGTCGCAGCCCTAAATCTGTTACTACCAAAGCCGTGAGTAAGGTCGCAGCCAAATACCGTGATCCTGCGACAGGTCAAACTTGGACGGGTCGAGGTAAAGCGCCCAAGTGGATTGATGGCAAAGAGCGCTCACCATTCGTCATTGCCTGATTTTCATGCAACTGTCATGAGGCGAAGTTTTTCGAGACTTCGCCTTTTTTAATGGGTGTGTGACCTGCAGCACCCCAAGTGCTGGTCATACTGTATCGAACGAATTGTCCAAACTCACTTTGCCCAATCCGCTACCGCGCCATATTGCCATCATCATGGATGGCAATCGTCGTTGGGCGAAAAACCGATTTCTTCCTGCTGCACTGGGTCATGCCGCTGGCGCCAAACAAGTCCGCGAAATCGTCAAAGCCTGTGCTGAATTGGGTGTGCCCTATTTGAGTTTGTTCGCTTTCAGTACCGAAAACTGGAAACGGCCGGAAGAAGAGGTGTCTAGCCTCATGGGCTTGTTCATCTCTTATTTGCAAAAAGAGGTGGACAGCATGAATGACCATGGGGTTTGCCTGAAGGTCGTGGGCGATACCCGCCGGTTTGCCCCTGTGTTGCAAGACCTGATTGCCAAGGCCGTGCGAGAAACCGCATCCAATTCCCGGATCACCTTGACCATCTGTGCCAACTACGGTGGCCGATGGGACATGGTCCAAGCGGTCAAGGCTTGGCAGCAGGCACACCCCGAGCAGAGCCTCCAGTCCCTCACAGAAGAGGGTTTGAGCGCTTTCTTGAGCACAGACAACGCACCCGAAGTGGATTTGCTCATTCGCACCGGAGGCGAGTCCAGGGTCAGTAACTTCATGCTTTGGCAAGCGGCCTATGCAGAAATGTTTTTCACAGATGACCTGTGGCCCGACTTTTCAAAAAAACAGCTGCTCCAAGCGGTGGAATGGTTTACGGGTCGAGATCGCCGTTTTGGTTCATCGGCCTCTTTGTAAAATAGTGGTTGAATCAAAACGATTGGAGTCAGTTGTACACATGGCACATCGCAAAGGCATTATTCTCGCTGGCGGTTCAGGAACGCGGCTTTATCCTGTGACTCAGGCCGTGAGCAAGCAACTCATGCCTGTTTACGACAAACCCATGGTTTACTACCCGTTAACAACGCTCATGTTGGCCGGTATCCGGGACGTTTTGCTCATCAGCACCCCGCAAGACACGCCCAGGTTTGTGGATTTGTTGAAAGATGGCCAGCAATGGGGAATGAACATCCAATATGCTGTGCAGCCCCAACCCGATGGTTTGGCCCAAGCCTTCATCATTGGCAAAGACTTTATTCAGGGTGACCCCAGTGCCTTGGTGCTGGGAGACAATCTTTTTTATGGGCACGATCTCGTTCAATTGCTGAGCAATGCCAATGCGCAAAGCACAGGTGCCAGTGTCTTTGCTTACCATGTTCAGGACCCTGAGCGTTATGGGGTGGTTGATTTTGATGCCCAGCAGCGAGCTTTGAGCATCGAAGAAAAGCCAAAGTCCCCGAAGAGCAATTTTGCGGTCACTGGTTTGTACTTTTACGACCACCAAGTGTGTGACATCGCCCGTGATATCCAACCCTCCGCGCGCGGCGAATTGGAGATTACCGATGTCAATCAACGCTATTTGATACAAAACCAGCTCAACGTGGAGATCATGGGCAGAGGTTATGCCTGGTTGGATACAGGCACGCATGACAGTTTGCTGGAGGCGGCTGGATTCATTGCCACCTTGCAAAAAAGGCAAGGGTTGATGGTCGCTTGTCCGGAAGAAATCGCTTTTCATCAGCACTGGATCTCGGCTGACGACCTTCTGGCCCTTGCCCATCCATTGTCCAAAAATGGCTATGGGCAGTACTTGCTGAAACTGCTCAAAAAATAAATCCTGTATCCGCCAGACGCCCTCATTTGTATGCCCTACACCTCGACACCCACGGTCCTTCCTGAAGTCATGATTCTGGAGCCGCAGGTCTTCGGTGATGCGAGGGGATTCTTTTATGAAAGTTTCAACGAATCAGACTTTCAAAAGGCAACCGGCCTCCATGTTCATTTTGTTCAAGACAACCACAGCAAGTCAGCCAGGGGTGTGTTGCGTGGCTTGCACTACCAAATCCAACATCCGCAGGGCAAACTGGTGAGGGTTGTCCAAGGTGAGGTCTTCGATGTGGCCGTGGATCTGCGCAAGTCGTCCCCCCATTTTGGCAAATGGGTGGGCGTGCACTTGAGTGAAAGCAACCGTCGGCAACTGTGGGTCCCACCGGGTTTTGCCCATGGTTTCGTCGTCCTCAGTGAAACGGCTGAATTTCTCTATAAAACTACAGATTATTGGTTTTCGGAACATGAAAGAAGTTTGGTTTGGAATGACCCCGACTTGGCGATTGAGTGGCCGATTGATTTTCAACCTCAACTGGCGGTGAAAGATCAAAATGGGCAGGGGATGAAAAATGCCGAATTTTATAAATAATTACAAAAAATATTGATTCACTTTAAATGACATCAGCACTGGTCATTTTGTTGTTCTCTTTGTATGCATTGTTTGATGCCATTGCATTGTTGCCCAGGGTAGGTGGCGCTTTTTTAAATCAAAACGGACTGGGCTACACCTTCTCCATCATGGTGCATACCCTGAAGAGGGTGTTTGTGGTGTCTTATCCTCCATTGTTGGGTTGGATTGCACTTCAAGGCGACAGCTTGTACCCCACGATTTTTGCCGCTTATTTTTTTGGTGCCATGACGGTTGTTTTGGTTTCAATATTCAAATACCCCATCATCAGCTACTTCATCCATTTGATACAGGGTTACTCGGTGGGCGGATCTGTGTTCTTTGCGGTGTTCAAGCATCCATACATTCCTCATGAATCCATGCGGGGCAAAGGGGTGGTGGATTTTTCTTTCCAATTTAAAAAGACCTTGATTTACTCGTCCTCTTGGGTGTACTTCGTATATGGTTCATCCCTGTTTTTCATCAATATTTTTGGTGCGGAATTTCAAGAGCAGTCTGCGGTGATTTACCAACTGGTGGGTATCATCAACGCCTTGGGCACTTTGTTGATGTCTTTTTATTTGGACCCAAAGATCTCCAGGAATTTTGATCAAAAGGAAAGCATCATGGAAAGCAACGATTCGGTGGTTGCCGGACAACTGCTGGCCTTGGCTGTTTGGGGGCCGCTTTCCATGGGTCTGTGCAGCTTGATGGTGTGAACAACTCAGCACCATGTTGATCACCATGAAGCGTTCTACACCGCCGAAAGGGTGTAAGTGATGCGTATCCTGCACGCCGTCAAGACGGTGGATGGTGCCCGGTGGGCCCTTGACCAGGTGCGTGAGTTGGTGGCCCGGGGCTTTGAGGTGCACGTTGTGCTGCCTGCATTGTCGGGTCGCTTTATCGCAGCTTGGCGCGAAACAGGGGCAGTCTTGCACGCGATGCCTGTCGATGTTCCGGTCAAATGCATTTGGCGGCTGCCAGAGATGCTTCAGCAGATCCGGCGTCTGGTTGAGCAAGTCAAGCCAGACATCATTCACAGCCATTTTTTTGGAACCACCGTGATGCTGCGGATGGCTTTGGGCCGTGACCACCCCACGCCCAGAATTTTCCAAGTACCTGGCCCCTTGCACCTTGAACACGCCTTGTTTCGCCGCTGGGAACTGCGAACGGCGGGACCGGCGGATCTCTGGATCGCCTCGAGTCGCTACATCGAGTCCCTCTACACCTCACATGGTGTGGCACAAGACAGGGTTTTCTTGAGTTATTACGGCAATCAATGGGTGTCGCCCCCGCTGATGGCGGACAAACAGCAGCAGGGCCAATGGCGCCAGCGCCTAAGTATTCCCTCCAATCAATGGGTGGTGGGCAACATCAACCACATCTACCCCCCGAAGTGGTACCTTGGACAGAGTCGCGGTCTCAAGCGTCATGAAGATGTGATTGACGCGCTGGCGCTGGTTTGCCAGACGCGTGATGATGTGACCGGCGTGCTGGTGGGTAGCCAATGGGGCGGAGGCGACGGCTACCAAAAAAGTTTGGCAAGACGTGCAGCCAGTGCCGGTGCTGGCCGTATCTTGATGCCGGGTCACTTGGCTTCAGAAGAAGTGTCTGCGGCATGGAAAGATTTCGATCTGGCCGTGCACGTTCCATCGTCTGAAAACTGTGGCGGCGTTGTGGAGCCGTTGCAGGCGGGTGTGCCAGTCATTGCGGCTCGGGTGGGGGGTTTGCCCGAGGTGGTGTTCGATGGCGTGACGGGGCAACTGGTTTCACCAGGTGATGTTGAAGCCTTGGCGAGGGCCATTTCTGGTGCCTTGAACCAACTTGGCATGATGCGTGAAGGGGCAGTTCGTGGCGCTGCTTTGGTCACGACCATGTTTGATGTGGCCAGAACCGCCAAAGAAGTGGCCGATGTTTACGACCATGTGTCAAGCGGTGCACCCCGCCCGCGCCATTTTGATTCGCGAGCCTTTGTGGCGAGCCTGTAAGCCATGACTTTGAAAAGAGCATTGGATGGTCTTTTGTCTGGTGTGGCATTGACGCTGCTTGCGCCTGTTCTGTTGGGGGTGGCTGGGCTCATCTTTTGGAGGATGGGCTCGCCCGTGTTGTTCTCTCAAGAGCGGCCGGGTCTGGGGGGACGTCCATTCAGGATGTACAAATTTCGCACCATGTTGGATGCCTATGATGCCCATGGACAATGCTTGCCTGATGCGCAACGCTTGACGGCTTTGGGCAAGCTCTTGCGAAGGTGGAGTGTGGATGAGTTGCCGCAGCTGTTCAACGTCTTGAAAGGCGATATGAGTTTGGTCGGTCCTCGTCCTTTGCTGATGGCGTATTTGCCGCTTTACAACCCCACGCAAGCCCGCCGCCAAGAAGTGCGGCCTGGCATCACCGGCTGGGCCCAGGTCCATGGCCGCAATGCGATCAGCTGGGAGGATAAATTTGTGCTCGATGTTTGGTATGTTGACCATGCCAGCTTGTGGTTGGATGTCCGCATCTTGTGGATGACGGTGCGCAAGGTGTTGGTGCGCGACGGCATCAACGCGCAGGGCGAGGCGACGATGCCGAAATTTGAGGGCGACAAGTCATGAAACGTTTTGCCATCTACGGCGTCAATGGTTGTGGCCGGGGTGTCTTGCCCTTGGTTCGCCAAGAACTGCAAGCCAGTTTGGAGCGTGGGCTGTGTGATTTGGTGTTTGTCGACGACCAACCGCCAGCGTCTGTGGTGAACGGGCATCGGGTGCTGACTTATGAACAGTGGTTGAGTGAGCCCGCCAGCTCACGCCACATGAATGTGGCCATTGCCAACAGCCAGGTGCGAGAGAAGTTGGTGCAGCGCTGCGCCACCGATGGGGTGGGGTTTTTCCAGGCGCGAGCAGCCAATGTGGTGCAATTGGACGATGTTCAAATCGGCGAGGGCGCTGTGTTGTGTCCCTTTGTCACGCTGACCAGCAACATCCGGATTGGCAGGCATTTTCATGCCAACCTTTACAGCTATGTCGAGCACGATTGCGTGGTGGGCGATTTTGTGACCTTTGCCCCGGGCGTGATGTGCAACGGCCATGTCCACATTGAAGACCATGCCTACATTGGTGCGGGTGCGGTGATCAAGCAGGGCTTGCCTGGCAAGCCTTTGGTGATCGGTCGTGGCGCCGTGGTGGGCATGGGCGCTGTGGTGACCCAGAGCGTGCCTGCGCAGGTCACGGTGGTGGGCAATCCGGCCCGACCCCTGATCAAGAACTGAAGACATGCCATGCTGAACACACCTTTTTCCCCCTGGCCCAGTTTCACCCCCGAAGAGGCCGACGCGGTGCACCGCGTGCTCTTGTCGAACAAGGTGAACTACTGGACCGGTACGGAGACCCGCGAGTTTGAAAAAGAATTCGCCGCATGGTGTGGTACCGCGCATGCTGTGGCCTTGGCCAATGGCACGCTGGCGCTTGACGTGGCGCTCAAGGCTTTGGGCGTGGGTCCGGGCGATGAGGTGGTGGTCACGCCGCGTACCTTCATCGCTTCCATTTCTTGCGTGGTGAATGCAGGTGCCGTGCCTGTGTTTGCCGATGTTGAGGCAGGCAGCGGGAATGTGTCGGCACGCACCATTTCAGCCGTGTTGTCGCCGCGGACCAAGGCGGTGGTGTGTGTGCATTTGGCCGGCTGGCCTTGCGACATGGACCCGATCATGGCGCTGGCGGCCGAGCGTGGTTTTTCAGTCGTTGAGGATTGCGCTCAGGCGCATGGCGCCCGCTACAAGGGGCGGCCTGTTGGCAGCATAGGCCATGTGGGCGCCTGGAGTTTTTGCCAAGACAAGATCATGACCACCGGTGGAGAGGGTGGCATGGTGACGACCAACGATGAGGCGTTGTGGCACACCATGTGGTCTTTCAAGGACCACGGCAAAAGCTACGAGGCGGTGTACACGCGCCAGCACCCTCCAGGTTTTCGGTGGCTGCACGAGCGTTTTGGCACCAATTGGCGCATGTTGGAGATGCAGGCGGTGATCGGGCGAATTCAGTTGCGGCGCATGGGCGATTGGGCGATCGCCCGCCAACGCAATGCACAGACCATTCGGGCGGCTTGCGCCGAATTTGCTGCTTTACGCGTGCCGAAAATCAGCTGTAGCAGTTGCTCTGGCGTTTGTGACACAGCGGGTGCCGCTTGTGAGCATGCCCAGTACAAATGTTACGTTTATGTCCAGCCTGAGCGCTTGGCAACGGGTTGGACGCGTGACCGTATCATGGAGGCCATCATGGCCGAAGGCGTGCCTTGTTACCAAGGGTCTTGCTCTGAGGTGTATTTGGAAAAAGCGTTTGATGGGACGGGATGGCGACCAGCGCTTCGTTTGCCTGTGGCCAAAGCGTTGGGTGAAACGGCCATCATGTTTTTGACCCACCCGACCTTGACACGGGACGAAATGGCTCAAACGTGTCAAGCGATTCGCAAGGTCATGGCTCAGGCGTGCGGCTGAAACCAAGGGCGATGCCGACTGTTTTGCCATGAATATTTCTTTTCTGACTGATTTTTTCCTGAGCTTGTCCAGACCCGTGAAGCGGGCTTTGGCTTTGGGGGCTGACGCCTTTGTGTGCGGCATCACGGTGTGGATGGCGTTTAACTTGCGGTTGGAGACTTGGACGGCTTGGTCGCCCGCACACTTCACGGCCTTTGTTGGCGCCGTGGCCTTTGCTTTGCCCCTGTTCATTGTGTTCGGACTTTACCGGGCGATTTTCCGTTATTCGGGGATGCCTGCGCTCATGACCGTGATGAAGGCCGTGCTCA
>NZ_CAMBNZ010000060.1 GCF_945869175.1 Limnohabitans sp. Rim8 | reverse complement strand
TTATCCAGACCGGCTACTCGAATTGAAGATGTCTCAACATTTAGAATGCTGACTTAGACCCCAAGTGCTTAATCGGCTTGTTCTTGGGAAACTTAGGCGGTTTTTGATGAATCATGTTCTGCTCCGCCAGTCAAAAACCCCGCATTGGTTTGCCATTGCGGGGTTTTTTTACGTCGAGCCCTGTGCTGCCTGGCCCGCATTGGATAACAGATCTTGGAGTTTTTCGATGAAATCATTTGTCTTGTTGACCGCTTGGGTGTGGGTCATGTGTCTGTCTGGCTGTACGGTGTTGGCCATTGCCGATGCGGCGGGTTCGGCTGTGGTCTATGGCGTCAAGACCACGGTGAACGTTCTGGATGCGGTCACGCCCGACATCGTGAACAAGAAGAAATAAGGTGGATGCGGCGGCCGCGCGCGGCGGCACGCAGAATGCTCAGGACTTGCGGTGTTCGGCCAGATCGTTCCAGACGTCCTGGCGCGTGATCAAGCCGTCTTGAACCACAATGCGGTCCATGAAGCGAATGCCTTGAAAGTCCTGGCCATCCAGCCAAGTGCCTTGCAGGGTGCCATGGCAAAACACCACAGTGGCATCGCCTTGCCAGCTTTCTTCAAATTGGTCGTATTCTTTGCCAATCCAGGCGTAACGGTGCTGGGCCCAGGTGGTGATTTCTTGCAGCGAGTGCATCACCACACCGCCGGGAAAACACATGCGAAAGTCGGGGTGCAAAAACAATTGCGCCGCACCAAGATCCCTGTCTTGCATGGCTTTCAAGAACGACTGCACCACTTCTGAGGCCACGGGGTGGGCTGCCCGTCCTTCGTTGAACACCTTGCCGTCGCGTCGGTAGGTGCTGACCTCGTTGACAAAAACCGTGGTGCCGGCTTCCGGGGTGGCAATCACCGACCGAACCGCATTGGCGACGCGATTGACCATGCGGTGCTGGGTGGCCTGCGCATAGCCAGGCAGCAAAGTGATGGAAACAACCGGCATATTTGCCGTTAGATGCCCAACCAGCCGTTGGTGCGCGCAAAGTGCAAGGCTTGCGTGCGGCTGTTGACACCCAGTCGACGGAACAGACGCCAGAAGTGAACTTTGACGGTGTGTTCGCTGATGTCGAGTTTTTCGGCGATTTCGCGGTTCGACAAACCTTGGTCCAGCATCAAGATCAATTGCTTTTGGCGCTTGGACAGTTTGGTGGGCCCTGCTGGAGCGGCGTCTTCTTCGGCTTCTTCTTCCTCGGAAATCAGCAAACTGCGAAGCGCTGCAATGATTTGCGTCGGGCTATTGGATTTTTCGATGAAGGCGTTGGCGCCAGCTTCGAGGCAACGGGATTCGAATTCGCTGGCGCTGGAACTGGTCACTACAGCCAAAGGCACATTGGGGAACTTGGCTTTGAGAACCTGAACGCCGGACAAGCCCAATGTGTCAGGCAGTTGAAGATCCAAGCAAAAAAGCTCTGGCAAGCCGTTCTTTTCAACCGTCGACTCCACCACGTTCAATTTGTGGATCGGGATGATTTTCAGACCTGGCTTGACGCGGTGCACCAGCATCGTCAAAGCATCACGCATTAGGGGGTGGTCATCAATGACATAAACGGTCATGTTTTGAAGTCTCGGCGGAAAAATGAAGGTTTTAGAATACACTTATTTGTAGATTTGTACAATCGTAATTGGCAAATTTCTAAAAATATTGACTTGTATTTATGAATTAATCAATTTTCCCAGGGCGTTCAAAGCCGACCTTTCTTTTTCTGGAGACAGTGCTTCCAAGACTTGCGACCAGTTTGAAAGGTCATGCAGACCTGCAGTTTGCAGTTGAGCAATGGTTTGACCTGCGTCTTTGGGGGATGCAAAACCCAGGCTTTGCAGCAAAACTTGGCCCTGTGCATCGACCAGTTTGAAGTAGAACTGACCGTCTTTTTCGCGGTATTGTTTGAAGCTGGGCAGAGCAGCTTTGATTTCTGGGGTGGCCACTGCGGCGCTGCCCGATGACAAGGCACGCAAGCCCACCGCATGACGCAACTCGCGCATGAAGGGCGTGGCCAGTTGGCGGGCTTTGTCCGCACCGGCCAGCAAAATCTTGTCCATCTGGTCGGGGTGGTCGATCAGGTCTTGGTATCGCTCGCGCATGGGTGCAATTTCCCGGTCGATGCGCTCAAACAGCATTTGTTTGGCATCACCCCAGCCGATGCCCTCGGCATAGGCTTGGGCCATGGCCGCGGTTTCGCAGGCGCTGGCAAACGCTTGGTAAATTTGGAACAGGGCGGAGCCTTCGGTGGTTTTGGGCTCGCCCGGGGCTTTGGAGTCGGTCACGATGCCTGCGATTTGTTTGCGCATTTGTGCGGCGGGCGCAAACAATGGGATGGTGTTGTCGTAGCTTTTGCTCATCTTGCGGCCGTCCAGGCCAGGCAAGAGGGCCACCGATTCTTCGATCACGGCCTCGGGCAGCACAAAGTGCTCGCCATACAAATGGTTGAAGCTGGACGCCATGTCGCGGGCCATCTCGATGTGTTGGATCTGGTCGCGGCCCACAGGCACTTTGTGCGCCTTGAACATCAAAATGTCCGCTCCCATGAGCACCGGGTACATGAACAGACCTGCGGTGACGTCGGCGTCGGTGTCATGGCCTGCGGCGTTGTTTTTGTCCATGGCCGCTTTGTAGGCGTGGGCGCGGTTGAGCAGGCCTTTGCCGGTCACGCAGGTCAACAACCAGGTGAGTTCGGGAATTTCCGGAATGTCGGACTGGCGGTAAAAAGTGACTTTTTCAGGGTCCAGGCCCGAGGCGATCCAGCTGGCCGCGATCTCCAGCGTCGAGCGCTGAATGCGGGCAGGCTCATCGCATTTGATGAGCGCATGGTAGTCAGCCAGAAAGTAAAAACCATCGGTCTGGCTGTCACGGCTGGCTTGCACGGTGGGGCGAATGGCGCCCACATAATTGCCCAAGTGGGGGGTGCCTGTGGTGGTGATGCCGGTGAGGACGCGGGTGCGATTCTTGGAGTTCATGAAGGGGTCTGAAGAGGACTGAAAAAATCAACGCACCCAAGTGGCCAGGGGGTTGAGTGTGAGTTTTAAAAATTCAAAGGTCACGCCCATCAGGGGTTGCATCCACCAAGCGCTGATGAGGCCCGTGAGGACCAATGCCATCACAATGAAAAAACCCCAAGGTTCCACTTTTGAAAACATGACGGCCTGTCGCCAGGGCAAGAGGCCAACCAGAATGCGGCCACCGTCCAGGGGTGGAAGCGGGAACAGGTTGAAGGCAAACATGACCACGTTGGTCAGCATGCCGGCCTTGCACATTTCGATGAAAAACCTTTCGGTGACGCCGCTGCCGGCCAGCACATAAAAAAGAACACCCCACAGCAGGGCTTGAACCAAATTCGAACCGGGTCCGGCCAGTGCCACCCAGACCATGTCGCGTTTGGGATGGCGCAGGCGGTCAAATCGCACCGGTACGGGTTTGGCATAGCCAAATAAAAACGCACCACTGGTGCTGAAATAAAGCAACAAGGGCAGCAAGATGGTGCCCACCAGGTCGATGTGCGGCATCGGGTTGAGCGTGACACGACCCATCACGGCGGCGGTGTCATCCCCCAAGCGCAACGCGGCATATCCGTGCGCGGCCTCGTGCAAGGTGATGGCGAAAATCACCGGCAAGGCATAGATCAGGACGGTTTGTATGAGCTCGGACATGGTCGGATTGTCTCAGAGGCCCAGACGGGCCGGGTCGCCTTGGCCCAGGCGCAGCACTTCGGGCACATCCCCGCACATGTCGATCACGGTGGTGGGCGACAGAGAACAGGCACCCGCATCGATGACCGCGCCCACTTGGTGTTCCAGGCGTTGACGGATCTCTTCGGGGTCGTTCAAGGGCAGGTCTTCGCCCGGCAAGATGAGGGTGGCTGCCAGCAAGGGGGCACCATGCACGGTGAGCAGCTCTTGAAGTACGGTGTGTTCGGGCAACCGAAGGCCAATGGTTTTGCGTTGGGGGTGGCTGACCCGGCGCGGCACTTCTTTGGTGGCTTCCAAAATGAAGGTGAAGGGGCCCGGTGTGGCTTGTTTGATGGCGCGAAACTGCCAATTGTCCACCCGAGCGTAGTTGGCCAACTCACTCAGGTCGCGGCACAGCAAGGTGAGGTGGTGTTTGTCGTCCACACCCCGGATACGGCGCAACAGGTCGGCGGCGTTTTTGTCGTCCAGGTGGCAAACCAGCGCGTAACTGGAGTCGGTGGGCACAGCCAGCACGCTGCCTTGGTTGAGCAAATGCACCGCTTGCTTGAGCAAACGGGCTTGCGGGTTGTCGGGGTGAACAGAGAAAAACTGTGCCATTGGAAAGGGGTCTGAAGGGGGATGGACCGAACAAGGCAGGTCAAGACTCTGGCGCTTGGACAGGGATGCGGTTCTCGCGTACCGTCAGCCATGCCCCCAAGGCGCCGCAAAGCGCCACCATGCCCATGCCCACAAAGGTCCACTGGTCAGGCAGGTGATCCAGCACCAGCCAGCCGCCCAGAACGGCAAAGCCGATTTGTGTGTACATATAGGGTGTGAGCGTGGCGGCTGGGGCTCTGCCATAGGCCAGAATCAGTAAGAAATGCCCGATCGAAGCCAGTACGCCCATCAACAACAATTGCAGCCACACCGTCCAGTCTTGGGGCATTTCCCAGACAAAGGGCAGGGTCAGCGATGACAAGGCGGTGCCGATCCAGCCTGTGTAAAAGTGCATCGTGATCGGGTCTTCGGTTTTGGCCATCTTGCTGGTCAGAATCTGAAAGCCCGCATTGGTGCCCACCAGCATCAGGGGCAAGACGACGGTCCAATCAAAGTGGTGGCTGCCAGGGCGAATGATCACCAGCGTGCCTGCAAACCCGCCCACCACCAAGAGCCAGCGCAATTTGCGGACTTTTTCCCTAAGCACCCAGGCCGCCAACAGCGTGATGACCAGCGGGGCCAGCAAGACGATGGCAGTGAATTCACCCACGGGCATGAACTTCAGGCTGAAAAAGGCCAGGACACTGCAGGCAAACAACAGCAGCCCTCGGGCCAGTTGAAATCTCGGGTGTTGTGTCTGCAGTACTTTGCGGCCACGGCCTGGCCAGACCACCACGGTGGTGATGAGGGCCTGAATGGCATAACGAAACCACAACGCCACCAGCACCGACAAGCCCGCACTGATGTGGCGGGTGGTGGTGTCCAACGTCGCGAAGCAGGCGGTGGCCAGGACGACAAAACCGATGCCCTGAAGGGTGTTGGCAGCGGGGGCTTTCACTGAATGCGGTCGGTCAGCAGTTCCCAAACGGGGGTCAATTGTCCGGGCAGGAGGGGCAAAGTGCCCAAGTCGATGCGGCTTTCGTCGGGGCTGTGAAAGTCGCTGCCGCGTGAGGCGGCGAGGTCGAATTCGAGGGCGGTCTCGGCATAACGCACGGCCTCTTGCGAGGAGTGGCTGCCGGTGATGACTTCCACGCCGCGTCCGCCATGGGCCTTGAATTCGCTGAACAGGGCGTACTCTTCATTGGGCGAAAAACCATAGCGGGCCGGGTGGGCAATGATGGCCATGCCGCCTGCATCGGTGATCCATTGCACCGCCTCTTGCAGGCGCGCCCAGCGGTGGGGCACGAAGCCGGGTTTGCCTTCGGTGAGGTACTTGCGAAACACCTCGGAAGTGTCATGGCACACGCCCGTTTCGACCAGGTGCCGGGCAAAGTGGGTGCGTGAAATCAACTCGGGGTTGCCCACGTACTGCAGGGCCCCTTCGTAAGCGTTTTGAATGCCGACTTTGGCCAGGCCGGCTGACATTTCCTGGGCACGCTCGCCTCGGCCACCCCGGGTGCGGCGCAAGCCTTGGACCAAGGCCGTGTTGTGGGCGTCAAAACCCAAGCCCACGATATGCACCGTCTGGTGGGCAAAAGTGACCGAAATTTCGGTGCCGGTCAGGTAAGGCAGGCCATGAGCGCGCGCCGCGTCCATGGCACGGTCTTGCCCACTGACTTCGTCGTGGTCGGTCAAAGCCCATAATTGCACCCCGTTGGCTTTGGCGCGTTCGGCCAAGGCTTCGGGCGTGAGGGTGCCGTCAGAGACGACGGAATGGCAGTGCAGGTCAGCGTTCATGATGTTTTCCACAGCCTTATTCTAGGCGTTTGAAAAAACATCAACCGCAAAGCTCGGGCATGCGTGTTGAGGTCATGAAGCCCTGCCGGGTTCAGGGTGTTGTCGGTGGCCGATAATCAGAGCATGAATTGGAAGCCGAACCGTGTGGAGCCGTTTGCATGGCACTGATGATCACCGACGAATGCATCAACTGTGATGTGTGTGAGCCCGAGTGCCCGAACCAGGCCATTTACCTGGGCGAAGAGATCTATGAAATCGACCCGGCCAAATGCACCGAGTGCGTGGGCCATTTCGACGAGCCTCAATGTGTGCAGGTCTGTCCTGTCGCTTGCATTCCCATCCACCCGCAACATGTTGAAACACAGGAATCTTTGTGGGCCAAGTACCGCCGGTTGCAGGGGCAGTGAGTCGCCTCGGGCAGTTTGCTCAATCGGGTGTGCTGTCCTCGGGCGGGGAGACTTTGACTGGTTTGGGGGGCTTGGGCCTTGGGGGTTTGCTGGTGTGAATCCGGGCCATGGCTTTTTCCATCTCACCCGCCAACAACAGTGGCAAAGCGCTGACCGAACGGAAGATGCTGTCTTCGATGGCTTTGCGGTGCTCGAGCATCGGCTTTTTCAACACCCAACTGACCACCTCGGCTTTGTCGCCAGGGTGTCCCACGCCTAAACGCAGCCGCCAATAATCCGCCGTGCCCAGTTGGGCGTGGATGTCGCGCAGGCCATTGTGTCCGGCATGGCTGCCGCCCAGTTTGAGTTTGGCTTCGCCAGGAACAATGTCCAACTCGTCATGCGCCACCAAAATCTCGTGGGGCTGGATTTTGAAAAACCGCGCCAAGGCACTGACCGACTTGCCTGACAGGTTCATGAAGGTCTGGGGTTCGAGCAGCCAAACGGGTTGACCCTGGACGGTGGTTCGGGCCACCAGGCCGTGGTAACTGCGCTCGGGCACCAGCGACACCTTGAGCTCGCGGGCCACCGCATCGATCCACCAAAAACCGGCGTTGTGGCGGGTGTCTTCATATTCGCTGCCCGGGTTGCCCAGGCCGACTAGGAGTTTGATCATGGGGGCCCATTATCCTTGGCAGCCAAGCAAAAGGCCCGCAGTGCGGGCCTTTTGCAGCAGGGCTTTTGCAGCCGCAGGCAGACAATTACTTCTTGCCCTTGCCTTTGCCTTTGGCATCTGCAGGTGCAGCGGCCACAGGTGCTGCCACCACTTCTTCCACAGCCGCAACCACAGCCACGAGGACCGGGTTTTTCTTGCCATGGGTCACGGCCTTGCAGCCCGTGGGCAAAGTGATGTCATTCAGGTGCAAAGAGTTGCCCTTGGTCAGGCCTTTGAGGTTCACCGCAATGAATTCGGGCAGGTTGGCGGGCAAGCAAGCAATTTCCAACTCGGTCACCACATGGTTGATGGTGCACTTGTCGGTCTTGACCGCTTCAGACTCGTCTTCGCCGCTGAAGTGCAATGGCACCTTCATGTGCAAAGTGGTGTTGGCATCGACGCGCTGAAAATCGATGTGTTGCACCAACTGTTTGTAGGGGTGCATCTGGTAGTCACGCAGCAAGACTTTGCTGGACACACCGTTGAATTCCATGTCCAGAATGGAAGCGTGAAAAGCTTCTTTTTTCAGGGCATGCCACAGAGCATTGTGGTCCAGTTCGATCAGCTGAGGCGCCGATGTGGAACCGTAAACGATACCGGGTGTACGACCGGAGTTGCGGAGACGGCGGCTCGCACCCGTGCCCTGCTTGGCGCGCTCAAAAGCGACAAATTTCATACATTTCTCCTTCTAGGGTCCACCGCGACCAGTGCGACCCTGACTCAAAAAAGCCAGCCAATCCAAAAGGAAGGCTGGCCGCTGTTGGCCTGTGACCGATCAGGGTTGATCAGAGAACAGGCTCATCACCGACTCGCCATGCGCAATCCGGTTGATCGTTTCGGCGATCAACGGAGCCACGGAGAGTTGGCGAATCTTGGAACACGCTGCGGCTTGTGCTGACAGCGGGATGGTGTTGGTGACCACGACTTCGTCCAGGGCTTCGCCCTTGGCGATGCGGTCGATGGCCGGACCCGAAAAGATCGGGTGCGTGCAATAAGCGTAAACTTTTTTGGCGCCGCGCTCTTTGAGCACTTCTGCGGCTTTGACCAAGGTGCCTGCGGTGTCGATCATGTCGTCCATGATGACGCAGTTGCGGCCATCGATCTCACCAATGACGTGCATGACTTCGCTGACGTTGGCCTTGGGACGGCGTTTGTCGATGATGGCCAGATCGCAACCGAGTTGCTTGGCTAAAGCGCGGGCGCGCACCACACCACCCACATCGGGGGACACCACAATCAAATCATCGTAGTTTTGCTGGCGCAGATCGCCCAGCAGAACCGGGGATGCATAAATATTGTCCACGGGGATGTCAAAAAACCCTTGGATTTGGTCGGCGTGCAAGTCCATGGTCAGGACACTGTCCACACCCACGGCTTGCAGCATATTGGCCACTACCTTGGCCGAAATCGGCACACGGGTTGAGCGTGGACGGCGGTCTTGGCGGGCGTAACCGAAGTAAGGGATGACAGCGCTGATGCGGCCAGCCGATGCGCGCTTGAGCGCGTCGACCATGATCAGCAATTCCATCAGGTTTTCGTTGGTGGGTGCGCAGGTGGACTGAACCACAAACACTTCGCGTGCCCGAACGTTTTGCTTGAGCTCAACGGTGACTTCGCCGTCAGAGAAGCGGCCCACGTCCACCGCGCCGAGCTGCGTGCCCAAGTGCTTGGCGATCTCGGCAGCCAAAACGGGGTTGGCATTGCCGGTGAACAGCATGAATTCGGGTGGGAGTGAGGCAGGCTGCATGTGCATTCCAGCGATCAGAAAAAAGGGCCTGTACGAATGAACGTATTTGGCAGGGGAAGAAGGACTCGAACCTTCGAATGCCGGAATCAAAATCCGGTGCCTTAACCAACTTGGCGACTCCCCTACACGGGTTGACCACTGAAACAGCGATCAACCGATCAACTCATGCTGGTGGCCCAACCCTGTAAAGGATGAACCTCCAAATTACTGCATTTGCGCACTTGCCAGTGGTCTGGGACCACAATGGACATTGTGTTTGGCGTGCAATGCGCGAACACCGCACTGCCAGAACCTGTCATCTTTCCAGTCATGCCGGCCAACTTGAGCACGTCGAGTGCCTCGGTGACTTCTGGGCAAATGGTCCGAGCAACAGGCTGCAAATCATTGTGACCAAAGTCATATGGCTGTGCAGCGAAGACCAGCATTGTAGCAGGCTTTGTCGCGCGCTCAAGTGATGGATGCTTAAAAAGCTGAGCCGTCTCGACGCCTGAGGGGGGTTTGATGACGCAAAAATGCGCGGGGGGCAGCGCGACAGGGGTGAGTTTTTCACCTACGCCTTCGACCCAGGCGTTGCGTCCCCGCAGAAAGAAGGGCACATCAGCGCCGAGTTGCAAGCCCAGTTTTTCCAGGGTTTCAAGGTGCAGATTCAGGCCCCAAAGTTGATTCAGGGCCAGCAAGCAGCTGGCGGCGTCGGAAGATCCTCCGCCCATGCCTGCTTGCGCCGGGATTTGTTTGTCTACCGAAATGTGAACGCCGTGGGTGCAGCCCGTGTGCTGTTGCAGCAGTTTGGCCGCGCGGATGATCAGGTCGTCGGCGGGCAGGGTGACGGTCAGGTCTTGTCGGCTGATGGCACCACCGGCACGCTTTTCAAAGTGCAAGGTGTCACACCAATCGATCAGCATGAACACCGATTGCAGCAAATGGTAACCGTCGGGGCGTTGACCTGTGATGTGCAAAAACAGGTTGAGTTTGGCGGGGGCAGGGACATCGAGCAGCTGTTTCATAGATCGATTATCCCAAGCGTATCAGTTGGGAGTGGATAGGGCCGATCAACGGTTGAGCACGATGCGCAAAATAGCTTCGGGCTCGGGGGAATGTCGGCGGGCTGTCAAACGGCCTTGTGGGTGGGCCGACATGTCCACATGCCAACCCGGCACTTCGGTGGCAAGACCTGCCAGCCAATCAAACAAAGCGGCGATGGGCAGGTGGGTACCTGTCAACCGCTGACTCAGGCTTTGCAGGTTGCGGCTTTCGGTTTTGTCTTGGCCTTGCTCGAGCAGGGCAGATTGGGGGGTCCAACTGAGTCGGGCCAAGGTGGTGCCAATCGGGCTGAGCAAGAGCATTTGCCCTTGCCCTGCCGAGCCTTGCAACTCAAAGCTGGTGCTCCAGTTTTGGGGCGGATCGGTCTGTAAATGAAGCCCCAGCCGCCCTGACCAAAAAGCTGCCGGGTCAGCCCCGGGCGGGCGCTGGGTGGCGCAACCGGCCAAGGCCAGCGAAAGCCAACTGACAAGGCTCAGCCCGGCCAGTCGCTTTGATGGTTGGTCCACGCTTTTTTCACCTGGCTTCATGGTTTGAAGTTGAAGCGTTTGAGGGTTTCAAGCAGGGTGTCGTTGTCGGCTTTGAGCAGCAAACCTTCGCGCCAATAGGTGCCCGCTTCCCCTTGCTGGCCCATCACCCAAAGCACTTCGCCCACATGGGCTGCGATTTCAGCATCAGGTTTGGTTTTGTAAGCCGCTTTCAGTATCGCCAAAGCTTCGGCTTGTTGGCCTAGGCGAAACTTCACCCAGCCTAGACTGTCTTGAATATAGGCATCTTGAGGCGCCAATTCCACCGCTTTTTCGATCAGTTGCAGCGCTTCGTCCAAGCGTATGTTCCGGTCGGCCAGCGAGTAACCCAAGGCATTGAAGGCGTGGGCTTCTTGAGGTGACAAGGCCATCAATTGACGCAGCAAGGCCTCCATTTCGTCGAAACGCTTGAGTTTTTCGCAAACCAGAGACAACTCGCTCAGCAGTTCTGTGTTGTTGGGCTGTTTGTCCAGCGCGGCCCTGACCAAAACATAGGCGGCCGGGGCGTCTCGGTGTTCACGAAACCAAAATGATTGCGCCAGCACTTTGCGAACTGCTTGCTCCGCGTTGGTGGTTTTGACCTGTGCCAGCACTTGGCGTGCTTCGTCCATGCGACCTTGCTGGGCCAACACACCGGCTTGTCGGCTGGCCAGTTTGATGGGGTCTGCCCCAGGGGGCATTTGAGTCAGCCATTGGTTGGCGCGGTCCAGATGCCCTTGCTTTTGCGCAATTTGCGCCAAAGCCATCAAGGCTTCGGCCAATCCGGCTTGGTGTTCAGGGGTTTTGCTGGCAGACACCATGCGCACATACTGCTCAAGTCGCTTCTCGGCTTCTGGCAGCTGCGAGCTTTCCTGCAAAACCAAACCGTGGATCAACCAGCCGTCGGGATACGCGGGATGCTTGGTATTGAGTTGTACCAATTGCGCCAAGGCATCCGGGAGCAGTTGCAGTGAGACCAAGGTGCGTGCGTATGCCAAACGAAGCTCGGGCGTGACATCGGTTTTCATGGCCGCATCGACCATGGGTTTGAGGCTGCTGTTGGCGTTGACCAGCAAGCTCAGAGCCAGCACCAGGGGGCCGGTGGCTTGGGGGTCTGCCGCATGGCCTTGGCTGGCGGCCTCTACAGCCCGCGAAATTTGACCTGCATCTCGTCGCATGCGGCCCGTGGTTGTCCAGGCGGCCGCTGAAGTGGCTTTTTGGGAGAAGGCTTTGGTCAGTGCTTTTTCAACAACATCGGCTGCAAGAGCTTTGTCTTTGACCATGCCAAACAAGCGCGGCACCGAGGCCATGGCAGGGGCTTGTTCGTCCAGAGGCAACTCATAGATGGAGATGGCCAAAGCTTTACCGGCATCTTCGACGCGGTTGAGCGCCAGCAGAATTTGCAAGACATAGCGGCTCGCTTCGGTGGCAGAGGGGATTTCCCTTTTCCAGGTTTGCGCCGCTTGCAGGGCGGCCTCACCCGAGCGGGCTTGCAAAGCCATGTCCACTGAACGCTGAAACAAGGCGGGATCGCGGGTTTTGCGCGCGGCATCCAGCATGATGGAAAAACCACTGCCCGGTGAGCCTTGCCGTGAGTTCAATTCGCCCAGCAAAATTTGATAAAACAGGGCTGCATCCAACGCCGAAGATTTGGGCTGAGACGCTGCTTTGGGCGCTGCAGGTTGCGCCCCGGCACCGAGAGTGAGCGAGGACAAGACGGCAAGTCGAAACCAGAATTTCATGTGAGACATCATAATCCAGCCATCTTTTTAACATGCGCGGCAGAGGCCAATGGCCGCCTGACCGCCTGAACTTTGCATGCCCGAACTCCCGGAAGTTGAAGTCACTCGTCGCAGTTTTGCCGAACGCATTGCTTCGGCCCAAATTTTGGCCTTGCACATGGGCAAGCCCTTGCGGTGGCCCCTGGGTGTGCCTCCTGCTCAAGTGGTGGGGCGGCAAATTTGGGGCGTGCGGCGGCGTGGCAAATACCTGCTGTTGGACCTGGATCAAGGTTTGCTGCTGGTGCATCTGGGCATGTCAGGCAGCCTGAACTTTGCACCCACTCAGCCCGAAGCCGGCCCGCATGACCACATGGACCTGGTGACCGATCGGGGCGTTTTGCGTTTGCATGACCCGCGCCGGTTCGGAGCGGTGGTCTGGGCGCCGTCGCAAGACTCGCCACAGGCGCACAAGCTGTTGGGGCGTTTGGGCGTGGAGCCTTTGAGTGCCCAGTTTGAGGTGACAGCCTTTGCCCAAGCCCTCAAAAAACGCCAAGCGGCCATCAAGCAGGTCTTGTTGGCAGGTGATGAGGTGGTGGGCGTGGGCAACATTTACGCCTCCGAAGCCTTGTTCATGGCAGGCATACGGCCCACCACCTCAGCGGCGCGTTTGTCTAAACCGCGTGTGGCCCGGCTGCATGTCGCCATTGTGCAGGTGCTGACCCGTGCGGTGGAGCAAGGTGGCAGCTCCCTCAAGGATTTTGTGAATGCCGAAGGACGAACCGGTTATTTTCAATTGGAAGCGGCGGTTTACGGCCGCGCGGGAGAGCCGTGCCGGGTCTGCGAGACACCCATTAAGTCCATGCTGCAAGGCCAGCGCACCACCTTTTATTGCTCCGCATGCCAGAAACCCTGATGCACTTGCCCGAAGGTTTTGCCCGTTGCATGGTGGACTGGCAGCGCTTGCATGGCCGCCAAAGCCTGCCTTGGCAAAACACGCAAGACCCTTACCGCGTCTGGCTGTCCGAGATCATGCTTCAGCAGACACAGGTGAGCACGGTGCTCGATTACTTTCCCCGGTTTTTGGCCCGATTTCCGGACGTGGCGGACTTGGCCGCTGCGCCACAAGACGATGTGCTGGCGCTGTGGAGTGGCCTGGGCTATTACAGCCGCGCCCGCAACCTGCACCGGTGTGCCCAGGAAGTGGTGGCACGTTTTGACGGAGCTTTTCCGCGCCGCGCCGACGACTTGCAAACCTTGCCAGGCATTGGCCGATCGACGGCCGCTGCGATCTCAGCGTTTTGTTTCATGGAACGTGTCGCGATTTTGGACGGCAACGTCAAGCGGGTGTTGAGCCGGGTGCTGGGCTATGGTGAAGATCTGGCCGTGACCAAAAACGAAAAGGCTTTGTGGGCGTTGGCGCAGGCCTTGCTGCCAGAGACTGCGCTCGACATGCCACGCTACACCCAGGCTTTGATGGATTTGGGTGCCACCGTGTGCTTGCCGCGCAAGGCGCTGTGTGAGGCCTGTCCCGTCACTGGGATTTGCCAGGCCCAAGCGCATGGGACGCCGCTGGCCTACCCGGTCAAAACCCGCAAGCTCAAGCGCAGCAGTGCCACACTGTGGTTGCTGTGGGCCGTGAATGCGCGAGGGCAGGTCTGGCTGCAAAAACGGCCCGACAAGGGCGTTTGGGCAGGGCTGTTCAGCTTGCCGGTGTTTGACTCTGAAGATGCGCTCTTGGGCGTGTGGCCCCAAGTCGGCGAGCCACGATACATCACCCCCTGGAAGCATGTGCTCACGCACCGGGATTTGCACCTGCACCCGGTGCGTTTGCTTGGAACGGGATCCTCAGCCCCAGCTTGTGAGGGTCAGTGGGTGGATGCCGATGCGTGGCCGGGGATGGGCTTGCCAGCGCCGATCAGGGTTTTGTTAACTGCCGAGTGAACAACCTGGGTCTGGGGCCGGGTGCGTCAGGGGCGCGCGCACCAGGATGCTGTGAATCCATCAGAGGGCGTCCAACTCCCGGTGCCGCTTGAGCGTGAGCCAACGCGTGCCAAAGCTTTGGGCCAACTGCTCCACCATGAACACCGAGCGGTGTTGCCCTCCGGTGCAGCCAATGGCCACCGTCACGTAACTGCGGTGATCGCGCTCGATGGCTGGAATCCATTGTTTCAAGAACCCTTCGATTTGCAGTTGCATCTGCACGAATTCTTCGGACTGGCGCAGGTAAGCCTGTACCGGCTCATCCCGTCCTGTCAGGGGTTTGAGCTGGCTTTCGTAATGGGGGTTGGGCAGCATGCGCACATCGAACACATAGTCGGCATCGGTGGGGATGCCGCGCTTGAAACCAAAGGACTCGAACACCAAGGTCAGTTGCGCCGCGGGCGCGCTGACCAAAGTCTTGATGTAGGTTTGAAGTTGCGCTGAGCGCAGCAAAGTGGTGTCAATGATGTGGGCGCCGTCCCGCAAATCGGCCAACAATTCACGCTCAAAACCGATGGTTTCAACCAAGGCTTTGTCGCTTTGCGGTTTGTCGCCGCCCGACAAAGGGTGTTTGCGCCGCGACTCTGAATAGCGCCGCTGCAGGGTGTCGGAGTTCGCATCCAGAAAAACCGACTTCACCGTCATGCCCATGCCACGCAGCAAATTCATTTGCTCAGGCATCAGGTGCAGGGAATTGGCGCTTCGTACATCGATCGCAATCGCCAAGCGCGGCTCTTGGTGCTGTTCTTCGAGTTTGACGAAGGGGATCAGCAACTCGGGGGGCAGGTTGTCCACACAGTAA
Organism: Limnohabitans sp. Rim8; assembly: GCF_945869175.1. Classification (GTDB taxonomy): domain Bacteria; phylum Pseudomonadota; class Gammaproteobacteria; order Burkholderiales; family Burkholderiaceae_C; genus Limnohabitans_A. The sequence continues at coordinate 3,187 of NZ_CAMBNZ010000060.1, read as the reverse complement.
TAGCCTGCGTCTTCCAGCGCGTGCAGAGCCACCGATTTGCCAGAGCCGGACATGCCGGTGATGAGGATGATGTCCATGCTCAGCTTTGTGTGGATGGGCGGACCGCAGTTGGGGAGGGGGCCCCCAGCATTTCACGGGCGTGGGCCAAAGTGGTGGCGGACAACTTTTCGCCGCCCAGCATTCGGGCGATTTCGCTCACGCGCTCTTCGCCATGGACCCCCTTGACTTGGCTGCTGACTTGACCCTTGATCGCGGCTTTGCTGACCAACAGGTGGTGGTCCGCACAGGCGGCCACCTGCGGCAAGTGGGTTACAGCCAGAACTTGCCGGTGTTGGCCCAATTTTTTCATCAACCGGCCCACGGTTTCTGCCACAGCACCACCGACGCCCGAGTCGACTTCGTCAAAGATCAAAGTGCCGGCTTCGCCCAATTCGCTGGTGGTCACAGCGATGGCCAATGCGATGCGGGACAGCTCACCGCCCGAGGCCACTTTGCCCACAGGGCGGGGCGTGCTGCCCTCATGCCCGGCCACCAAAAAGCCGACCTCTTCCAGGCCATATTGCGTGGGCACATCCAGCGCTTGCAGCTGCACTTCGAAGCGGCCACCTTGCATGCCCATTTGCTGCATAGCCGAGCTGACGGCTTTAGCCAAGGGTTGCGCTGCTTTTTGCCGTTGGCGCGAGACGACTTTGGCCTCAAGTGAGCAGGCCGTTTGAGCAGCGTGTACGGCTTTTTGCAAGGCGTCCAAATCGGCTGCAGCATCCAGTTGGGCCAGTTCTTGGCGCCAAGTTTGCAGGACCAAAGGCAAATCGTGTGGCGTTTTCTTGTAACGCCGGGCCAGCGACAACCACATTCCCATGCGTTCGTCGAGCCTGCCCAGTTGCGCCGGGTCCAGATCGGTTTTGCGCAAATAAGTGTGCAGGCTGTGGGCCACATCTTCAACTTGGGCCTGAGCCGACGTCAGCACTTCGGCCAAAGCGTTGAATTCGGGCTCAAACTGTCCCAGCGACTGGAGCGACTGGATGGCGCGGGACAAGGGGCGCAAAGCCCCTCCGTCTTCTTCGCCTTCCAGCCAAACAGCGCTTTGGTTGGCCCCATCGATCAGGGCTTGCGCATTGGCCAAACGGCTGTGCTGGGTGCTGATTTCTTGCCATTCGTCCACTTGCGGGTGGAGCTTTTCCAGTTCGCCGATTTGCCAAGCCAGTCGCTCACGCTCGTTGGCGAGCGTGCTTTGTGCTTGTTGCGCGTCGGCCAGCGTTTGCTGCGCTTGACGCCAGGTTTGCCAACGGGCTTTCAAGGGGCGGGTGTCGATGCCGGCATAGGCATCGAGCAAGCCGCGCACCGCATCGGGCCGGGTCAGGCTTTGCCAAGCGTGTTGGCCATGAATATCCAACAACTTTTCGCCCAAAGCGCGCAGTTGCATCGCGGTGGCGGGACTGCCATTGACCCAAGCTCGGCTTTTGCCTGAGGTATCCACCGTGCGGCGCAACAGCAGTGCTGCATTGGATTCGAAACCCGCGTCTTCGAGCCAAGTCTGAAGGGTGGGTGTGGTGTCGAATTCTGCGCAGACTTCGCACCGGCTGGCCCCTTCACGCACCACGCCCGATTCGGCACGCGCGCCCAAAGCCAGTTGCAAGGCGTCAATCAAGATGGATTTGCCAGCACCGGTTTCCCCTGTCAACACGCTGAAGCCTTGGGCCAGGTCCAGTTCCAGGGTTTGCACGATCACAAAATCGCGCAGGGTGATGTGCGTTAGCGCCATGGCTCAGTCGCCTCCATTCCAGTGCATTTTTTTGCGCAAGGTGTCGAAGTAGCTCCAGCCAGCCGGGTGCAAAAACCGCACCGTGTGCTCAGAGCGCTTGACCACGATGCGGTCGCCCAAAATCAGATCGGCCAGCGCTTGCATGTCGAAATTGGCACTGACATAGCGCCCCGCCACGATCTCGATGCTGATCTCGGACGATTCGGGCAACACGATAGGGCGGTTCGACAAAGTGTGTGGCGCAATGGGCGCCATGACCCAGCCGCCAATAGCCGGGTGCATGAGTGGCCCGCCGACCGACAGTGAGTAAGCGGTCGAGCCGGTGGGTGTGGCGATGATCAGGCCGTCAGCGCGTTGGTTCGAGACAAACCGCCCATCGACCTCAACCCTGAGCTCGACCATGCCCGAAGTGCCGCCGCGGTTGACGACCACATCGTTCATGGCCAAAGCGCTGAACACGTTGCGCTGGTCGCGCATGACATGGGCTTGCAGCAAGCTGCGGTCTTCCGTTTGGTAGTTGCCCTGCAGCATGGGCAACAAAACATCTTGGTAACTCTGCAGGGGAATGTCGGTGATGAAACCCAACCTCCCTTGGTTGATGCCCATCAGCGGCAAATTGAAGCGGGCCATTTGCCGGCCGATGCCCAACATGGTGCCATCGCCCCCAATGACCAGGCCCAAATCGCATTGCGTGCCAATAGCGGCCATATCGAGCATGGGGTATTGGTTTAACCCCGTGTGCAGGGCGGTTTCTTGGTCCAGCACCACCTCGCAGCCTTTTTGCGTCAAAAATTGGGCCACGTCGTCCAAAGCCCTGCGGGAACTCTCCAGCGCCCCGCCATGGGCGGTGGTGTGGTACTTGCCAAAGAGTGCAACGTGACGGAACTTGGATCGCATCGGTAAATTACATCACTAAAATGTGTCGATGCTAGATGATCGTGCCAAGTTGTTGCTTAAAGCCCTGGTGGAACGCTATATCGCGGACGGCCAACCCGTGGGCTCGCGCACGCTCTCCAAAGCCTCGGGCCTGGACCTCTCACCAGCGACCATTCGAAACGTCATGTCTGACCTGGAGGAGCTGGGCCTGATCGCCAGCCCCCACACCTCGGCTGGGCGCATCCCGACCAGCCGCGGCTACCGCTTGTTTGTGGACACCATGCTCACCGTCCAGCGCGGTGGCTTGGAGACCCCGGCGCTTTTGCCGGACCAGCCGCAAAAGGTGATCGCCAGTGCGGCCCATTTGCTCTCCAATTTGTCCCATTTTGTGGGTGTGGTCATGACGCCCCGCAGACCCTCGGTGTTTCGGCACATCGAATTTTTGCGCCTTTCGGAGCGGCGTTTGCTCGTCATCATTGTCTCGCCTGAAGGCGATGTGCAAAACCGGATTTTGCTGACCGAGTCCGATTACTCGCAAAGCCAGTTGCT
>NZ_CAMBNZ010000059.1 GCF_945869175.1 Limnohabitans sp. Rim8 | reverse complement strand
TGTGGTGTTCATGGCACCACACTGCCCAGGTGAAGTGACCTTTTTTGCACTCGACGGCAACCACCCGGTGCTGGCCACGCACCGCGCCCAAGGCAAACAGGTGGTGTTCACCGAAGACGGTCACATCGTGGCCCAAAAAGGCAAACAGGTTTTGCGCATACCGCTGTCGCAAGTGCCGCTCACACGCCAAGGGCAGATCGGTTTCCAGACCGAAAACGTCTTGGCTTCCATCGGTGCCGCCTGGGCTGTCGGCGTGTCATGGGATGCCATCGCACAAGGGGTCTCCACCTTCATCAGTGACATCCAGGGTGTGCCCGGACGCTTCAACGTGTTTGACTACCGTGGTGCCACCTTGATTGCCGACTATGGCCACAACCCCGATGCCATTGCCGCCTTGGTGCATGCGGTGGACAACATGCCTGCCAACAAACGCATGGTGGTCATCAGTGGTGCCGGCGATCGGCGCGACCAAGACATCCGTGACCAAACCAAGATCTTGGGTCAAGCATTTGACGAAGTCTTGCTCTACCAAGACGCTTGCCAGCGCGGTCGCGCCGATGGAGAGGTGATTGCCCTGTTGCGTGAAGGCTTGCAAGGGGCAGTGCGCACCACCCACGTCCAGGACATTCAGGGCGAATTCCATGCCATCGACACGGCCTTGAGCCGTTTGTCACCGGGCGACCTGTGCTTGATCTTGATCGACCAGGTGGAAGAAGCCTTGGCCTACATCACCGAGAAAGTCCAAGCGGCCTCATGAGGACACCATGGCCAGCCCCACACTGGCCATGAAGACCATGCCCCATGCCGACAAATGTTTGAGGTCATGCGGCTGACGCTCGGTCAGCCTGTTCAGCGCACTGCCGATCCACACCGACAAAGCCACAGATACCGCCATGCCCAGCGCATTGGCCCACACATCATCGGGCCAATGGGCGGACACCCCAGCACTGACGGCCAATATCACGGCGTAGTGGATCAAGAAGACGGAATAAGACACTTTTGAAAGCCACTGGATGACGTGTTGCACGCGCAAAGGCAAACGCTCGCCCGAGAACCAGCCTGAAGGCGCCCAAAGCAAGAGCAAGGCACACCCCCAAGCGGTGGCAATGCGCCAACGCGGATCCACCCACAAGGCCAGCACGCCCAAAACGACCAACACCGCCCAACCTTGAAAGCCCATACGGCTTTGCCGGGCAGTGCAAGCGAGCAAGCCCATGCCGTATGAGCCAAAGAAAAACACGCCGTAATTGTCTAGTTCGTCATTCAAATTCCAGACCATCAAGGACGCCAAACTCAAGCCTAACCAGAGTTGCCAACGCAGGGTTTCGATGCGCAAGGACGGAAAACGATGGGCGACTTGCGAGGCAAACAGCAGCGTGAGCAAAGTGATCAGGTAAAGCTGAAAATCAATCGCAACGTACCAAATGCCGGCCGACAAGGCCTCGAAGTCCAGCACATGCTGCATCAGCAACAGGTGCGCCAGAGCGCTGTGCCAGTCAGGCGTGGCTGACAAATGCGACACATCGTGGTCATCCCGCAAATATTCGGTCAACAACACCGTCACGCTCAATGCCGCAAGCAAAGGGATGGTCAACCTCAAGTAACGCAACCAAGCCATGCGCATGGTGTTTGTCCACCCCCACACGCGGGTCGTGCTCAAGGTCGTGGCCATGAGAAAACCCGAGCACACCAAAAAAACCTGCACGGCCAAGCGGCCATGTGCGTAAAGCGCCTCGATCAATGCCGGCCATGCCTGCATGACCACGTCCGACATGGGGCCATAAAAAGCCAAATGGTGCAAAACAATCAAGATGCACCCTGTCGCCTTTAGAACATTGAGCAAAAAAGCGCGGTCCAAAGCGCTTTTCTCTGGCGGCAATGGCATCGATTTCAGACTCGGACTCCGGCCATCAAAGTGTCAACCGCGCCCGCGCTGCTTGGTACTGCGCCTTGAATTGGGCGACCAGCGCTGCAGTGCTTTGCACCGCATCAATGGCACCAATGCCCTGGCCGCAACCCCAAATGTCTTTCCAGGCTTTTTTGGCATCGCCACCAAAGTTCATCTTGCTCGGGTCAGACTCGGGCAGGTTTTCCGGGTCCAGGCCAGCAGCGCGGATCGATGGGGCCAGGTAGTTGCCATGCACCCCGGTGAACAGGTTACTCAAGACGATGTCGTCAGAGTCGCAGTCCACAATGGCTTGTTTGTACTCATCGGCAGCACGCGCCTCAAGGGTCGCGATGAAGGCTGAGCCGATGTAGGCAAAGTCTGCGCCCATGGCCTGCGCGGCCAAAATTGCATCACCCGTGGCAATGGAGCCCGACAAGGCCACTGGGCCGTCGAACCACTGGCGGATTTCCTGGATCAAGGCGAATGGGCTTTTGACGCCTGCGTGGCCACCTGCACCGGCTGCCACAGCGATCAAGCCATCTGCACCTTTTTCGATGGCTTTGTGCGCGTGCTTGTTGTTGATGATGTCGTGCAGCACCACGCCGCCGTAACTGTGGGCAGCCTCGTTGATTTCTTCGCGCGCACCCAATGAGGTGATGATGATCGGCACCTTGTATTTCACGCACATGGCCATGTCATGCTCCAGACGGTCATTGCTCTTGTGCACGATCTGGTTGATGGCAAAGGGTGCCGCAGGCTTGTCGGGATTGGCCTTGTTGTAGGCCGCCAAGGTCTCCGTGATTTCGATCAACCATTCCTCCAGTTGTTCGGCTGGGCGGGCATTCAAAGCGGGCATGGAGCCGACAACGCCGGCCTTGCACTGCTCAATGACCAGTTTCGGGTTGCTGATGATGAACAGGGGCGAGGCAATGGCGGGGAAAGGCAGGTTGGACAGAACGGGGGGCAGCTTGGACATGTTGTCTCCTAAAAATTATTGTTTGAATCGGTTTCAGAAAGCGTCGAGGGCCATCGCGGTCACGCTGCCCGCACCTTCGACAATGCTGTCTCTGATGCCTGGGGCTTTGGACAAAATGTGATCGGCGTAAAAACGCGCGGTGCTCACTTTGGCGGCCATGAATGCCCCGTCCTGTGCTTGCGCTGCAGGCGTGAGTGCGACCAGCAGGGCGCGTCCCATTTGCCAGCCGGCCATCAAGTTGCCGGCCAGCATGAGGTAAGGCACGCTGCCTGCATAGACGTCGTTGGGGTGGGCTTTGGTGTTGCCCGCCACGAAATCCACCACATCCACAAATGCTTCGCGGGCGGCTTTCATGCGTTTGGCCACCGCGAGTGCATCGGCGTGGCCAGAGGCGGTGAGTTCGTTTTCGGTGTTCGCCACTTGCGCGGCCAGGGCTTTGGCGGTTTGCCCCCCATCACGCGCCGTCTTGCGGCCCACCAGGTCATTGGCCTGGATGGCGGTGGTGCCTTCGTAGATGGTCAAAATCTTGGCGTCACGGTAGTACTGCGCTGCACCGGTTTCTTCGATGAAACCCATGCCGCCGTGCACCTGCACACCCAAACTGGTGACGTCCAGGCTCATCTCGGTGCTGAAGCCTTTGACCAAGGGCACCATGAATTCGTAGAACGCCTCGTTCTGCTTGCGCACCTCGGCATCGGGGTGGTGATGCGAGGCATCGTAAGCGGCCGCTGCCGTTGTGGCCATGGCGCGGCATCCTTCGGTGTAGGCCCGCATGGTCATGAGCATGCGGCGCACATCGGGATGGTGGATGATGGGGCCAGCGGCCGGCAAGCTGCCATCCACGGGACGGCTTTGCACACGGTCACGGGCGTACTGCACGGCCTTTTGGTAAGCACGCTCGGCAATCGCGATGCCCTGCACACCCACGGCATAGCGTGCCGCGTTCATCATGATGAACATGTACTCGAGGCCCCGGTTTTCCTGCCCCACCAAATAGCCCACAGCACCGGGTCCGTTGCTGTCAGCGATACCCGCCGCCGTGCCGTCACCAAACTGCAGCACCGCGGTGGGGCTGGCCTTGATGCCCATCTTATGCTCGATGCTCACGCAATGCACATCGTTGCGATCGCCCAAAGACCCATCGGCCTTGACCAAGAATTTAGGCACCACAAACAAGCTGATGCCTTTGACACCTTCGGGTGCGCCCTGCACACGGGCCAGCACAAGGTGCACGATGTTCTCGGCCAGGTCGTGCTCACCATAGGTGATGTAGATCTTGGTGCCAAAAATTTTGAACGTGCCGTCAGGCTGGGGCTCGGCCCGGGTGCGCACGGCGGCCAGGTCAGAGCCCGCTTGTGGCTCGGTCAAATTCATGGTGCCGGTCCATTGGCCGGAGATCAGTTTTTCGAGGTAGATGGCCTTGAGTTCGTCTGAGCCTGCGGTGATCAGCGCCTCGATTGCACCGTCGGTCAGCAAGGGACACAGGGCAAAAGCCATGTTGGCCGAGTTGAGCATCTCGCCGCAGGCTGCGCCAATGGTTTTGGGCAAACCCTGGCCTCCGAAATCGACCGGGTGCTGCAAGCCTTGCCAACCGCCTTGGGCGTATTGCAGGTAGGCCTCTTTGAAACCGGGCGTAGTGGTCACGCCACGGCCATTGTGAAACGATGGGTTTTTGTCACCTTCCCAGTTCAGCGGCGAGATCACGTCCTGGTTGAGCTTGGCACACTCCTCAAGCACCGCTTGCGCGGTTTCAAGCCCGGCATCTTCAAAGCCGGGAATCTGCGCGATCTGGTCGATGCGGGCGAGGTGCTCAATGTTGAAAAGCATGTCCTTGAGTGGTGCTCTGTAGCTCATGTCTTGTCTCCGAAGGGGGTCCGAGGAAATGGGGGTCGGGTACAAAAAAGACCTCTCTTGGAGGCCTTTTTGGCAACCGTTAAATCATCACAGTGCTTGGGTCAACTCTGGCACAGCGGCAAACAAATCGGCTTCGAGGCCAAAGTCCGCCACGCTGAAGATCGGTGCTTCGGGGTCTTTGTTGATCGCCACGATCACCTTGGAATCCTTCATGCCGGCCAAGTGCTGGATCGCACCCGAGATACCGCACGCCACATACAACTGAGGCGCGACAATCTTGCCCGTTTGGCCCACTTGCAGGTCGTTCGCGGCATAACCGGCATCAACCGCTGCACGGCTGGCACCGATGGCCGCACCCAACTTGTCGGCCAGGGGCGTCATCACTTCATTGAATTTTTCTGAACTGCCCAAAGCGCGGCCACCGGAAACGATGATCTTGGCGGCGGTCAATTCGGGGCGGTCGTTTTTGGCGATCTCGCTGCGCGTGAAGCTGCTCTTGCCACTGTCGGCTTGAGCTGCTGCGCTTTCTACGGTGGCCGTGCCACCTGCAGCGGCTGCAGCATCGAAGCCCGTGGTGCGCACGGTGATGACCTTGGTCGCGTCTGTGCTTTGCACTGTGGCCATGGCATTGCCGGCGTAGATGGGGCGCTCGAAGGTGTCGGCGGAGATGACTTGCGTCACGTCGCTGATCTGCGCCACGTCCAACTTGGCGGCCACGCGAGGGGCCACGTTCTTGCCCGCTGCAGTGGCAGGAAACAAGATGTGGCTGTACTGGGCGGCGATGGCCAGCACTTGAGCTGCAACGTTTTCGGCAAGGCTATGGGCCAAGGCCTCGCTGTCGGCGTGGATCACTTTGGACACCCCGGCGATTTGGGCTGCGGCTTGCGCAGCGGCGCCAGCGTTGTGGCCCGCCACCAGCACATGCACGTCACTGCCGCAAGCGACAGCGGCGGTGACGGTGTTGAGGGTTGCGCCCTTGATGGAGGCGTTGTCGTGTTCTGCAATAACGAGTGCGGTCATGATCAGATTACCTTTGCAACATTCTTGAGCTTGTCCACCAACGTGGCGACATCGGGCACCTTGATGCCGGCGCTGCGCTTGGCGGGTTCTGCCACCTTCAGGGTCTTGATGCGGGGGGACACATCGACACCCAAGTCTTCTGGCTTGAAAATGTCGAGCTGCTTTTTCTTGGCCTTCATGATGTTGGGCAGCGTCACATAGCGCGGCTCATTCAAGCGCAAGTCGGTGGTCACCACCGCAGGCAAGCTGATGGACAAGACTTCCAGACCCCCGTCGATTTCGCGGGTCACCTGGGCTTTGCCGTCCACGATCTCGACCTTGCTGGCGAATGTCGCTTGAGGCAGATCCGCCAATGCGGCAAGCATTTGGCCTGTCTGGTTGCAGTCGTCGTCAATGGCTTGTTTGCCCAGAATGATCAAACCAGGCTGCTCTTTGTCCACCAAAGCTTTTAACAGTTTGGCCACCGCCAAAGGCTGCAAATCCAGGTCGGCTGGGGTTTCCACCAAAATGCCGCGGTCGGCACCAATGGCCATGGCGGTGCGCAGGGTTTCCTGGCATTGCGTGACGCCGCAAGATACAGCGATCACCTCGGTGGCCAATCCTTTTTCTTTCAGGCGCACAGCTTCTTCCACCGCGATCTCATCAAAGGGGTTCATGCTCATCTTGACGTTGGCGATGTCCACACCCGAACCGTCGGATTTGACTCGGACCTTGACGTTGTAGTCCACGACCCGCTTCACGGGAACCAGAATTTTCATGAAAACTTCTCCATTGAATGATCAAAACAGGCCACGCATGCGAGCAACAATCTGACGGGCTTGGCAGTTGACGTATACGTCAATTGTGCATCAAAAGACCGCCAAATATGCGCCATTATCGGCAAAAAAGCACGGTCGTTCGAAATTTACACCGAAATGCCGAAACACCCTTGTTGCTCAACAGGGTTATTCCGTTTGTCCTGGGCCGCTGTGCGTGACCGCTCCCAAACGAGCCGCTGAAACGAGCTTCGCGTATTTTTCAAGTACGCCAGACAACCTTGGTTTGGGCCTAGCAGCAGCCGCCTGCGCACGCTCAGCCAATACCTGCGGGCTCAAAAGAACATCCAGCGTTCCCACACTGGCATCGAGCCGGATGCGGTCCCCGTCTTTCAGCCAGGCAATGGGGCCGTTGTCCGCCGCTTCCGGCCCGATGTAGCCCACCATCATGCCCCGGGTCGCGCCCGAAAAACGGCCATCGGTCAACAAGGCGACTTTCTCGCCCATGCCTTGCCCGTAAACCAGCGCCGTCACGCCCAGCATCTCCCGCATGCCTGGCCCGCCTTTAGGGCCTTCGTTGCGAATCACCAGCACATCACCCGCCGAATACGCTTGTTGCGTCACCGCTTCGAAGCATTCCTCTTCGTTTTCAAAGACGCGCGCTGGGCCTTCGAACACCAAGGACTTCAAGCCAGCCACCTTGATCAAAGCGCCTTCGGGCGCCAGATTGCCTTTGAGCACCACCACCCCACCGCTGGGGCTGATGGCCTGGGACACCTGCCGAACCACTTGACCGTCCGGCAAAGACACATCGGCCAAATCTTCGGTCAAGGTCCGCCCGGACAGGGTCAGGGCATCGCCATGCAAATGGCCGCCCTCCAGCAAAGACTTCAAAACCGACCGGACGCCACCGGCCCGGTGAAGGTCCACCGCCAAAAAGCGCCCTCCGGGCTGCAAGTCCGCAATCAAGGGGGTTCTGGCAAAAACAGCCGCCACATCGTCCAAGGTGAACGAGATGCCCACCTCGTGGGCAATGGCCGGCAGGTGCAAGCCGGCGTTGGTGGAACCGCCAGTGGCCGCCACAGCCGCGCAAGCGTTTTCGAGGGACTTGCGGGTGATCAGGTCACGCGGCAAAGGACCGCCCTCACGAATGATCTCGGTGATGCGCCGACCCGCAGCTCGCGCCAGCGCCAGGCGCTCGCTGTACACCGCGGGCATCATGGCCGAGCCGGGCAAAGCCAAACCCAAGGTTTCGGCCACCATGGCCATCGTGTTCGCTGTGAACTGGCCCGGACAAGAACCCACCGTGGGCGAACACGCACGCTCGAGTTCGTGCAGGTCTTGCTCACTCATCTGCCCAGCAAGAACCGAGCCCACCCCCTCATAGGCGGTCAGGATGGTCACATCTTTGCCGCGCCACTGACCGGGCAACATGGCCCCACCATACACAAACACACTCGGGCAATTGAGCCGAGCCATGGCCATCAAAACACCTGGCAATGTTTTGTCACATCCGGCAAAACCCAGCAAGCCATCGTAAGCATGGGCCGTGATCACCGCTTCGATGGAGTCGGCGATGATCTCCCTCGACACCAAGCTCATGCGCATGCCTGCGTGGTTCATGGAGACACCGTCAGAGACGGAGATTGTGGTGAAGGGCACTGAAATGCCCTGCCCTGCAGCCACGCCCAGCCTGGCTGCATCGGCTTGCGGACCCAATGACATTGAACATGGTGTGTTTTCACCGTGCTGGCTGACGATGCCCACCATGGGCTTGCCAAAGTCTTCATCCGACAGGCCCACTGCACGCAAAAAGGCCCGATGGGGCGTGCGATCCATGCCCTCCACAATGCGGGCGGAGGTGAGTTTGTCAGGTGGCGTGAATGTGCGTTTCGGGGTGCTCATGCCTATTTCTCCGGTAATTTTGATGTGTTTGTGAATGGATGCTCAAGGGCTGATGATCGGCTGCGCCAACTGCCGCACAAATGCACTCAAATCATGCTGGAAAGTTTGGCGCTCGTCGGTCAAACCCATCTGCTGGGCCAGCGCAAAGGACACCTCCAGCGGCCATGCACCAAACTGCGCCTCGATCTCTGGCTGCGGGGCAAACTGCACACGTTGCAGTACCTGTGGATCGATCTGGGCCATGGCTTGCAAAAGTTCCTGCACGGTCACGGGCCAAGCCGGCGCATTCAGGGCACAGGTTCCTGCTGGGCCCATGATGTGGGACCAACTGGCATGGTCTAAACCCAACAAGCGCGTCAGGTGTTCCAGTGCGGTAGACAAACTCAAAAGCCACAGTCTGGCTTGCCTTGACACAGGACACACATAGGCGCGGCCCGACAAAGGTTCACGAATCAAGTCGCTGTTGAACCCCGACAAAGCCCCATTGGGCAAAACGGGGCGCAGCACCACCCCCGACAAGCGCACAGCGCGGCCATCGATGTCGCCACGGCGGTTCATGTCGTCCAGCATCAACTCCAGCATGCGCTTGTGGGTGCCGTAACTGAGGCTTGGCCGCTGGGGGGTGTGGTCATCGATGCGATGCGGCAGGGGCGTGCCAAAGACCGCAATCGAACTGGTCATGAGCCACCGCACCCAAGGTCCCCCTTGTCTGTATTGGGCTCGGCAACGGCCCATCAAATCCAAACTCGCATGCAAGTTGATGCGCTCTCCCAACGCCACATCTTGCTCTGTGCGCCCGCTCATCAAACCGGCCAAATGCACCACCGCATGGACAGGCTGCTCAAACAGCGCATCACACACCCCAGCATCCGACAAATCACCGACCACCCACCGGGTGTTGGCATCGGGCCGCCCGCCCTCAGCTGATTGGGCATCGGTCAAGACCCATTGCCAGGAGGCTGGCGCGCTCAAGGCCAAGGCCTGCACCAAGGCTTGCCCAACATAACCGGCAGCACCCGTGATCAGAACACGAGCGTTTGGCGGCAGATGGAATGAATGGCGCATGCTTTTATGGAAAAAAGATCAACAGTCGTCACGAGCCCCGGGTAAACCATGACGGATTTGGCCGTTTTGACAATATCCAATCAATATACTTTCCTTTTCTTCAACCGCCTGCCCCAGGTCCTGACATTTTGACGGAGACACCTCATGAGAAAAGTTTTCAAACACCTCGCTTTGACAGGCGCCATGGCACTGGCCATGGGTTTCAATACGGCCAGCGCCCAAACCGTGCTGACCATGTCGAGCTGGGTCGGTCCTAGCCATCCACTCACCCGTGATGTCTTGGGTGGTTGGGCTACAGCGGTCGAAAAGGCCACCAACGGCCGCGTCAAAATGCAAATGCTGGCCAAGCACCCCGTGGCCCCTCAAGGTACTTTTGACGGCGTGCGCGATGGCGTGATGGACGTGTCTTACGTGACCGCCAGCTACACCCCCGCTCGCCACCCCCTGCCGCTTCTGGCCGAGCTGCCTGGTTCGGGTGGCACTGCTGAAATCAACTCCGTGGCCTTCAGTCGCATCCACTGGAAACACCTGCACAAGGCGGGTGAATACAAAGGCGTCAAATTGCTGGGCGTCTTTACACATGGCCCCGGTCAAATGTTTTTGGTCAAAAAACCGGTCAACTCGGTCGCTGACATTGCGGGCATGAAAATCCGCAGCGGCGGCGGTATCTCGGAAGCCTCTGCAAAAGCCTTGGGCGCATCACCTTTGGTCAAGCCCGCACCCGAATCCTATGAAATTCTGGCATCTGGCGTAGCCGATGGCACGTTTTTCCCTGCCGAATCCATCCGATCCTTCAACCTGGACAAAGTGGTCAAACACGCCACGATTTTCCCAGGCGGGTTTTACTCTTCGGCCTTTGGCTTTTTCATGAATGAAGAGAAGTGGAACAAGCTGTCTAAGCAAGACCAAGATGCCATCATGTCCGTGTCGGGTGAAGCCCTGGCTCGCCTTGCGGGTCAAGCTTGGGATGCTGCAGACAAAGGCGGCATGGAAGCCTTGCGCGCTGCGGGCGTCAACATCCAACAAGCCAGCCCGGCGTTCATTGCCGAAGTGCGCACCCGCACAGAGCCCCTGGCCAACAACTGGATCCAAGCGGCCAACGCCAAAGGGCTGGAAGGTGCCAAGGTCTTGGCCGAATTCCGAGAAGAGCTCAAGCGCGTGGCTGAAGGCAAATAATTTCGGCATCGGATGACTGATCCCCGCCCTGCTCTGACCCATTGCGCCCTGATCCTTGCCGATGAAAAGCATGAATCAGGGTTAGCAGGACAAATCACCGCCCGGGGACCTGCACCCAATACCTATTGGACGCTGCCTCTGGGCTTGTCATTTGATGAAGCCAACGATGCGTCGTGGCTGTTGATTGACGGTGACATGCGCTTGATCGAAGGGGAAGGTGCGCATGGCATTCGCGAGCCCAACCCGGCGACACGCTTTCATTTGTGGGTTTACAACAGCCGCCCAGACGTCAACGCCATTGTCCACACCCATCCTCCAGCGGCTTCTGCACTGGCTGCAGCCGAATGCCCACTGGTTGTGGCGCACATGGACGCCACACCTTTGTTTGAAGACCTGGTCTTCTTGCCCGAGTGGCCAGGCTTACCCACGGCAGACAAAGAAGGCGAAATCATCGCCACCGCACTGGGGCCACACCATGCCATGCTCTTGGCACACCATGGCCTTCTGACGGCAGGACGCAGCGTACAAGAAGCCGCGTTTTTGGCCGTTTTCATGGAGCGCATGGCCCAACTGCAAATCAACGCATCCACGGTTGGAGGGGTTCAAGCGATCAATCCCGCCGAAGCGCGCCGCGCCAGAGATTTCTTGCGCACCGACCGCATCATGAACATCACTTTCGACGCATGGACACGTCGCGCCAAACGCCTGAGGCAAGGACACCCAAGATGACATTCGCTCAACTTTTACAAAGGACCTTGGGTTACTGTGCCGCAGCCGTGCTTTTTTTGATGATGGTCATCACTGCGGTGGATGTGGTGGGTCGGTATTTTTTCAACAAACCACTGGCAGGTGGCTTTGAAATCACGGAAATAGGACTGGCTTTGCTGATTTACTGCGCTTTGCCTTTGGTCAGTGCCCGGCGTGAGCACATCGTGATCGACACTTTTGATGTCTTCATGAGCCAAGGGGTCAAAACCTTTCTCAATCGACTGGCCGATGTCATCTGTTTTGTGGCCTTAGCGGGTGTCGGCTACATCCTCTTCAAGCGGGCAGTGCGCGTTGCAGAATATGGCGACACGACCAACGTCTTGCTGCTGCCGTTGGCCCCTGTGGTCTACACCATGAGCGGCATGATCGTGATTGCTGGCCTGATGCACCTGGTGCTTATTTTTGTACCGCACGCCGAACAAACCACCTCCGACTCCAACGAAGTGACACCATGACAGAAGCAAGTATCGGCCTGCTGGCCATGTTGATCCTGGCGTTTGCCCGGGTACCTCTGGCGATTGCCATGGGCTTGGTCGGGTTTGCGGGCCTGTGGTGGATGAGGGGACTCAACCCCGCATTGGCTTCAGTCACCTCCACGGTGTACGAAGCCGGTTTTGAATACACGCTGTCGGTGGTGCCCTTGTTCATCTTGATGGGCAATTTCGTCACGCGCGCAGGCATGTCACGCGAGCTTTACCGTGCCGCCTACACCCTGGTCGGGCATTTCCGAGGCGGTTTGGCCATGGCCACCGTGATGGCCTGCGCCGGATTCGGCAGTGTATGCGGCTCATCCATTGCCACAGCTGCCACCATGACCAAGGTGGCCTACCCTTCCATGAAAGACCATGGCTACTCGGGGCAGTTGGCGGCTGGCGCCATTGCGGCCGGAGGCACCTTGGGCATTTTGATTCCGCCCTCCACCATTTTGGTGATCTATGGTCTGGTCACGGAAACCAGCATCGGCAAACTGTTTGCAGCAGGCATGGTTCCTGGCTTGCTGGCCGTGCTGATGATGTGCCTGACCATTGCCTTCCTCACTTGGCGTGACCCGTCATCCGGTCCTGCAGCTGAACGCTCCAGTTGGTCGCAGCGCATGGATGCCATGAAAGATGTGTGGGCTGTGGCCGTTTTGTTTGTGCTCGTGATGGGCGGCATTTACGGTGGCGTGTTCACGACCACGGAAGGTGCGGGCATCGGTGCTTTCGGTGCCTTCATCATTGCCCTTTTGCGCAGATCGCTGAACTGGCCCGTCACCCTGGACATCTTGGTCGAAAGTGCGCGTACCACCGGCATGCTGTTCATGATCTTGGTGGGCGCTTTGGTCTTTGCTAATTTCGTGAACTTCACCACACTGCCCTCTGATCTGAAAAGCCTGGTCTCCACACACAACATCAGCCCCGTGGCCGTGATGATCGCGATTTGTGCTATCTACATCGTTTTGGGCGCCGCCATGGAAGAGCTCTCCATGGTGTTGTTGACGCTGCCGGTATTTTTCCCCCTGGTGGTGAGCCTGGGGTTTGACCCGGTCTGGTTTGGCATTGTCATTGTTTTGGTGGTGATGATCGGGCTGATCAGTCCCCCGGTCGGCATGAACATGTTTGTCGTGCGCAACATGCTGCCCGAGTTGAGCACCGCCACCATCTTCAAAGGCGTCATGCCCTTTGTCTACACCTTGGTCGTGGTGCTTGCCTTGCTGGTGGCCTTCCCGCAAATCGCCCTGTTCCTGCCCCAAGCGCTCAAACTCTGACGCCCAGGCTGCTGCAAGGGAAGCTCATCCATGAAACTGGCTTTTTGCGGACTGGGCTTGATGGGCGAGCCGATGGTCAAGCGCCTCTTGAGTGCGGGCCATGCGGTCCATGTCTGGAACCGAACCCCTGCCAAAGCAAACGCCTTGATCGAATTGGGGGCGAAATGGTGTGACACGCCTGCCCAAGCGGCGAGCGATGTGGATGGCGTTTTCATGTGCCTTTTGAACACGCAAGCCGTTGAAGATGTCGTGTTCGGTTCTGAAGGCATCGTCCATGCGCGCAATTTGCAGTGGCTGGTGGACCACTCCAGTGTTCCCCCTGAGCAGACTCGCGCTTGGAGCCAACGCCTTCTCTTGGCTTGCCAAGCGGATTGGATCGATGCACCCGTATCCGGTGGCGTTGCGGGCGTGCAAACTGGCAATCTGGCCGTGATGGTGGGCGGCCCCGCGAGCCGCTTGGAAAGCGCCAGTCAAGCCATGCGCGCTTATGCCAGCAACATCACCCACATGGGCGACAGCGGCGCGGGCCAAGCCACCAAACTTTGCAATCAGACCATTGTGGCCAGCACGGTGGCAGCGATTGCAGAGGCCGTCGGTTTGGCCCACCGCAATGGCATCGACTTGAATCAACTTGCCAAAGCCCTGCAAGGCGGCTGGGCCGACTCCAAACCACTGCAAGTCTTTGTGCCCCGGATGGTCACGCCCACCCAACCCTCCATTGGGGCTCTATCGACCATGCTCAAAGATGTGGACACGGTGATGCAGGTGGCGCAAAGCACCGGCGCCCCCATGCCGGTCATGGCCACTGTGCAACAGCAACTTCGCGCAGCCCAGGCTGCGGGTTTGGGCGAAGCAGAACTGTCTGCCTTGATCTGTCTGGTCTGGCCCGAACAACGACCGGCCTTCTGACACGCGTCTGCCTTATCCAGCCTCAACAGGCTAGGCAGCACCTGCCATGTGCACCACCCGCTGCGGAAATGGGATCTCGACACCCTGCGCTTGCAGGGTTTTGAGAATCGCCAGATGGATGTCTGACTTCAGGTTCAGGGGCCCTGTCTCCGAGTCATCCAACCAATAGCTCACGGTGAATTCCAGCCCATTGACGCCCAAGGCCGACAACGCCACCAAGGGCGCCGGATCGGCCAACACTTGGGGGTGCGCCTGACAGGCTTGCAGCAACCATGACATGACCTCTTCCACTGGGGCGGTATAGGACACCGTCACGGTGGTCGACTGTGCGATCTTGGAATCGGTCAAGGACGAATTTTCCACTCGCTGAGTGATCAGCATTTCATTGGGCACAATCGACTCGCGCCCGGAAGGCGACCGGATCACGGTGTAACGGGCTTTGATGTCGGTGATGCGGCCCTCAAAATTGTCGACCTTGACGTTGTCCCCAATGCGCATGCTGCGCTCTGCAAGGATGACAAAACCACTCACGTAATTGGCCGCCAGCTTTTGCAAACCAAAACCGATGCCCACACCCACTGCGCCGCCCAGCACAGACAAAGCGGTCAGGTCGATGCCCACCGACGACAGCGCCAGAAGCAACCCCACAAACATGAGCACAGCCCGCACCGTGTTGCTGATGACTTTGCGCAAAGACAAATCACTGCCCTTGGCGGACTTGAGCAAGCTGGACTCCAAGGCCGCAGAAATCCACAGGGTCACGATCAAGACCAAGCCTGCTGTCAACGCACCTTCTAGCAATGTGCGCACCGACAACATGGCGCCGCCCACTTTCCAGCGGATCTGGTCCAACTCCTCCAAAATCAAGGGCAAAACGCCCGAGACCCACAACACCACTGCCAACCAAGCGATCCAGGAAATCGTGCGCTCCAACACCCGAACAAAGGGCGCCTCGTCAAATGCCACCTGCAAGACTTTGACGCCCAAACGGATCAATGCCAGCGAAATGCACACGGGCAACAAAATACCGAACATCGGCAAGGGCTGCGCATCGGTCAACAAGGCACGGGCCGCAAAGGTCAAACCGAGCAACACGGTTGGAAACAACACGCCGTCAATCAGGCGCTTGCCCAGCAAAACAGACAACGCATGTTCTGCGAAGGCTTTGCGAGTGCTCCAAGCGATCAACCAAGAAAGCGCCACGCACAGGGCGAAGGCCATCAGCACCTGAAGGGACTCGGCACGAACCAAGGCACTCAGCCAAGCCGAGGGATCGGCAATGGTCAAGGATTTCAAACCCGCCACGAGGGTGTCCTTTTGTCGATGAACGCCTGAACACCCTCTTGGGCCACATCGTCCATCATGTTGCAGGCCATGGTTTGGCCAGCCAATTGGTAGGCGGCCTCGATGCCCATTTCACGTTGTTGGTAAAACAAGGCCTTGCCCAGGCGCAGCGCTTCGCGCGGTTTGCTCAAAATGGACTGGACCCAATCATCCACTTGCGCATCCAGCTCAGTGGCCGGACACACCCGATTGACCAGCCCTCGACGACAGGCTTCATCGGCAGAGATGAAGCCCCCCGTGAGCAACATTTCCATGGCTTGTTTGGCATGCATGTTGCGCACCAGCGGCACGCTGGGGGTGGCGCAAAACAAGCCCACATCGATGCCATTCACACCAAAAGTCGCGCTGTCCACCGACACCGCCAAATCACACTGCGCCACCAACTGGCAACCGGCCGCCGTGGCCAAGCCTTGCACGCGGGCGATCACGGGTACTGGTAACTTTTGGAGAGACAGCATCATGCGCGTGCACTGCGCAAACAACTTTTGGTAATACGCCAATTCCGGCTGGGCGCGCATTTCCTTGAGGTTGTGACCCGCACAAAAGGCTTTGCCAGCAGCGGCCACCACCAACACTCGGGCGTGGTCGTCTTGAGCGATCTGGTCCAAGCACCGCTGCAAGGCGGTGAGCATGTCTTGGCTCAAGGTGTTGAAGGTGCTGGGACTGTTCAGCGTCAGGCGGTGTACACCCTTCGCATCGCACTGGTGAAGAAGTACATCAGACATCTGCCAACACCCGCAAATGGGCTTCCACACTGCGGCCCAGTGCGCTGAGGTTGTAGCCCCCCTCCAGGCAACTGACGATGCGCCCTTTGGCATGGCGCAGCGCCACATCCTTGATGCGCTGGGTGATCCAGGCGTAGTCTTGCTCTACCAGGCCCATCTGGCCCATGTCGTCTTCTCGGTGGGCGTCAAACCCGGCACTGATAAAGACCATCTCCGGCTTGTGGGCCTCCAGCCTGGGCAGCCACATCGTGTCGATCAGCTCGCGAATGTCCATGCCTTTGGTGTAAGCCGGCACCGGCAAATTCACCAAATTGCTGGCCGTCGACTGCGAGCCGCCTTCGGGATAAAACGGGTGCTGAAAAAAACTCACCATCAGAATACGTTCGTCGCCTGCCACGATGTCCTCGGTGCCATTGCCATGGTGCACATCAAAGTCCACGATCGCCACACGCTGGAGGCCATGGCGCTCCAGCGCGTATTTGGCCGCAATCGCCACATTGTTGAAAAAACAAAAACCCATGGCTTGGTCGCGACAAGCGTGATGCCCTGGTGGACGCACGGCACAAAAAGCGTTCTCCAACTCGCCCGCCAGCACCGCGTCTGTGGCATCGATGGCGGCACCCGCCGAAAGCAAGGCCGCATCCCAAGTATGGGCGTTGATCATCGTGTCCGGGTCGATCGAGGTGTGGGTGGGACCGCCTGCGGCCATGTCTTCGCGCAGAGCATCGCCCAAACCCCGCAAAGCAGCCACATGCATGCGCCCGTGGGCCAGTTCAATGTCGCCCAAAGACGCCGGACGGGGTTCTCTGCGTTGCAAAGCCATGTCCAAACCCGTGATGAGCAAGCGGTCTTCGATGGCGCCCAGCCGCTCAGGGCACTCGGGATGACCCGCGCCCATCTCGTGCTTCCAGAATGTGGGGTGTGAGAAATACGCTGTAGCGCCCATAAGGCTTGTCTTCCTGTAGATCACTGCCGTGGTTGGTGTTTCAGCTTATCACGCCCATCAGCGCTTTTGTACCTTGGCCTTGGCGCGATTAAACTGAACGCCGCATGAAAATCCACCTTCCCTTTTTTCGATCCAACCCTGCGCTGCGCCTGAAAGCGATTTTCACCCTCTTGATCTGCCCTTTCTTGTTCGTCGCCTGGGCGAACACTGCGCAAGCCCAAAACCCTGAAAAAAAAGCATTCCCACCCAGCAAAAGCAGTCAGCAAACGTCCAAAAAATCCAAGAAAAAATCCACAGTCAACGGCCACAAACGACCCCTCAACAAACCAGCCCCTGCCGCCTCGGCTGGCCGACTGAATGCCAACCCCGAGGTTACGACCTGGCTGCAAGAAGCCTCCAGCCGCTTGCAACTCGACCCGGTCTGGGCTGAAAAAAACATGGCCCAGGCCCAGCGCTTGCCTCTGGTCGAAAAACTGGTGCTGCCCCCTGCCAGCCCCGTGGCCAAAGACTGGGGTGCTTACCGTGCCCGATTCATCGAGCCCGTGCGCATTCAAGCGGGCCTGCGGTTTTGGCAAAAACACCAAGTCAGCTTGGAGCGAGCCGAACGCGAATACGGTGTCCCGGCCTCCCTCATCGTCGGCATCATCGGGGTCGAAACGCTGTATGGCCAAAACACAGGGAACTTTCGTGTGCTGGACGCCTTGGGCACACTGGCCTTTCACTTTCCCCAGGCACACCCCAGAGCGGCTGAACGTCAGGCCTTTTTTCGCAGCGAATTGGAGCAGTTCTTGTTGCTGACCTCTCGCAGTGGTGCTGACCCACTGTCTGTCAGGGGCAGTTACGCCGGCGCTTTGGGTTTGCCGCAATTCATGCCCTCAAGTTGGGCCAAATTTGCGGTGGACTTTGATGGGGACGGTCGCATTGACCTGTTTGGCAGCACGGCCGACGCGGTTGGCTCGGTGGCTAACTATTTCAAAGCCTTTCAGTGGCGCCCCGGCATGCCGACGCATTACCCGGTGTCCCTGACCCCCGGCCAAACCGATATGGACAGCCTGATGGCCCCGGACATCTTGCCCACTTTCAGTGTGGCCAGCTTTGTTGGCAAAGGTGCAGCTCTCGAAGGGGCGGCGCTCGCACACACTGGGCCGCTGGCCTTGATCGAACTGCGCAACGGTATCAACCCACCCAGTTACGTGGCCGGCACCGAAAACTTCTACGCCATCACGCGTTACAACTGGAGCAGCTACTACGCCATGGCGGTGATCGATCTGGCCGAGGCGGTGGCCCGTGAGATGCCA
>NZ_CAMBNZ010000058.1 GCF_945869175.1 Limnohabitans sp. Rim8 | reverse complement strand
CACTTCCGCCACGGCCACCACTTCGCGCACACAAGGCTGGCACACCGTGACCGGCGCAGACCCCACCGCCAGATTCGCCCGTTGGAACGTGTCCGCTTCGGGTGCGACTGCAGCCGCAGACTTCCGCAACGAGCCACAAACCTTTGGCTCCAACGTTGAAATCGATCCGGCTAACGTGGAATCGACGCCTTCAAAACGCATGGCTATGGGTCGTTTTGCGCACGAGGCGGCCGTTTGTGGTTTCCCCGTGGTTGGCAAACCTCTGGCCTTTTACATGGGCTGCGATTCACGCAACGAATACATCTACAAATTTGTCAGCGCCAAAAACTGGGACGCAGCCGACATCGGCGGCGGCATCACAGCGGGCGACAAATACCTCAACGAAGGTAAGTTGTACGTCGCGAGGTTCGACGATACCGGCAAAGGCGAGTGGTTGGAGCTCAGCATCAACAACCCTTTGATCAAGGCTGCCGCTTTCGGCTTTACCAACCAGGCCGAAGTGTTGGTGCACACGCGTGTTGCCGCCGACGCCGCAGGCGCCACCAAGATGGACCGGCCTGAGTGGGGCGCGGTCAACCACGCCAACGGCGAGATCTACTTTGCAATGACCAACAACAGAACCCCTGAAAAAACGGTCGCTATGGTCAATGCCGCCAACCCGCGTTATTACAGAGACACCGACGGCCGCACCGACGGCGCTTCGACTCGTGACGGAAATCCCAACGGTCACATTGTTCGTTTCAAAGAAACCAACAGCATGTCAGATGCCACCACCTTCACTTGGGATATTTTCTTGTTTGGTGCAGAGGAAGACTCAGCTGACGTGAACGTTAATCTGTCGCGCTTGACTGCTGCCAACTCTTTCTCCTCCCCAGATGGCTTGTGGTTCAGCAAGTCCACCGGCATTTGCTGGATCCAGACCGACGACGGCGCTTTCACCGACGAAACCAATTGCATGTTGGTGGCCGCAGTCCCCGGCACAGTGGGCGATGGGGGTGCATTCACCGTCAGCAACTCCGTAGTAGTGTCTGGCGTAGCCCAGACATCGACCCAAAACACCTTTGTTGGCGGTATCTTGGGCGAGTCACGCCTGCGTCGCTTCTTGGTCGGCCCCAAGGGCGCAGAAGTGACGGGCATCACCGAGACCGCCGATGGCAAAGCGATTTTTGTGGGTATTCAGCACCCCGCTGAAGATGCTACGGCATACAACGACACCACCAAGGGCGTCTGGCCCACCAATGCCATGAATGGTGTCGGTGGCGCTTACGGTGCAGGCACCCGTGCACGTTCGGCCACCATCGTCATCACCAAAGACGATGGCGGAAGAATCGGTCTGTAATCCAACGGACGGGCGCTTCAACGGCCTGACGATTCAACCCATTGTGGTTGTTCGTTGGGCTGTTGAGACGACCTCAATCTGACAGGTGTATTGACTGAGAGCTTTCACGAAAAGAGTCATTCAAACGCCTTAAACGGGTCAACGTATAAACCCTCACTTGAATGCTTTCTCGTGAGGGTTTTTTCTTTTTTTTCGATCCTTAAAAGACGGATTCAGGTTTTTCCCATTCTTTTGAAGCAATTAAATTTAATCAAAAAATTGGATCAGTTCACATGTTCTCCCTGCAACCATTTTTAATTCGATCTACCGCATTGCTCTGCGCAGCATTTTTTTTAGTGGCCTGCGGCGGTTCAGGGTCGGGGCCTATGGCCACCACAGTGTCAGGTGCACCGACACCACCGGTTGCCGGTGCGGTCATTCTCAAAACGCCTGTTTTGTCATTCAACGACACCGGTCTTGACGTGACCGATGGCGTCACCAGCAACGGCAGGTGGGGTGTTGAAAGTTCGGGCATCGACTGGGAGTTTTCGCTGGATCAGGGTGCGAGCTGGACACGCGGTTCCGGTGCCTCGTTTGACGTCAAAGGCGACGGCGCCAAAATGATTTGGGTCCGCGCTCGGGACGATGCGGGCAACACCTCCGAAATTGTGCGCGTCAACTGTGTTTTGGACACCACAGCTCCATCGGCTGTGGCCATCTCGGGTCAATCCGAAGGTGTGACCAACACTTTCAAATTGTCGGGCATTGAGCCGGGTGCGCGTTGGGAGTATTCCCTGGACGAGCAACGCTCATGGTCTGCAGGCAAAGGCAGCGCACTCGGCGCTATGGGTAACGGCTTGAGCCGGGTTTGGTTACGCCAAGTGGACATGGCCGGTAACAATTCTGTGGCCCAAGGTTTTGACTTGCAAAACCCAAGCGTTGTATCGCATGAAGCTTCAGGCGACCCTCTGCAGCCCAGCATTTTGGCGCCCGGCCTCCAAACCTATCTGATCCATGGCGTAGTGGTGCGCGGTGATATCGACTATGTGCGCTGGGACATCCCCAAAGGCCAACAGTTGCTGTCGGTCAAGTTGGTGCAGTATGTCTCGGAAGACGCCATTGCCTTTTTTGCTTTGCAGCCTAACAAGGTGTTTGATGCGGGCATTGATGTATCGCGTATGTTGGTTTACGGCCACATGGGTCCCAGTGATTTGGCACGGAATGTGTTGGCCAATGTGCCCAAATCGCAAGTTGGCGAGGGGCCTATGACGCTGTGGTTTCAGCAAACCGGTTCACAGCCGACACGGTATGCCATTGAGGTTATCTTGTCTCCAGCGGATTGATGCCCGCTTGGGTGCCTAATTGGCGCTCATCACAATCAGTTGTCTTCAGTGTCTTGAGGTGGTGATTCGTCAAATTCATCGGATGCGCCATTTCAAGCCCACTTGCAGCCTGTTGTTGCGTGGCTCGTAAGTGCCTCTTTCTACGCCGACCAAACTGACCCAATGGACATCCGAATCGTCCACCCAAGTCCAGCGTGCATAGGGCAGTATCTCTCCCATGTCGGTATGAATTTCCTTGGTCAATTGAAGGTAAGCACCTTTGCGCTGTTGGTTGGTCACGTCTTGTAAGCGGGTGTTGGCTTGTGACAAGCGTGACACATGCTCTCCCCACAACAGCCAGCCTGCGTCGACCGTCCAAGGCTGTGGGTTGTCCGAACGCCAGCGAATTGGCAACCACACTTGCGTAGAAAGCCGGTCATAGCCTCCAAAACCCAAACTGGTGGTGCCACGCAAAAAATTGGCATGGATGTGCAAAGCCAAACCATACTGCCATTGGGGCTGGGCTGTTGATGCCCTGAGAGCGCGCCAGCGTGTATCCACGTTCAATACCGAATCCAAACGCCCCGATGGAACGCTGTTGTAGGTTTGCAGGCCAACATGCGCATCGGCTTCCACGGTGAACGATCCCCATGCTCGGCTTTGCCAATGCACGCCCAACTCGGGGCCTTTCAAGTTCATTTGCGGTTCACTGTAATCCTGCCAACCTGCGCTCAGCTGCCAAGCGCCCCGATTTTCTTCAGCCTGAGCTTGGATCGAAGGGATGGCCCCAACCAGGACCCCAACTGTGCAAAGCTTCAGCAAGTGAGACTCGCTGAAAAGACTGGAACACCGAATGCTGCGATAAATAGAAAACATGGGAGTCCTTTGAAGACCAACAAGCTTATTTTCTGATGCGTCTTTGACTGCTTGAAGACAATTGCGGTTGGCCCTTTCCTACTGAAAAAACGGGTATGGGCTGGTGGCCGAAGGGGTGCGAAAAAAGAGTGAAAAGCGCGCACGCAACACCAGCATCGGTTTGCTGGGTGGAGCGGTGAAGTGTGAATGGATGCTCATGGTGGATTGTTAAATTTAAGGTGAGCCGGTATATCGATTGGCGAAATGACTTGAACATCTTTAGCCATTGCCCAGCCCTCTTGCACGGGGGCGATCACAAAGGCTTTGTTCACGCCGGTGTCTTCGCAGGCTTGCCAAAAACCTTTGGTGACCTTGGGAGCTGAGGAGAACTTGATTTCAAAACCGATGGTTTGATTGCCTGTCTCGACCACCACATCCAGTTCTGCGCCTGCTGCCGTTCGATAAAAAGAAACACTCGCCCCAGCGGGCAGGTGGTTGCAAATTTGCTCTACACAAAAGCCTTCCCAAGAAGCGCCCGTCATAGGATGGCCCATCATGTCGTTGATGTTGTGTATGCCCATCAGGTAATGAAGCAAACCACTGTCCCGCACATAAATTTTGGGTGATTTCACCAGCCGCTTGCCGAGGTTGGCATGGAATGGTTCAAGTCGGCGCAGCATGAGGGATTGCACCAAATGGTCAAGGTAGCGCGTGACTGTGGGCGATGACACCCCCAGTGATGTGGCAATGCTGGAGGCATTGAACAGCTGCCCGTGCAAGTGCGCCACCATGCGCCAAAAGCGCCGCATCAATTCGGGTTCAACATTGATGCCCAAGGCGGGCAAGTCAGTGTTCAAGAAGTGCCTCACAAAGCCATCCCGCCACAGCCACGAAGCCTCATCGCCAGGTGCTTTGTAGCTGTTGGGAAAGCCACCCCTTAACCAGAGTGTTTGAATGTCAGCGAAGTCGCGGTGCACTTCGCTCAGAAGAAGGGGGGCCATGTCGACCAAGGCCAAACGCCCCGCCAGCGATTGTGATTGTTGCAAAAGTTTGTAAGACGCTGAACCAAGGATCAGAAAGCGTCCATTGCGGCGGTCTTCATCAATTTCGCCGCGCATGGTGCTTAACAACTCGGGCGCATTTTGAATTTCATCTAACACAATCAAACGATCGCGATGGGTCTGAAAAAACACATCTGCTTGCTCTAGCTTGGCGCGTGCTTGGCTGTTCTCCAGATCAAGGTAAACCGAATTTGGGAACTCGGTCGCAATCTGTCTGGCAAGGGTTGTCTTGCCGATTTGACGTGCACCCAAAATAGCAACAGCTGGGCTCCAGCCTAGATGGTTGCGAATTTCTTGGAATGATTTCCTAATAAACATCCTTGCATTTTAAACATGACATGTTAAAAATACTAGAATAATTCAACTCACATATTACGCCGGTACTGCCCACCCACCTCAAACAAAGCATTGGTGATCTGACCCAGTGAGCAGACACGCACCGCGTCCATCAGCACCTCGAACACGTTGCCGTTGTCGATCACGGCCTGTTGCAGGCGTTGGAGCATGGCGGGGGACTCTTTGGCGTGCAGGGCTTGGAAGTCATTCAAACGCTTGAGCTGTGATTGCTTTTCTTCTTCGGTCGAACGGGCCAGTTCCAGCGTTTCCATGACTTCGTCACCCTTGGGGTTGCGGAAGGTGTTGACGCCGATGATGGGCAACTCGCCGGTGTGCTTGAGCATCTCGTAGTGCATGGATTCGTCTTGGATCTTGCCGCGCTGGTAGCCGGTTTCCATCGCGCCCAGCACGCCGCCACGCTCGGCGATCTTCTCGAACTCGGCCAGCACGGCTTCTTCCAGCAATTCGGTGAGCTCGTCGATGATGAAAGCGCCTTGGCTCGGGTTCTCGTTTTTGGCCAAGCCCCACTCGCGGTTGATGATGAGTTGGATCGCCATGGCGCGACGCACCGAGTCTGCGGTGGGCGTGGTGATGGCTTCGTCAAACGCGTTGGTGTGCAGACTATTGCAGTTGTCGTAGATGGCAATCAGCGCTTGAAGCGTGGTGCGGATGTCGTTGAACTGAATTTCTTGCGCGTGCAGCGAGCGGCCTGAAGTCTGGATGTGGTACTTCAGTTTTTGTGATCGCTCGTTGGCACCGTACTTCTCTTTCATGGCCACGGCCCAGATGCGGCGCGCCACACGGCCCATGACGGTGTACTCCGGGTCCATGCCGTTGCTGAAGAAGAAGCTCAGGTTCGCCGCGAAGTCGTCGATGTGCATGCCGCGCGCCAAGTAGGCTTCCACAAAAGTGAACCCGTTGGACAGCGTGAAGGCCAGCTGGCTGATCGGGTTGGCCCCGGCCTCGGCAATGTGGTAACCGCTGATGGATACCGAGTAGAAGTTGCGCACGTCGTGGTGCACAAAATACTGAGCGATGTCACCCATCACTTTGAGCGAGAACTCGGTCGAGAAGATACAGGTGTTTTGGCCTTGGTCTTCTTTCAGGATGTCGGCTTGCACCGTGCCGCGCACATTGGCCAACACCCAAGCCTTGATCTTGGCGGTCTCTGTCTCGGTGGGTTCGCGGCCGTTTTCCAGCTTGAACTTGTCGATGTTCTGGTCAATGGCCGTGTTCATGAACATGGCCAGGATCGAAGGCGCGGGGCCGTTGATGGTCATCGACACCGACGTGGTCGGGTTGCACAGGTCAAAGCCCGAGTACAGCACCTTCATGTCGTCCAGCGTGGCCACGTTCACGCCCGAGTTGCCGATCTTGCCGTAGATGTCCGGACGCAAATCGGGATCGTTACCGTACAGCGTGACCGAGTCAAAAGCGGTGGACAAGCGTTTGGCGGGCAGGCCTTCGCTGACCAACTTGAAGCGGCGGTTGGTGCGGAAGGGGTCACCTTCGCCTGCGAACATGCGGGTCGGGTCTTCGCCCTCGCGCTTGAAGGCAAAGGTGCCAGCGGTGTAGGGGTAGCTACCGGGAACGTTGTCCAGCATCAACCACTTGAGCACTTCGCCATCGTCTTCGTATTGGGGCAATGCGACTTTGCGGATGGTGGTGCCAGACAGACTCTTGGTGGTCAGCGCGGTGCGGATTTCCTTGTCGCGGATCTTCACCACGTATTCATCGCCTGCGTAGGCTTTTTGCATGTCGGGCCATTGGGCCAGCAATTTCTTGGCTTGAGGGTCCTGGGATTCTTCCCTGGCGATGGCCAGGTCGATGGCGGCTTCGGCCGCTTTGGCTCGCCCGGCTTTGCCCACTTCGAGCATGCGTGCTGCAGCGCGCAATTGTTGGATTTCGCGAGCCAAGCGGGACTGGTCAACGGCGCGTTTTTTGTAGCCACGCACCGTGTCGCTGATCTCCGCCAAATAGCGGGTGCGCGAGGAGGGCACCACCGGGTTCTGGTGGGTGCTGTAACGCACCGTGACCACAGGCAAACGGCCTTCGGTGGTCTGCATGCCCAGTACAGCCAGACGGGTTTTGAGCGCTTGGTACAAGGCGGTGACGCCATCGTCGTTGAAGCGTGCGGCCATGGTGCCAAACACCGGCATTTGCTCAGTTGGAACGGTCCAGGCTTCCTTGTTGCGCTGCACCTGTTTGGCCACATCGCGCAGTGCATCGGAAGCGCCCTTGCGGTCGAACTTGTTAATGGCCACAAACTCTGCAAAGTCCAGCATGTCGATTTTTTCGAGCTGACTTGCCGCGCCAAATTCTGGGGTCATCACGTACATGGGCACATCCACATGCGGCACGATGGCCGCGTCGCCCTGGCCAATGCCCGAGGTCTCGACCACGATCACATCAAAGTCTGCCACCTTGCAGGCGGCCACCACATCGGGCAAAGCGGCAGAAATTTCGGAGCCAAAGTCGCGTGTGGCCAGCGAGCGCATGAAAACACGCGGGCCTTGTGACCAAGGGTTGATAGCGTTCATGCGGATGCGGTCGCCCAGCAAGGCACCACCGCTCTTGCGGCGCGAAGGGTCAATGGAGATCACGGCCACACGCAAGGCGTCGCCTTGGTCCAGCCGCAGTCGGCGGATCAACTCGTCGGTGAGCGAGGACTTGCCGGCACCGCCCGTGCCGGTGATGCCCAGCACAGGCACCTTCTTTTGCGCCGCTTGTTCGCGCACGGCTTGGACCATGCTCGCATCGGCTTTGCCGTTCTCCAGTGCGGTCATCAACTGCGCCAAGGCACGCCAGTTCATTTCGCTGTGGCCCTGAATCGCTGCCACGTCTTTGGGTGCCTGCGGGCTCAAATCCTTATCGCAGCGCATGAC
The DNA here is from genome assembly GCF_945869175.1 of Limnohabitans sp. Rim8. Taxonomy (GTDB): domain Bacteria; phylum Pseudomonadota; class Gammaproteobacteria; order Burkholderiales; family Burkholderiaceae_C; genus Limnohabitans_A. Next base: position 10,651 of record NZ_CAMBNZ010000058.1, on the reverse strand, counting down.
CATCTCGCCGATCATCCCGGCCAGGCCCATTTTTTGGCCGTCTTCGGGGCTGAAAATCCGCACGCCTTTTTCGGCCAAGGCGCGAATCTCAGACGGCACGATCACGCCGCCGCCACCACCAAACACCTGGATGTGCTGGCCACCACGGGCCTGAAGCAGGTCGACCATGTAGCTGAAGTATTCGTTGTGCCCGCCCTGGTAGGAGCTGATGGCGATGCCCTGCGCGTCTTCTTGAAGCGCGGCGGTCACCACCTCGTCCACGGAACGGTTGTGCCCCAGGTGGATGACTTCAGCGCCCATGCTTTGCAGGATGCGGCGCATGATGTTGATGGCCGCATCGTGCCCATCGAACAAACTGGCGGCGGTGACAAATCGCACCTTGTTCGTGGGGCGGTATTCGGCCAAGGCTTTGAATTCAGCGGAAAGGTCGGTCATGGAATCTCCGTTAGCGGGCGGTATATTTTGGCTTTGACGTTGACGTAAACGTCAATCAAACCCTGCATCTTAGCCGTTGCGACCCATCCTGTCACTGACACTTTGACGTGCAGGCGAAAAGCTATGATTTGGCACTGAAACCGCTTAAAAATGAACTTTCCTACTTTTGGATGAACGCCCCATGACCTTTTCCTCAGCGCCCACACTTCCCGCAGTCCAATCGGCCGTCGGCTACGCAGGCGACATTTCCCCTGAACAGGCTTGGGCTTGGGTGCAATCGGGTGAAGCCGAGTTGGTGGATGTGCGCACCGACGCAGAGCGTGCCTGGGTGGGTTTTGTGCCTGGAGCTCACCCGCTGGCCTGGAAGCAGTGGCCCGGCATGACAACGAACTCGGACTTTGATGCGGGCGTGCAGGCCTTGGGTGCGGGCGGAAAGAAACTGGTCATGTTGTGCCGTAGCGGTGTGCGCTCGATCGCCGCCGCGCAGCGCGCCACCGAGTTGGGCTTGCAGGCCTACAACATCCTCGAAGGTTTCGAAGGCGACCCAGATGATGAGGCCCACCGCGGCACCCTGGGCGGTTGGCGCGTGCGCGGCTTGCCTTGGCAGCAAAACTGAGCGGGTCAAGCCACCCGAGTTCAAACGCCAGGAGGCCGGCGGGCGATCATGTCTAGATTCGCCATTTCGTAAGCGTGGGCCAGTTTCAGCAAAGCCCAATCGCCTTGGGGTTTGCCAATCAGGGCCAGGCCCATGGGCAAACCGTTCTCGCCAAAGCCTGCAGGCACGCTGATGGAAGGCAGGCCAGCAAACGTGGCGTAAATCACCACCTCCATCCAACGGTGGTAGGTGTCCATGCTTTGACCTGCCACGCTCTGTGGCCAACGCAGGTTCACATCAAACGGCCACACTTGCGCCACAGGGATGGCCAGCACGTCGAATTTCTCGAACAGGGCCAACATGCTTTGGTAAAAGCGCGTGCGGCTGGCGCTGGCCGCCATCAGTTGAGAACCCGTTAAGCCCAGTGATTGGTCGTGTTCCCAAAGCGCTTCGGCTTTGATGTGTGCACGGTTGGCGGGGTTGATCAAGAAAGGCGCGATGCGCGGCCCCACCAAAGCTTGCCGCCAGACCAACCACGCTTGCCAAATTTCTTCGGGTGGCATGCCCAAACAGGCCTCGTCCACCGTGCAGCCCATCCCCGAAAAACTGTTCAGCGCAGACTGGCAGACATCGAGAATGCCGTCCTCCATCGGCAAGTAACCCTGCAAGTTGCCCAACCAGCCCATGCGCAGGCCTTTGGGATTGCTGTCAAATGCGCCTGCAAACACAGCGGGGTCTTCGGTCAGGCTCAAAGGGCTGGACGGGTGAGCCCCGGCTTGCACCGACAGCAGCATGGCCAAATCGGCCACATGGCGGGCCATGGGGCCTTCCGTGGCCAGTTGGGCAATGAACACGTCTTGCGCGGGCGACATGGGCACGCGGCCTTGTGAGGGGCGCAGGCCAAACACATGGTTCCATCCGGCCGGGTTGCGCAAGCTGCCCATGAAGTCCGAGCCATCGGCTACGGGCAACAGGCGCTGGGCCAGCGCCACGGCCGCACCACCGCTGCTGCCGCCAGCGGTTTTGTTCGGATTCCAAGCGTTGCGGGTGGGGCCAAACACCTCGTTGAATGTGTGCGAGCCCAGTCCAAACTCGGGTGTGTTGGTCTTGCCGATGACGATGGCGCCGGCGGCTTTCATCCTTTGAACCATGAGTCCATCCTCAGTGGCCACAAAGTCCTTCATGAGCGGGCTGCCCAAAGTGGTGCGCAAACCTTGTGCATGGGCCAAGTCCTTGATGGCTTGCGGCATGCCGTGCATCCAGCCCATCGATTCACCCCGGGCCAGTTGAGCATCGCGCTCGCGCGCTTGTGCCATCAAAAGTTCGGGTTCTTGCAGACTGACGATGGCGTTGGATTGCGTATTCCATCGCGCAATGCGCTCCAGTGTGGACTGCATCACTTCCTGGCATGACACCTGCTTAAGGTGTATGGCGCGGGACAAATCAATCGCCGAGTTGTTAGGGTTGACCATGGGGTGACGCTTTCGGTTTTATTTGTATTATGAAAGCGGTCAAAGGGTGATCAGCCACTGGTGAAAACCCCGACTCTGATTTGCGCAAAGGTGACGCTTGTCCGTTTTGAAAGCTGTCATCATGGTTTTTCAATTGTTCCTTTTTTGGAGATCTGATCATGAAAAGACGTGTTCTGTTTGCGGCCACGGGTATGTTGGGTTTGAGCATGCTGGCGCCTGTCGTGGCACAAGCCCAAGACAACAAGGTATTCCGATTCGTGCCCCACGCCAACTTGGCGGTGCTCGACCCCATCTGGACCACGGCCTACGTGACCCGCAACCATGCGTACATGATTTACGACACGCTCTTTTCCGAAGACGCACAGGGCAACATCAAGCCCCAAATGGTGGACACTTACACCACTTCGGCCGACCGTAAAACCTGGACCTTCAAACTTCGCGCTGGCTTGGAGTTCCATGACGGCAAGCCTGTGACCAGTGAAGACGTGGTGGCCTCCCTCAAGCGCTGGGCCAGCCGCGATGCCATGGGCGGCATCCTGAACACCTTCATTGACCGCTACGAAACCCCCGATGCCAACACCTTCCGAATGGTCCTCAAGGAGCCCAGCGGCATCGTGATCGACGCCTTGGGCAAGGCCTCGTCAAACGTGCCCTTCATCATGCCCGCGCGCATTGCGGCCACACCCGGCGCCGAGCAAATCAAGGAGCACATTGGTTCGGGCCCCTTCATCTTCAAGGCCGACGAGTTCAAGCCCGGCGCCCTGGCGGTTTACACACGCAATGCCAAATACAGGTCGCGCAATGAAGCCCCCAGTGGCATGGCGGGTGGCCGTCCGGTCAACTTTGACCGTGTGGAATGGGTCATCATCCGCGACCCGCAAACCCAGTTCAATGCCATCAAGGCGGGCGAAGTGGACATGGTCGAGCAGCCTAGTTTTGAGCAATATGAAACCCTGAAGAAAACCGAGGGTTTGAAGATCGATGACTTTTCCCCAGCAGGCTTGCAATTCATCATGCGCTTTAACCACCTGCACAAACCATTTGACAACCCCAAGATCCGTCAAGCTGCCATGGTGGCCATGGGGCAGCAGGCCTACATCAACACCCAAATTGGCGTGCCCGAGTTGGGCAAGTTGTGCCGCAGTATCTTCCCTTGCGGCACGGTGTATGCGGATGAAAACACGGGTTACTTCACCGGCGTGGCCAACCCAGCCAAAGCCCGTGAAATGCTCAAAGAAGCCGGTTACGACAACACGCCTGTGCTCCTGATGCGCCCGACCGATCTGGCCTCGATCGCCAAAATTCCTTTGGTCGCCAAGCAGCAACTTGAGGCCGCTGGCTTCAGAGTGGACATGCAGCAAATGGACTGGGCCTCTTTGGTGGCCCGCCGTGCCAAGAAAGACGCGCCCGCGGCGGGTGGTTGGAATGCTTTCCTGACCGCTTGGACGGCCGGCGACATCTCTAACCCGCTGGCCATGGCCATGCTCAATGCCAAAGGCGACACCGGCTGGTTTGGCTGGCAAAACGAGCCGCGCCTGGAGACCCTGAAGGCCAGCTTCGCCCGCGCAGGCACCATCGAAGAGAAAAAGAAGTTGGCCAGCGAGATCCAAGCTGTGGCCATGGAGACCGCGACTCACGCACCTTTGGGTCAATACCGCTCACCCACCGTGATTCGCAGCAATGTGAGTGGCATTTTGCAAACGCCCGGTATCCCGGCCATGTGGAACATCAAGAAAAATTGATCAGGTTCTGAGAGATGTTTCAATTCGTCCTGCGCCGCCTGCTGGCGGTGCTGCCGGTCCTGCTCGTCGTCTCGCTGGTGGTCTTCCTCATCCTGAGGTTGGCCCCCGGTGATCCTGCGGCGGTCATTGCCGGCAACAGCGCCACCAACGAAGACATCAACCGCATCCGCGAACAGTTGGGTTTGGATCGGTCGATCCTGTCCCAGTATTTCATCTGGATCGGTCGGGTGTTTCAGGGCGATCTGGGGTATTCGTATTACCTGAACAAACCCGTCACAGAGCTGATCGCGCAGCGCATCGAGCCCACCTTGTCTTTGGCGGCGGGCACTTTGGTGCTGGCCATTGCCGTGGCCATTCCCTTAGGCACCATCGCTGCTTGGCGCATGGGGGGGTGGCTCGACAAAGTTCTGTCCGGTTTTTCGGTGGCCGGGTTTTCGGTGCCGGTCTTCGTGGTCGGCTACTTGCTCATTTACCTGTTTGCCATTCGTCTGGAATGGTTGCCCGTGCAGGGCTACAAAGCCTTGTTTGGGCCGCGCAGTGTCGGGGTGTGGGATTGGATGCGGCAGCTGATCCTGCCCTGGATGACGCTGGCCATGATTTATGTGGCGTTGATTGCGCGGGTCACCCGGGCCAGCGTCTCTGAGGCCCTGACCGAAGACTACATCCGCACCGCGCGTGCCAAAGGGGTGACCGAACAAGCTGTGCTGCTGCGCCACGCGCTGGCCAATGCGGCCGTGCCCATCGTCACCGTGATTGGCATTGGCGTGGCCTTGCTCATCGGCGGCGTGGTCGTGACCGAGACGGTGTACGCCATCCCGGGCTTGGGCCAGTTGACGGTGGATGCGGTGCTGAACCGCGACTTCCCGGTGATCCAGGGCTTGGTTTTGCTGTTTTCTTGTGCCTACGTGTTCATCAACCTCTTGGTCGATCTGAGCTACCTCTTTCTTGATCCGAGGATTCGTTACTGATGTCAGTCTCTCATCGTTTATGGGCCAACGGCTCGATCCGGTTTGGTGCCGTGGTGCTTGGGTTGATGGTGTTGGTGTCTTTGCTGGCGCCCTGGCTGGGCACCTTGGACCCGGCGGCCATGGATTCCAATTTCATCAACAAGCCCGCCGGTCTCAAGGGGGACTTCACTTTGGTCGACGGCAGCAAGGTGGCCCACACTTTCTGGCTGGGCACCGACAGCTTTGGCCGCGACCTTTACAGCCGCGTGGTCTATGGTGCACAAGTTTCCTTGCTGGTGGGCGGCTTCACCGCGGCGCTGGCCTTGGCTGTGGGCGGCTTGTTGGGCATGCTGGCCGGCTACTTTCGGCAAGTCGACGCGGTGTTGATGCGTTTCATGGATGGCTTAATGGCCATTCCTGCCATTTTGCTGGCCATTGCGCTGGTGGCGGCATTGGGCGCGCAAGTGGGCACAGTGGTGGTGGCCATTGCGATTCCCGAGGTGCCGCGTGTGACGCGCTTGGTTCGCTCTTTGGTCCTGAGCCTGCGCGAAGAGCCTTTTGTGGAAGCAGCCCGTGCGCTGGCCACCCCGACGCCGATCATTCTCTGGCGGCATATTTTGCCCAACGCTTTGGCTCCCCTGATCGTGCAGGGCACCTTTGTGGCTGCTTCTGCGGTGCTGACCGAGGCGATTTTGAGTTTTCTGGGCCTGGGCTTGCCGCCTGACATTCCGACTTGGGGCAACATCATGGCGGAGGGGCGCGTGCAGTTCAGCCAGTACCCCGGTAACGTGCTTTACCCCGCTTTGTTTTTGGTGCCCACCGTGCTGGCTGTGAATTTGCTGGGGGATGGTTTGCGCGACGTGCTGGACCCCAAGTTTGCGAAAAGAGGCGCCTGATGAGTGCCCAAACCAATCAACCGGTCTTGTCCATTCGCCAGTTGTCGGTGTCTCTGCCTGCTGGGAGTGACCGGTTGCACGCGGTGCACCAGGTGTCGCTCAGCATCCTCCCTGGCCAGACCTTGTGTGTGGTGGGCGAGTCGGGCTCGGGCAAATCCGTGATGGCCACCACCGTGATGGGCCTGTTGGCCAAAGAGCTTCAGCCCAGCGGTGGCGAAATTCTCTTGCAAGGCGAGTCTTTGCTCGGTGCCTCGGCTGCGCGTTTGCGGGGTTTGCGTGGGCGCAGCATGGGCATGGTGTTTCAAGAACCCATGACCGCACTCAATCCGGTGATGACCTGCGGTGACCAAGTTGATGAATTGCTTTCGACCCACACCGATTGGCCCAGGGACCAGCGCCGCACCGAAATTTTGCGCATTTTTGAACGTGTGCGTTTGCCCGACCCGGAGCGCATGCTGCGCAGTTACCCGCACCAACTGAGTGGCGGTCAGCGCCAACGCATTGTGATCGCCATGGCGGTGGTGCTCAAGCCCGCCCTGATCATTTGCGACGAGCCGACCACGGCGCTCGATGTGACCACGCAAAAAGAAATTTTGCGGCTGATTGCCGACCTGCAGCGCGAGCAAGGCAGTGCGGTGCTGTTCATCACGCATGACATGGGCGTGGTGGCCGAAATTGCCGACGATGTCTTGGTGATGAACCAGGGCGAAGCGGTTGAAGGCGGGCCCTGTGAGCAGGTCTTGCGCCGCCCCAAGGCCGAATACACGCACCAGTTGCTGGCGGCCGTGCCTGGCATGACGCCCCCTTCCGCCAAACCCGCCTTCAGTGGCCAGGCCTTGCTGTCCGGTCAGGGCGTGGGTAAAACTTACGCCAGTCGCGATTGGATGGGCCGCAACCGCGCCACTGCTGCGCTGCAAAACGCCCATGTGGCGGTGCACGCGGGTGAGACCGTGGGCGTCGTGGGCGAGTCCGGTTCGGGCAAGTCTACGTTTGCCCGTTGCCTGATCCGCCTGATCGATCCGACCGAGGGCAGCGTCCTCTGGGGTGACCATGAGGTTGCCACCTTGCCCGAAGGCCGCTTGCGGCCTTTGCGCAACCGGGTACAGGTGGTGTTTCAAGACCCGAACCGATCGCTCAACCCACGCCGCACGGTGGGCCAGTCCATGGTCGAAGGGGCCATGAATTTCGGCCAATCACGCGCAGAGGCCGAAGCGTTGGCGGCCGAGTTGATGACCCAGGTGCGCCTGCCGGTCGAGGCGCTGCAACGCTACCCCAGCCAGTTCAGTGGCGGGCAAAGACAACGCCTGGCCATTGCCCGTGCCTTGGCTTGTCGTCCCCAGGTGCTGGTGGCCGACGAGGCGGTGAGCGCGCTGGACGTGAGCGTGCAAGCGCAAATATTGAATTTGCTGCGCGAAATTCAGGGCCGACTGGGTTTGGGCTTGCTCTTCATCACGCATGATTTGCGAGTGGCCGCCCAGTTGTGTGACCGCGTGATCGTGATGCACCAAGGCCATATCGTCGAAGAAGGGCCGACAGCTGAGCTGTACGCCAACCCCCAACATGACTACACAAGGCGTCTTCTGCAAGCCGCACCGGCTGCTTTGCCGCCCCTCGAGACCGTGCCTTGAGGCGGTCTCTGATCTGAACCTCGAACACGGCCTTCCATGACCCGCATCTTGATCGCTGGCTACCAGCACGAAACGAACACCTTTGCACCCAGTCTGGCCGATTGGGCCGCCTTCCAAAGCGGGGAGGCTTTTCCGGCCTATGTGCGTGGCCAGGCCCTGCTGGACAACATGACGGGTGTGAACATCCCGGTGGGTGGCTTCATCGACGCGGCGCGGCGCGAAGGCTGGCAAGTGTTGCCCTCTGCCTGGGCGGGCGCGACACCCTCCTCGTATGTGACCGAAGACGCCTTTGAACGCATCTGTGCTGGCATTCTCGAAGATGTGCGCTCGGCTTTGGTCCAAGGTCTGGATGGCGTGTACCTGGATTTACACGGCGCGGCTGTGGCCGAAAATGCCGACGACAGCGAAGGTGAACTCATCGCGCGCATCCGCGCCGTGGTGGGCCCGCAGGTGCCGATCGTGGCCAGCTTAGACTTGCATGCCAACGTGACCGAGCGCATGTTGCAACTGTCCGATGGCCTGGTGGCCTACCGCACCTACCCCCACATCGACATGGCCGACACCGGTGAGCGGGCGGCCATGCTGTTGCGCGAGCATTTTCGTGCAGGTGGCAAGCGCCCGATGCAGGCCCGGCGCCTGCCGTTTTTGATTCCACTCAATGCGCAAAGCACCTGGATGGCCCCGGCCAAGGATCTGTACGACGAGATGATGGCCCTGGAAACCCAAACCGGTTGCATGCTCAGTTTTTGCATGGGCTTTCCGGCCTCTGACTTTGCCGAATGTGGCCCGGTGGTCTGGGGCCACGGCCCGCAGGCCCAAGCTGCGGTGCAACGCTTGTTTGAGCGTGTGGCCGAGCCTGGCCAATGGCGACCCGATGTGCTACCCGCCCGAGAGGCGGTCACGCAGGCCCTGGCCAAGGCCGAGGTGTCGTCCGCCCCCGTGGTCATGGCCGACACCCAGGACAACCCGGGCGCAGGCGGCGACAGCAACACCACCGGCATGTTGCACGCCTTGTTGCAGCAGGGCGCGGGCCAACGCTGGCCGGGTCAGGTGGCCCTGGGCTTGTTGTATGACCCTGATGCCGCTCGCATGGCGCATGAGGCTGGGGTGGGTGCCAATTTGCAACTGGCTTTGGGCAAGGCTGTGCCCACCTTCACGGGCGAGGCGAGCGACCCCCCATTGCAGGGGCGCTTCACGGTGCGGGCTTTGGGGCCGGATGACTGCGAACTCAAAGGCCCAATGATGACCGGCATGAAAGCCCACATCGGTCCTTGCGCTTGCCTGGAAATCGACGGGGTGCTGATCGCCGTGTCCAGTGGCAAATGCCAAATGCTCGACCGCGAACTGTTTCGCGCCGTGGGCATCCAACCCGAGCAGATGAAGCTGCTGGTGGTCAAAAGCTCCAACCATTTTCGTGCCGACTTCACGCCGATCGCCAGTCTGGTGCTGGTGGCCAAAGCGGCAGGCCCCATGGCGGCCGATCCGGGCGAATTGCCTTGGAAAAAACTCAGCCCCCATACGCGCACCCGGCCCTGAAACGGATTCAGGGATCAGACATTCCATTTTCTGAAAAGGCTTCAGCATGAACACCCAAGCGCAAGACCTGACCCAGATGCCGGCCCACGAACTGCTGGCGCTGTACCGCAGTGGCCAGACTTCACCGGTCGAGGTGACGCAGGCGGTGCTGCAGCGCATCGAGCGTGTCAACCCGCAAATCAATGCTTTTTGCTGGCTGGACGAGAAAGCGGCTTTGGACAGCGCCCGGGCCAGCGAGGCCCGTTGGCAGGCGCACCGCCAGCAAGGCGCGCCCGTGGGCGCTCTGGATGGCGTGCCCACGTCCATCAAGGACTTGATCCTCACGCGCGGTTGGCCCACCCTGCGCGGCAGCCGCACGGTTGACCCGAACCAACCCTGGGACATCGACGCCCCAGCCACCGCCCGCTTGCGCGAGGCGGGTGCGGTGTTGCTGGGCAAAACCACCACCCCCGAGTTTGGCTGCAAGGGCGAAACCAACTCGCCCGCCACGGGCATCACCCGCAACCCCTGGAACCTGAACCACACCCCTGGCGGTTCCTCTGGCGGTACGGCCGCTGCTGTGGCCGCTGGCCTGGGGCCCATTGGCGTGGGCACCGACGGCGCTGGCAGCGTGCGCATTCCGGCGGCTTTTTGCGGCAACGTGGGTTTGAAACCCAGCTTTGGCCGCGTGCCCGCTTACCCCTTGTCACCTTTCGGTTCGGTCGCACACTTGGGGCCGCACACCATGAGCGTGCGCGATGCCGCCTTGATGACCAATGTGCTCAAGCAGCCCGACGCGCGCGACTGGACATCCCTGCCACCCGACGGCAGCGACTACACGGTGGGTCTGGAAGACGGCATTCGCGGCCTGCGGATCGCTTACTCGCCCACCTTGGGGTACGCGCAGAACGTGCACCCCGAGATTGCCGCAGCGGTTCATGCCGCCGTGCAGCAACTGCAAGCCCTGGGCGCGCATGTGGAGCAAATTGACCCCGGTTTTGAGGACCCGCTCGACATCACCACCGGCCTGTGGTTTTTGGGCGCATACACCGTCTGGAAAGGCTTGAGCGCTGAGCAGCAGGCTGTGGCAGACCCGGATTTTCAAACCGAAGCCGAGCTGGGCGCGCAACTGAGCGCCTTGCATGTCCAGCAATTGAACCAACGCCGTGGGGTCTTGGGTTCGCACATGCGGCAGTTCATGCAGCGTTTTGATTTGCTGGTCACGCCTGCCGTGTCCATTCCCGCCTTTGAAGCGCGTGCCGCCGGCACGGTGGCCATGGACCCCGTGTCCATGCTGGGCTGGACACCCTTCAGCTATCCCTTTAACTTGACACAACAGCCGGCCATCACCGTGCCCTGTGGCTTGACCCAGAGCGGCCTTCCCATGGGCTTGCAGATCGTGGGCCCGATGTTTGGTGATG
>NZ_CAMBNZ010000057.1 GCF_945869175.1 Limnohabitans sp. Rim8 | reverse complement strand
CTTTGCACCTCCAGCGTGTCTTCGCTGAAAGTGACGTAAAGCGACACGGCGGGGCAGTCTCGCCCCTCAATCAAGGTGTAGGCCTGCACCACGCTGTCGGGCAGCATGGTGATTTTGTAGCCGGGCATGTAGACGGTTGACAGGCGGGCGCGGCCCAACTGGTCGATGGCGCTGCCCGGCTTCAGGGCCAATCCGGGCGCAGCGATGTGAATGCCTACAGTGACCGTTCCGGTGCCCAGACCTTGCAGCGACAAGGCGTCGTCGATTTCGGTGGTGTGCGAGTCGTCGATTGAGAAGGCCTGTACGGGGGCCAACGGCAAGTCATCCAAGATGGCCGGCGCCTCCAAAGCCGGAAAACCCGTGCCTTTGGGGAACAAATCAAACAAGAAACGCTGCCAGTGGAAATCCCAAGCCGAAGCAATGGCCCTGGCGTTTTGCAACAAGTCCAAAGGCGCCCTCTGGCTGGCCTTGCTGGCATCCACCACAGCTTTGTACTCAGGCGTGTTTTTATCAGGTCGAAACAGAATTTTGTAGAGTTGATCGCGGATCGGCGCTGGGCAGGTGCCCGCCACCAATTCGGCCGACCAAGCCTCGATTTGGGCCTGAATTTGTTTCTTTTTTTCAATCGCCAACAAGGCTTGTTGCACGATCTCGGCCGGCGCCTTGCGAAAACGCCCTTTGCCTGCACGGCGAAAGTAATGCGGCGCTTCGTGCAGGCGCAGCAAAGCTGCGACTTGCTGCACCGTGCTGGCCGAGTTGAAATAGTCTTGCGCCAAATCGGCAAAACCAAACTCTTCCTCGGATGCAAATTCGTAGGCCAGCTCCAACTCGATGCTTTGGCTGAGCGATGCGGCTTCGGCCAACAAGGCGGCAGGGGTGGGCTTGTCAAATTTGAGCAGCTGGGCTGCGGCTTTGACTTTGACCCGTTTGCCCGAATCGAGCTCCACCTGCGCTGAGGCCTCGGCTTCGGACAAAATGCGACCGGCCATGAATTTACCGGCTTCTTCAAATAATGCGTACATCGGGCGATTTTCCCACGCGCCGCCGCCGCGAAAGCCCCCGGCCCTCAGGTCAAGTGAAGAAAATTCAAAATTTCGGGCAGGTACAAGTCGAAATCACCGAGTGCGTGGTCACTGCCTTCGATCAAGCGAACTTGCCCCCCTTCGTGGCGTGCCAGCATTTCCCGCCAATCGAGCACTTCATCGCCTTTGGCGATCACCGCCAGGGTTCTTGGCGCTGGGGCTGAGGCTGGGGTGAATGTTGGAGGCTGCGCCTCCAATTCCAGGAGCTCTTGCACAAATGACGCTTCAAAAAAGATTTTCTGCGAAGGGTCGTGCCAAGACGGGTGTTCGCCAATGTAACGAGCCAAATCACGCGCTGGGTGCACCGCCGGATTGAGCAGCACCGCAGGGCAATTCCAGGCATTTGACAGCCAAGCGGCATAAAAGCCCCCCAAAGAAGAGCCCACGATGGCGGTGCGCTCAAGGGGCCAATGGGCTGTGCCCGCTTGCAACAGGGCCATGGCCTGTCGGGGTGAGGGGGGCAACTGGGGGCACCACCAGGTCAGACTGGGATACTGGTAGTGCACGGTGTCGGCCATTTTCCTGGCCTTGAGCGATTGCGGCGAAGACCGAAAACCGTGCAGATACAGCAGATGTGTGGTGCGCTGCATCACCAAGACGGCTGCAAATGGGCAAAACCACGGGGCGCTTGCGCCTCCTTCTCAAAAGTCACCACCTCGTAGGCGTCAGGTCGAGACAACAACTCGCGAAGCAAGCGGTTGTTCATGGCGTGGCCCGAGCGGAATGCGCTGTACTCAGCCAACAGTGGTTTGCCCAGAATGTACAAATCTCCCATGGCATCCAAAATTTTGTGTTTGACGAATTCGTCGTCGTAGCGCAGGCCATCGGTGTTCAAGACCTTGTAATCGTCCATCACGATGGCATTGTCCAAGCCGCCGCCCAAAGCCAAGCCATTGGCGCGCAGCATTTCCACATCCTTGGTGAAACCAAAGGTGCGGGCACGGGCGATGTCACGGGCATACACACCGTCTGACATATCAAACACCACCTGTTGTCCAGTCGAGTCCACAGCGGGGTGGCGAAAATCGATTTCGAAGCTCAGCTTGTAGCCATGGTAGGGCGTCAGTCGTGCCCACTTGATGTTCGCACCTTCGCCTTCATACACCTCGACAGGCTTGAGCACACGCACAAATCGCTTGGGCAAGGACTGCTCGACCACGCCCGCGCTTTGCAGCAAAAAAACAAAAGACGAAGCCGAGCCATCGAGGATGGGAACCTCTTCGGCGGTGATGTCCACATACAAGTTGTCTATCCCCAAACCCGCACAAGCCGACATCAGGTGCTCCACCGTCAGCACTTTGGCTTGGCCCGCAGAAATGGTGGAGGCCAAGCGGGTGTCGGTCACCGCTTCGGCGTTGACGGGTATGTCGATCGGCTCGGCCAAGTCGATGCGGCGAAACACAATACCCGTGTCAGGTGAGGCCGGGCGCAGGGTCAGCTCGACACGCTGACCGCTGTGCAAACCCACACCAACGGCTTTGGTCAAGGTTTTGAGGGTGCGTTGAGCGAGCATGGGTATATTTTAGTTGGCGAGCGAAGCAAAGCTGAATGTAAGCACTAGGCATCACCCCAAAAGGCCAGCAACCGCGGATACGCAGTTCCGGCGGTTTGCCCGGGGCTGGCGGGCGATAGTGAGGCGCGAAGCGACGACGAGCCCGACGGCCCCGGGCAAAACGCCGGGACGACAAAACCCAAGTGCCAGTCTGCAACCAACGATTCAAGCCGTTGTAGCTGAACGAACACGCAAAAAGGGGCCAAACAGGCCTTCGCCCGTCTGACCCCAATTCACCTCAGAACCATGTCAAACCCGCAGATCAGTCCGCTTGCTTGCGCAAGAACGCAGGGATCTCGATGTCGTCCATGCCCGCATTGGCCATGCCATCCACACGGGCAGCCGCATGGGTGCGGTTGCTGCGCCAGTAGGCGGGCACATTCAATCCACTGTTGTTCATTGGCGTTGCAGCGTTGCCGGAAGTGGCGACGGGGTCCTGGCCACGCATGGCGAAGGGCACGTTGTCAGTGCCGGTGCGCAGCACTTGCAGCGGGGGAGACGTACGGCGTGCACCGGCTTTGGACAAACCGGTGGCCACCACCGTCACTCGGATCTCGTCGCCCAGGTTCTCGTCGTAGGCGGTGCCGTAAATCACATGCGCATTTTCGGAGGCGTAAGCACGGATGGTGTTCATCGCCTGCTTGGACTCGGACAACTTGAGCGAACCTTTTGCTGCGCTGATCAGCACCAAAACGCCCTTGGCACCCGACAAATCCACACCTTCGAGAAGCGGGCAAGCCACGGCTTGCTCGGCGGCAATGCGGGCGCGGTCCGGGCCGCTAGCCGCGGCCGTGCCCATCATGGCTTTACCGGGCTCGCCCATCACGGTTCGCACATCTTCAAAGTCGACGTTCACATGGCCTGGCACATTGATGATCTCGGCAATGCCACCGACAGCGTTTTTCAGCACATCGTTGGCGTGGGCAAAAGCCTCGTCTTGCGTCATGTCCTCACCACCGGGCAATTCCAGCAGCTTTTCATTCAACACCACGATCAGCGAATCCACATTGGCTTCGAGTTCCTGCATGCCCAGGTCAGCGTTGGACATGCGGCGGCCGCCTTCAAACTCAAACGGCTTGGTGACCACGCCCACGGTGAGGATGCCCATTTCTTTGGCGATGCGGGCGATCACAGGGGCTGCACCAGTGCCCGTGCCGCCGCCCATACCGGCGGTGATGAACAACATGTGCGCACCTTCGATGGCGGCGCGGATGTCGGCTTCGGCGCTTTCAGCGGCTTGACGGCCTATTTCTGGCCTGCTGCCAGCGCCCAGACCGGTTTGGCCAAGCTGAATGAAGCGGTGCGCTGCGCTGCGGGCCAAGGCCTGCGCGTCGGTGTTGGCGCACACGAATTCGACGCCCTGAACTTGACTCTCGATCATGTGCTCGACCGCGTTGCCGCCGCCGCCGCCGACGCCGATCACTTTGATCTGGGTGCCTTGGTTGAATTCTTCTGTCTGGATCATTTCGATGGTCATGGTGCTACTCCTAAATTTGTTTGCAGTTGCCGAGGTGTGAATCAATCAATTGTTGTTGGGGGGACAGGGTGTCAACATCGACACGGTCGTGCAATCGGTGGACTGCCCCTGGCCAGATGTCTTTTTTTCCAATTCATCAGAAGTTCCCCACGATGAAATCTTTGAAGCGGCCAAAAGCGTTGTTCACCGAACTTTTCTTTTGCGTCACTTTGAAACCGCGCAGGCGGGCCATGCGGGCTTCTTCTAAGAGGCCCATCACGGTGGCTGCGCGGGGTTGGCTGACCATGTCGGCCAAGCCACCTGAATATTTGGGCAAACCACGGCGCACAGGTTTGAGGAAGATGTCTTCGCCCAACTCAACCATGCCGGGCATGATGGCGCTGCCGCCCGTGAGCACGATGCCGGACGAGAGCACTTCTTCGTAACCCGACTCGCGAATGACTTGGTGCACCAGCGAGAAAATTTCTTCGATGCGCGGCTCAATCACGCCTGCCAAGGCTTGGCGGCTGAGCATGCGCGGGCCCCGGTCGCCCAAGCCAGGCACCTCGACCTGCGCATCGGGGTTGGCCAGCAGCTGCTTGGCGTAACCACTTTCGACCTTGATGTCCTCAGCGTCCTTGGTGGGGGTACGCAAAGCCATGGTGATGTCGCTGGTGATCAGGTCACCAGCGATCGGGATCACGGCGGTGTGGCGGATCGATCCGTTCGCAAAGATGGCCACGTCGGTGGTGCCTGCACCAATGTCCACGCACACCACGCCCAATTCGCGCTCGTCTTCCGACAAAACCGCCAAGCTGGAAGATTGGGGGTTGAGCAGCAATTGGTCGACTTCCAAACCGCAGCGGCGCACACACTTGATGATGTTTTCTGCCGCACTCTGGGCGCCTGTCACGATGTGCACCTTGGCTTCCAGGCGCATGCCGCTCATGCCGATGGGTTCTTTGACCTCCTGGCCATCGATCACAAATTCTTGCGGGGCCACCAACAGCAAGCGCTGGTCGGTTGAAATGTTGATGGCGCGGGCGGTTTCCATCACGCGGGCCACATCGGCTTGCGTGACTTCCTTGTCCTTGATGGCCACCATGCCGCTGGAGTTGATACCGCGGATGTGGCTGCCGGTGATGCCGACATTGACGCGGGTGATTTTGCAGTCGGCCATCAACTCGGCTTCTTTCAAAGCCTGTTGGATGCTTTGCACTGTGGCGTCGATGTTGACCACCACCCCGCGCTTGAGGCCATTGCCTGGCGCAATGCCCAAACCGGCGATTTTAAGTTCGCCGTCGGGCATCACTTCGGCCACCACCGCCATGACTTTGGAGGTCCCAATGTCCAAGCCCACCACCAGATCTTTGTACTCTTTTGCCATTTGAATCACCGTTTCCGTTTCATTCTTTTGCCTTGATCACTCAAAGCTTTTTCTTACCGTCTGTTTCCACCGTGGCCACGCCACGCAAGCGCAAGGCATAACCGTCTTTGTGCCGCAAATCTGCACCCGCCAAGGCGGTGGGCGTGCGACCATATCGGGCCGTGACCTGGGAAAGTGTCTTGAAAAATACTTGCAACTGGGCCGTGATCTCGCTTTCGGTGCCCCGGCCCAATTCCAGCAAGGCCCCATGGTCGGTCAGCACACGCCAACTGCCGCGTGGCGTCAATTCCAGTTGATCAATGCCCATGTCCATCGCCTCAAAGATCGGTAACAGATGGCGGTACATTTGCACCACGGTCTGTGACTGCGCGTCAGGGCCCTTCAAGCGTGGGAGTTTGTCAATGTCCAGGTCTTCCACATTGGCTTCGAACACGCGGCTTTGCTGGTTGACCATCTTGTTGGCGCTCTCATCGCCCCACAAAGCCATGGGTTCATGCTCCACCAACACGGTGCGCAAGCGGTTGGGAAAGTCCCTGTGCACCACGGCACCTCTGACCCAGGGGACAGCCTCAAATGCCTCTTTGGTGCGATCCAAGTCGATGGTGAAAAAGTTGCCTTGCAATTGCGGCATCACATTGGCACGTAAGGTGATCGCGTTGTTGCGCGTGACTTCACCTTGCACCGTGATCGCCTGGATCGCAAAGGCTGGATGGCGCAATAACCACCAAATTGCACCTCCCAGCAGCAGCAACACGAACAGCACCAGCAGCGATGCTGCAGCCATGTTCATGAGCCGAATATCAAGCGGCAATGGCGCGGTGGATTTCACTCTGGGACCTCCTGCACATGGTCGAGCGTGGCCGAAGCCAACAACTGGCAGCACAAAGCTTCGTAGCTCAGGCCTTCGGCCTTGGCCGACATGGGCACCAAGGAGTGACCGGTCATGCCAGGCGAGGTGTTGATTTCCAGCAAATAGGGTTGACGCGTAGCCGCATCGATCATCACGTCCAGGCGCCCCCATCCCCGGCAACCCAAAACCTGGTAAGCCTTGACGACCAGCGCCTCGATGGCGGCCTCTTCGGTTCTGGGCAAGCCACTGGGAACCACATACTGGGTATCGTTGGTGAAGTACTTGTTTTGGTAGTCGTAATTGCCCTCGGGGGCCACGATCCGAATCACGGGAAGGGCCCGGGCTGCATGGCCCTCTCCTAACACGGGGCAAGTCACCTCGTCACCCACGATGCATTGTTCGCACAGGATGTCGGCATCGCATTGCGCGGCCGCAAGCAAAGCAGCCAACAGATCTTGGACTTTCGTCACTTTGCTCACGCCAATCGATGACCCTTCACGGGCGGGTTTGACGATCAAGGGCAAACCCAAATTCGCCACCAAGTCGTCCAGAGACAGGCCTTCCAATTGTTCGCGGCGCACCAACACGTAACGGGGTGTGGGCAAGCCCTCGGCCAACCAAACCCGCTTGGTCATGGTTTTGTCCATGGCGATGCTGGAGGCCATCACACCCGAGCCCGTATAAGGCAAACCCATCAGTTCCAATGCGCCTTGGACCGTCCCGTCTTCTCCAAACCGGCCATGCAGGGCAATGAAGCATCGTTCAAATCCCTCGCGTTTGAGCTCACCCAAGTCGCGTTCGGCCGGGTCAAACGCATGTGCATCGACACCCGCTGCGCGCAAGGCTTGCAACACACCCTCGCCGGACATCAAGGACACTTCACGTTCGGCCGATTGCCCGCCCATGAGGACGGCCACTTTGCCCAAATTCAATTCGTTCACGCAGCCCTCCCCATCTCGACCACCTGGCCTGGCACTGCGCCAATGGAGCCAGCGCCCATGCAGATGAGCACATCGCCATCACGTGCATTGCTGAGAATGGCTTGGGGCATGTCGGTGATCTGATCGACAAAAATCGGCTCGACCTTGCCTGCCACACGCAGTGCGCGTGCCAGCGAACGACCATCGGCGGCCACGATCGGGGCCTCGCCTGCGGCATACACTTCGGCCAATAAAATGCTGTCACAGCCTTGGCCAATCACTTTGACAAAGTCTTCAAAGCAATCGCGGGTGCGGCTGAAGCGGTGGGGCTGGAAAGCCAACACCAAACGGCGCCCTGGAAACGCCCCACGTGCAGCGGCCAAGGTAGCGGCCATTTCCACCGGGTGATGACCGTAGTCGTCGATCACTGTGAACTGCCCATCACCGCCAGGTACAGCCACCTCGCCGTAACGCTGGAAACGCCGCCCCACCCCTTTGAAGCTCGCCAATGCACGCTGCACCGCTGCATCTTCAACACCCAGCTCAACGGCGACAGCCACGGCAGCCAAGGCGTTGAGTACATTGTGGTGTCCCGGCAAATTCAGCACCAAAGGCAAATCGGACAGCGTCACACCGTTGCGGCGTTGCACAGTGAAACGCATCTGGCCCTGTGCGGCCTGAACATCCACGGCTCTGACTTGCGCACCTTCGTTCAAACCATAGGTGGTCACGGGCCTGGCAATGTCGTTCAGGATGGACCGAACGCCCGGGTCGTCCGAACAGACAATGGCCGTGCCGTAAAACGGCATGCGGTGCAAAAACTCGACAAATGCACCCTTGAGTTTGCCCAAGTCATGGCCATAGGTTTCCATGTGGTCCGCATCGATGTTGGTCACCACGGCCATCACGGGCAGCAGGTTCAAGAACGAGGCATCGGACTCATCGGCTTCGACCACGATGTATTCCCCCGTGCCCAACTTGGCGTTTGCACCCGCGCTGTTCAAGCGCCCTCCAATCACGAAAGTCGGGTCCAACCCGGCCTCGGCCAACACGCTGGCCACCAAGCTGGTGGTGGTGGTCTTGCCGTGTGTGCCGGCAATGGCCACGCCTTGCTTCATGCGCATCAACTCGGCCAACATCACGGCCCTGGGCACGATCGGGATGTGGCGCTCACGGGCAGCCAGCACCTCCGGGTTGTCCGCTTTGACAGCGGTCGAAGTGACCACCGCATCGGCGTCTTTGACGTTGTCTGCCGAATGGCCCACATGGGTGGCGATGCCCAAAGCTGCCAAACGCCGCAGCGTGGCGCTGTCGGACAAATCCGAGCCTGAAATTTGGTAACCCAGGTTGAGCAACACCTCGGCGATTCCGCTCATGCCCGAACCGCCAATACCAATGAAGTGGATTTTTCTAATGGCGTGTTTCATGCCGCCAGCTCCTCACAAGCCATCACGACCTCTTGGGTTGCGTTTGTTTGTCTCTGATCGTGTGCCTTTTGGGCAGCCACCAGCAACTGTTCACGTGTCATCCCCGTCAAAAAGTTGGCCAGCGCCTGTGGCGACAAATCGGCCTGCGGCATGAGCCAGCCACCCCCTTTTGCCACCAAAAACTGGGCATTGGTGGTTTGGTGGTCGTCCACTGCATGCGGAAAGGGCACAAAAACCGCCGCCACACCCACCGCCGCCAGCTCGGTGACGGTGCTGGCACCCGCCCTGCAAATCACCACATCGGCTTGCGCGAAAGCGCTGGCCGTATCGTCAATGAATGGGGTCAGTTCAGCCTCTACACCTGCCGCTTGATAGTTCGTGCGCAAGGCATCAATTTGTTTTGCGCCGCTTTGATGAACCACCACCGGTCGGCTCGCCAAGGGCATCAAGGCCAGTGCTTGGGGCACGCTGTCGTTCAAGGCCTTGGCGCCCAAACTCCCCCCCACCACCAGCACACGCAAAGGGCCCGTTCGGCCTGCAAACCGTTCGGCTGGTGCAGCTTGCTGGGTGAAAGCGCTTCTCAAGGGATTGCCCACCCAATGGCCTTGTTTGAACACATCTGGAAAGGCGGTGAACACCCGGTCTGCCAATTGGGACAACACTTTGTTGGCCATCCCAGCCACCGAGTTTTGCTCGTGCAAGACCAAGGGTTTTCCGTACAGACTGGCCATCATGCCGCCGGGGAAGGTGATGTAGCCGCCCAAGCCCAGAACCACATCGGGGCGGACTCGACGCAAGACCTGCCAGCTTTGCCAAAACGCGCGCAGCAACTTCAAAGGCAAGACAGCCAATGTGGTCAGGCCCTTGCCGCGCACGCCGCCAAAGGCCACCGCTTCGAAGGGGAAACCATGTGCTGGCACCAACTGACTTTCCATGCTGTTCGGCGCGCCCAACCAATGCACTCGCCAACCGGCATCGCGCAAAGCTTGTGCGACCGCCAAGCCAGGGAAGATGTGCCCTCCCGTGCCGCCTGCCATGACCAGTGCGCATTTGGCGTTCATGAACGACCTCCGCGCATCATCTGTTTGTTCTCGGCATCGATGCGCAACACCACCGCGATGGCGATCAAGTTCATCATGATGGCCGAGCCGCCGTAGCTCATCAGCGGCAAGGTCAATCCCTTGGTGGGCAAAGCTCCCAGGTTGACGCCCATGTTGATGAAGGCCTGAAAACCAATCCAAATGCCCACGCCTTGGGCGACCAATCCAGAGAAGACCTTGTCCAAGGCGATGGCCTGGCGTCCAATCACCATGATTCGGCGGCTGAGCCACAAAAACAGGCAGATCACCAAGGTCACGCCGACCAAGCCGAACTCTTCCCCGATCACGGCCAACAAAAAATCGGTGTGCGCTTCAGGCAACCAGTGCAATTTTTCAACACTGCCTCCCAAGCCCACGCCCCATACCTCGCCACGCCCAATGGCGATCAAGGAGTGTGACAATTGGTAACCCTTGCCCAGTGCATGCTCAGCGCTGAAAGGGTCGAGGTAGGCAAAGATGCGGTCACGTCGCCATGGCGAAGCCGCGATCATGGCCATGAATGCCCCCACCAGGACGGCAAAGATCAGAAAGAACATGCGGGCATTCACGCCACCTAAAAACAAAATGCCCATGGCGATGATCGCGATCACCATGAATGCGCCCATGTCGGGCTCGGCCAACAAAAACACGCCCGCCAGCGCCACGGCTGCACCCATTGGCAAGACCGCACGGAAGAAACGCTCTTTGACTTCCATCTTGCGCACCATGTAGTCGGCGGCATAAATGATGGTGGCGAATTTGGCCAATTCAGAGGGTTGAAAGTTGAAGACACCAAACGAGATCCAGCGACGTGCCCCATTGACGCCCTTACCAATGAAGGGGATCAGCACCAGGGCCAATAAAATCAAGGACACCACAAACAAAGGCCTGGCCAGTTTTTCCCAAGTCTCGGTGGGCACTTGAAAAGCCAGCAGGGCCATGACCCCGCCCACCACCATTGAGATCACATGTCGCGTCAGAAAATGGGTGTGCGAATAGCGCGCAAATCGGGGGTTGTCCGGCATGGCGATGGAGGCGGAATACACCATGACCATCCCCCACATCATCAAAGCCACGACCACCCAGACCAGCGCTTGGTCGATGCTTTGCAAACGGGCACCGGAGCTCACTCCTTGTCGACTGGCGTCATAGCCGCCCAAATTGACCGGCAAGCTGGCCGGTCCGGCCGTTGCAGAACGCCATTTCTGTCCTGACAGCATTTGGCCCATGCGGGACATGCCGCCTTGCAAACGTTGCGAGAAAGTCAGCGTATCGCTCACAGTCCGCCCTCCATGGCCACACCAGCAGCTTCGGCCAAACTGGCCACCGCTTGGCAAAACACCTCGGCCCGATGGCCATAGTGGTCAAACATGTCAAAGCTGGCGCATGCAGGCGACATCAACACCGCGTCACCACTTGTCGCCATGCTGGCAGCTTGGGCCACGGCATCGGCCATGTCTTTGGCATCGGCGATCTGTACGCCTGTGGCCTCCAGCACTTTGCGGATGCTGGGCGCGTCACGACCCATCAAAACCACACCTCGTGTGAAGCGCGTCACAGGATCGGTCAGAGGCCTGAAATCTTGCCCCTTGCCCTCTCCACCCAAAATCACCACCACGCGGCGTTCCTGACCCAGACCCTGCAAGGCGGCCACGGTGGCCCCCACATTGGTGCCCTTGCTGTCGTCAAAAAATTCCACCCCGTTGATGATGGCGACCGGCTCCACGCGGTGCGGTTCACCCCGGTATTCGCGCAGCCCATACAGCATGGGACCCAAGGCACAACCTGCGCTGCTGGCCAAAGCCAAGGCCGCCAGCGCATTGACAGCGTTGTGGCGACCGCGAATGCGCAAGGCGTCTGCCGGAATGAGGCGTTGAAAGTGCAATTCTTCGGCTTCGTCTTTGCGGCGGCGACGGGTTTCATCGGCCTCCAAAGCGCGCACCAACCAAGTCATACCATGGGTCACCTCAATGCCAAAATCACCGGGACGCTGGGGCATATCGCCACCAAAGGTCACGCAAGCACGCGCCATCGGTTTTTGCAGCTTCACCTTGATGGGCGAGGGCAACATGTGCATGACCTGAGCGTCATCGCGGTTCAACACCATCAAAGCTTGTTCGCCAAAAATTCGGGCTTTGGCTGCGCTGTATGCGGCCATGCTGCCATGCCAATCCAAGTGGTCTTGCGAGACATTGAGCACCGTGGCAGCAGTCGGCTCAAAGCCTTCGCTGCTGTCCAATTGAAAACTCGACAATTCCAATACCCAGACCTGCGGCAGGGCTTGTGCCATGGGGGTTTCGGGTTCAGAGGGTGATTGTTCGCCCTGCAACTTCACTTGAAACTCGGCTTCCAGCATGGCTTGGGCCAAGGTGTCGAGCAAGGTAGGGCCGATGTTGCCCGCCATTTTCACGCTTTGACCCGCACGCGCCACCAATTGTCCGGTGAGCGACGTGACCGTGGTTTTGCCGTTGGTGCCGGTGATGGCCAACACCTGCGGGCTGTAGCCAAAACGAGTCTTCAAATCCTGCAAACCAGCGGTAAACAAGCTCAGTTCGCCGCCTTGCCACAAGCCCATGGCTTTGGCCGCATCGACCACCGGTGCCACCACCTCTGGACTCAAGCCTGGGCTGCGGAACACTGCACGCATCGACGTGCCCTCAACCAAGTTCGCCAACAAAGGACCTGGTACAAAACGCACCGCAGGCCATTCGGTCTGCAAGGCGGCCAACTGAGGTGGGCTCTCTCGGGTGTCGGCCACGGTCACCTGAGCGCCAGCATGTGCGCACCAACGGGCCATCGCCAGGCCGGAAGCACCCAAACCGAGAATCAAAACCTGTTGACCTTGGAGCTGCATGGCCTACCTCAGCTTCAGGGTCGACAAGCCGACCAGGCACAGCAACATGGTGATGATCCAGAAACGGACCACCACTTGCGTTTCTTTCCAGCCGCTTTTTTCAAAGTGGTGGTGCAAAGGCGCCATCTTCAGGATGCGGCGGCCTTCGCCGTATTTTTTCTTGGTGTATTTGAAATAAGTCACCTGCGCCATGACCGACAAAGCCTCGACCACAAAGATGCCACCCATGATGGCCAGTACGATCTCTTGGCGCACGATGACCGCAATGGTGCCCAAAGCCGCCCCCAATGCCAAAGCGCCCACATCGCCCATGAACACTTGCGCTGGATGGGTGTTGAACCACAAAAACGCCAAACCTGCACCCGCCATGGCGGCGCAAAAAATCATCAACTCGCCAGAGCCCGGAATGTGCGGGAAAAACAGGTATTTGGAGTAGACCGAGCTACCGGTCACGTAAGCGAACACGCCCAGCGCCGAACCCACCATGACCACCGGCATGATGGCCAAACCGTCCAAACCATCGGTGAGGTTGACCGCATTGCTGGACCCCACAATCACCAAGTAGGTCAGGGTCACAAAGCCAAGTACACCCAGTGGGTAGTTGATCTCTTTGAAAAATGGCACTTGCAATCCCGCCTTGGGCGGCAAACTCACATCAAAACCAGACAAGACCCATTTGCCAAACAGGTCCATCACGCGCAGGTTGGACACTTCAGAAATGCTGAACACCAAGTACAGCGCGGCCAACAACCCAATCACAGATTGCCAAAAATATTTTTCGCGAGAACGCATGCCCTCGGGGTCCTTGTTCACCACCTTGCGCCAGTCGTCTACCCAGCCGATCGCACCAAATCCCAGCGTCACGATCAACACAATCCAGACAAATCGATTGGACAGGTCAAACCACAGCAGTGTGGAGATCGCGATCGACAACAATATGAGCACGCCGCCCATGGTCGGGGTCCCGCTTTTGGCCAAGTGCGACGCCATGCCGTAACCTCGGATCGGCTGACCGATCTTGAGCGAAGTGAGGCGGCGGATCACGAACGGCCCAGCGGCCAGGCCGATCAAGAGCGCCGTCATCGCCGCCATCACGGCACGGAAGGTGATGTATTGGAAAACGCGCAAAAAGCCCCATTCAGGCGACAGACTTTGCAACCACTGGGCCAGACTAAGCAGCATGGGCCTCCCCTATTTTCTGGTTGTTTTTGTTGTCTTCACCTGCTGACAGCAGGGCTTGCACCACGCGCTCCATTTGCATGAAGCGCGAGCCTTTGACGAGCACACTCTTGAATTGCCCCATTTGGGCCGTGACCACCCCCAACAAACCGTCCATGTCGGCGAAATGCTGGGCTGGGCCAAAAGCCTCCGAGGCGTGCAGGCTCAAGTGGCCCAAGGTGTAAAGCGCATCCAGACCGCGTTCGGCGGCATAAGCGCCCATTTCGGTATGAAACTCAGGGCCTTGGTTGCCCACTTCGCCCATGTCACCCAACACCAACAGCCGCGGTGCAGGCAACTCGGCCAGCACATCGATGGCGGCACGCACCGAATCAGGGTTGGCGTTGTAGGTGTCGTCCACCAACGTGATGTCGCCACTGGCGGCTTGCAAAGTCCATGCGCGCGAGCGGCCCTTGACGGGCTCAAAGGCGAGCAAACCTTGGGCCACTGCGGCCAAAGGCAAGCCTGCGGCCAGTGCACACGCACTCGCTGCCAAAGCGTTTTTCACGTTGTGTCGACCGGCAATGTGCAAATGCACCGGCGCCGTCCCTTCGGGGGTTTTGAGGGTGAACTGCCAAGCGCCCGATTGCCAGACCACCACAGCTGCACGCACATCGGCGGACTGCACAGCAGCTTCAGCCGTCATGGCAAATGTGCGCTGTGCACGTTGCCCAGACAAGCTCTGCCAGACGGCGGTGAAAGCGTCGTCAGACGGGAAAACGGCCACGCCTGAAGCCGGCAAGGCCTGCAAAACAGCGCCATTTTCATGGGCCACAGCTTCGACTGTGCCCATGAACTCTTGGTGTTCGCGTTGCGCGTTGTTTACCAGTGCCACGGTCGGCTGCGCCAACTTGGACAGGTAGGCGATTTCGCCGGGATGGTTCATGCCCAACTCGACCACCGCGATGCGGTGGTGTGGCCGCAAATTGAACAAGGTCAATGGCACGCCAATGTCGTTGTTCAGATTGCCCACGGTGGACAAGGCATCTTCACCTGCATGGGCGCGCAAGATGCTGGCGATCATTTGCGTCACGGTGGTTTTGCCATTGCTGCCCGTCACGGCGATCACAGGCAAATCGAATTGTGCACGCCAGCCTGCGGCCAGCTCACCCAAAGCGATGCGCGCATCGGGCACCACCAAAGCTGGCAATGCGTGTGCAGCAGCTTGGGCTTCGCCAGAGGCTTCGCACACCACCGCTACCGCACCCTGGGCCTTGGCTTGGGCGATGAACTGGTTGCCGTCAAAACGCTCCCCACGCAAAGCGACAAACAAGTCGCCAGGCTGCAGGCTGCGGCTGTCGGTGTGCACGCGATCGGCCACCACACCATGAACATGCAGACCCCGCGCATGACTGAGCCAACTCAGGGCCAAGTCAAGTTTCAAATGCATGGCGCTCTTGGCCTTCATGCGTGTGCTCCCTGACGCTTTGCTTGGCGTTGCTGCAAAGCCATGCGGGCGTGCGTCACATCCGAAAACGGATACCGCACCCCTTGGATCTCTTGTTCGGTCTCGTGGCCTTTGCCGGCCAACAGCACCACGTCTTGAACGCCCGCTTGCATCAGCGTCTGCGAAATGGCCAAGGCACGATCTGCTTGAATGTGGGCCTTCTGGGGATGGCGCAAGCCTGCGGCCATCGCGGCCAAAATAGCCTCTGGGGGTTCTGACCGGGGGTTGTCACTGGTCATCACCACTTGGTCAGCAGCAGTCTCGGCAGCACCCGCCATCAAAGGGCGCTTGCTGGCATCGCGGTCACCGCCGCAACCGAACAGGCACCACAGGCGACCACCACGTTGGTTCGCTTGTGCGCGCAAGGCGGCCAAGGCGTGGGTGATGGCATCGGGCGTGTGGGCATAGTCCACCACCACCAGGGGCAATTCTGGATCGCCATGCGATGCGGCCATCTGTTCGGCAGCAGCGCTCACGCGTTGCATGCGACCAGGCACGGCCGTCAAGTGTGCACAGGCCTGAACGGCCTGTGTCAAATCAAAACCCAAAGCACGCAAACTTCCGATCACGCCCAACAGGTTGTCGATGTTGTAGTCACCGATCAATTCTGTGTGAAGTGTCTGCGCTTGATCGCCTTCGATCACGTCAAATGACAAACCCTCAGGGTTGGGCCGGGCACGGGCCTGCAAACGCGACTGCGGATGGCGCGCCGAATCCTTCGAGCAGGTCCAGACGCTGAGGTCGACCCCTTGAAGCTGCTTGGCCAACATGTCCCCTTGCGGGTCATCGATGTTGATCACGGCGGCCTGCAAACCAGGCCAGGCAAACAAAGCCGCTTTGGCAGACCAATAAGATGCCATGTCACCGTGGTAGTCCAGATGGTCTTGGGTGAAATTGGTGAGCACGGCCACTCGGATCTGCACGCCATCCAAGCGGTGCTCGGCCAAACCGATGGAAGAGGCCTCGATGGCGCAATGGGTCGCGCCCGCATCGAAAAAAGTGCGCAATTGCCGTTGCAGCAAGATAGGATCAGGCGTCGTCATGCCGGTGCTCAGCAAGTGGGGCAACTGACCCACACCCAAGGTGCCCACCAAACCACAAGCTTGTTGCAAAACGGGGGAAGACAAGGCCTGCGCCAGCCACCAAGCCGTCGAGGTTTTGCCGTTGGTGCCAGTCACGGCCATCACTTTCATGGCCTGGCTGGGGTGTTCGTAATAGGCATCGGCCACCCATCCCGTTTGGGCTTTGAGCTCGGACATGAGCGCCAGCTTTTGCTGTGTTTCGGGCTCCATGGCGGCAGAACCTATGGCCTCCCACCAAGGCTCATGCCCTGTGGACTCCATCAGGCAAGCAGAGGCCCCTTTTGCCAAGGCTTGCGCCAGATAGCGCCGGCCGTCCGTGGCCGCACCGGGCCATGCAATGAAACCGTCGCCAGCTTGCACCAAACGGCTGTCGGTACGCAACTCACCCGTCACACGGGCGCGCAACCACTGCGCGGCTTCGGGTGCATTGTGCAGCGTCTGCATCAAAAGGACTCCTCAACCGTCTTGGCCACGATCTGGGGCTTGACCGCCATGTCGGGTTGCACGCCCAACAAGCGCAAGGTTTGTTGCACGGTCTGACTGAACACGGGCGCGGCCACATCACCACCGTAATACCGACCATTGCTGGGCTCGTCGATCATCACGGCCACCACAATGCGTGGCGCTTCGATGGGGGCCATGCCGACAAAAAAGCCGCGGTATTTTTTTCCCGCGTAGCCCTTGCCTTCTTGTTTATGGGCCGTGCCGGTTTTGCCGCCGACCGAATAACCCATGGTTTGGGCTTTTTGCGCGGTGCCGCCAGGGCCGGCGGCCATTTGCAGCATCTTGCGCATGGATTTGGCATTTTCTGCACTGAACACCCGCACACCTTGGACCTGCTGCTCGGCCTTCATGAGCGTGGCCGGCACCACCTCACCGTCGCGCGCAAACACGGTGTAAGCCCGAGCCACTTGGAACAAGCTGCCCGAAATGCCATAACCGTAACTCATGGTCGCCTGCTCGATCGGACGCCAGGTTTTGTAAGGGCGCAAACGCCCGCTGACCACCCCAGGAAAGGGCAATTGGGGCTTTTGTCCAAAGCCCACCTGGGCGAACATCTCCCACATCTCGCGCGGCTGCAACTGCATGGCCATCTTCACGGTGCCCACGTTGCTGGATTTCTGAATCACCTCATTGACCGTCAGCACCCCGTGCGGGTGGGCATCGGAGATGGTCGAGCCGGTGATGGTGATGCGACCCGGGGCGGTCTGAATGGGCGTCTCGGGCTTGACCAGGCCTTTTTCCAAAGCCAGCGCCACGGCAAAGGGCTTCATCGTGGAGCCAGGTTCAAAGGTGTCGGTCAAAGCGCGGTTGCGCAACTGCTCACCGCTCAGGTTGACCCGTTTGTCCGGCGAATAACTGGGGTAATTGGCCAGCGCCAAAACCTCGCCCGATTGGGCGTCGAGCACCACCACACTGCCCGCCTTGGCTTTGTGCTCAAGCACCGCTTCGCGCAATTTTTGGTACGCAAAAAACTGGACCTTGCTGTCAATGCTCAACTGCAAGTCTTCGCCATCCACAGGTGGAACGGTCTCGCCCACGTCTTCAACGACACGGCCCAAGCGGTCCTTGATGACACGGCGCGAACCCGGCTTGCCGGACAACTGCTTTTGGAACACCAGTTCCACACCTTCCTGACCCTGGTCTTCCACATTGGTGAAACCCACAATGTGCGCAGCCGCCTCGCCCTCGGGGTACAAACGCTTGTACTCCTTGATGTCGTACACCCCTTTGATACCCAACGCCAAGATCTGCTTGACCACGGGCTCATCCATTTGGCGGCGCAGCCAGACAAAAGTCTTTTCATCGTCCTTGAGTTTCTTGTCCAACTCGGCAGGTGACATGTCGAGCAGACGGGCCAGTTCGCGCAGCTTGGCAGGGTCGCGCTCCATGTCCTCCGGGTTGGCCCAAATGCTGGGCGCAGGTACGCTGGAAGCCAGCAGCATGCCGTTACGGTCCAGCACGCGGCCCCGGTTGGCAGGCAAGGTCAGGGTACGGGCAAAACGCACCTCGCCTTGGCGCAGGAAAAAATCATTGGCGAACACCTGCACATAGGCGGCGCGGGCAATCAAACCGATAAAGCCCAGCGCAATGGCCGCCACAATGAATTTGCTGCGCCATACAGGTGTTTTGCTGGCCAGCAAAGGGCTCGACGAGAGCT
>NZ_CAMBNZ010000056.1 GCF_945869175.1 Limnohabitans sp. Rim8 | reverse complement strand
CCAATGGGCGAGACCACGCCCATGACCACGTCGTCCACCGCAGCGGTGTCGAACTGGTTGCGGCTTTGCAGCTCGCGCAGCACGCCGCTCAAGAGACTGATCGGCTTGACCTCGTGCAGGCTGCCGTCTTTTTTGCCTTTGCCACGCGGGGTACGGATGGCGTCATAAACAAATGCTTCGCTCATGAATGTCTCCTGGAGGTCATCAGGGGGTTTGCCCTGTGTTGCTGATTTTGCAGATCAGTATAGACTTTTGCCAAGCAAACGCTTTGTATAAATAAACCCCAAAGTCTTGAAGGTGACAGCCATGATCGAACGCACGCTTTTTTCCGCCGACCACGAAGCCTTTCGCGACAGCTTTCGCCGCTTTATGGACAAGGAAATCGCCCCCCACCACGATGCCTGGGAAGAGCAAGGCTACGTGGACCGCGCCGTCTGGGACAAAGCCGGTGACAACGGCTTTTTGTGCATGACCCTGCCTGAAGCCTATGGCGGCTCAGATGCCGACAAGCTGTATTCGGTGGTGCAGATGGAAGAGCTGTCTCGCGCAGGTTTCAGTGGCATTGGCTACGGCTTGCACAGCGAAATCGTCGCCCCTTATGTCTTGCATTACGGCACCGAGGCGCAAAAGCAGAAATACCTGCCTAAGCTGGCCAGCGGCGAAATGGTCGGTGCCATCGCCATGAGTGAACCGGCGGCGGGCTCGGACCTGCAGGGCGTCAAAACGACTGCGCTCTTGCAGCCCGATGGCACCTACCTGATCAATGGCAGCAAGACCTTCATCACCAACGGCTGGCATGCCGACCTGGTGATTCTGGTGGCCAAGACCGACCCGGCCGCTGGGGCCAAAGGCACCAGCTTGTTCCTCATTGAACGCGGCATGCCCGGCTTTGAAAAGGGCAAACGTTTGAAAAAGTTGGGTCTCAAAGCGCAAGACACTTCGGAATTGTTTTTTGACAACGTCAAGGTCAGCGCCGACCAGCTGCTGGGCGGCACGGCCATGCAGGGCAAGGGTTTCATTTGCCTGATGGAGCAACTGCCTTGGGAGCGCCTGCAAATCGCAATTGGCGGCATTGCGGCGGCGCAAGCGGCCATCGACTGGACGGTGCAATACGTGAAAGACCGCCAGGTGTTTGGCCAGGCCGTGGGCAACTACCAAAACACACGCTACACCCTGGCCGAACTGCAAACCGAGGTGCAGGTGGCCCGGGTGTTTGTCGACAAATGCAGCGAATTGCTGCTGGATGACAAACTTGACACCGCCACCGCCAGCATGGCCAAGTACTGGTGCTCGGACCTGCAATGCAAGGTGATGGACGAATGCGTGCAGCTGCATGGTGGCTACGGTTACATGTGGGAATACCCCATCACCCGCGCCTATGCCGACGCCCGTGTGCAACGCATCTATGGCGGCACCAACGAGATCATGAAAGAAGTGATTTCACGCAGCATGGGTTTGGCAGGGCGTTGAGCACATGAGCGAATTGGCAACGCCCAAACGCACACGCGGTCGCCCCCGCAAGACCGAGCACGAGCGCGACGACGGCAACCGCCGCCAGGCGCTCATCTCAGCGGCGGCGCAGCTGTTTCACCGCAAGGGTTACGACGCGACCAGCACACGCGAAATCGCCGCACAAGTGGGCATGCAAGCGGGCTCGCCCTTCTACCACTTCGGCAACAAACAAGACCTGTTGCTGGCAGTGATGGTGGAGGGCATGAAGCAGGCCATTGAACGCCAACGCGCTGCCTGTATGACGCTGCGTGAAGGGCAAACCGCCCGCGAACGCTTGCGCGTGCTGATCCGCAACCAATTCGATGTGCTGCTGGGGCCTGACAGCGACTTCATCCCGGTCATGCTCTACGAATGGCGCTCATTGAGTGCGGAGCAGCAGCAGACCATCAACCAAATCAAGGACGATTACGAGGCGGTCTGGACCCCTGTGCTGCAAAACCTGCGCGACAGTGGCCAGCTGCAGGCCTCTGTCGGGCTGGCACGGTTGATGATTTTTGGGGCCTTGAACTGGTCCGTGCAATGGTACGCACCGCCTTCGGCACCCAGCCCTTCTGGACGCCAAGCCCGCGCATCGCTGGACGATTTGACCGAGGCCGCACTGGCCTTGTTTTTAAGAGCCCCCAAATGACAACACCCACGCCCTACCGCTCTGTCTTTGCACCCGGACTCCTCAGCGGCCAAGTGATCCTGGTGACCGGCGGCGGCTCGGGCATTGGCCGCTGCACCGCA
The DNA here is from genome assembly GCF_945869175.1 of Limnohabitans sp. Rim8. Classification (GTDB taxonomy): domain Bacteria; phylum Pseudomonadota; class Gammaproteobacteria; order Burkholderiales; family Burkholderiaceae_C; genus Limnohabitans_A. Next base: position 16,349 of record NZ_CAMBNZ010000056.1, on the reverse strand, counting down.
CACGAGCTGGCCAGCCTTGGCGCACACGTGGTGCTGGTGGGCCGCAACCCCGACAAGCTGACAGCCACAACGCAAGAGATCACGGGTGACGGTGGGCAAGCCAGTTGGCACCGCTGCGACATCCGGCGCGAAGACGATGTGAAAGCCATGGTCGCGCAGGTGGTGCAGCAGCTCGGGCGCGTCCATGGTCTGGTCAACAACGCGGGTGGGCAATACATCTCACCCCTGGCCAACACCAGCGCCAAGGGCTGGCAAGCGGTCATCGACACCAACCTCACGGGTGGCTTTTTGGTGGCACGCGAGTGCTTCAACCAAAGCATGCAGCACCACGGCGGCGTGGTGGTCAACATTGTGGCCGACATGTGGGGCTCCATGCCGGGCATGGGACACAGCGGCGCAGCGCGCACCGGCATGGTCAGTTTCACCGAAACCGCCGCCTTGGAGTGGGCCACCAGCGGTGTGCGCGTCAATGCCGTGGCCCCGGGCTACATCGCCAGCAGTGGCATGGACCATTACCCGCCCGAGGCCGGTCCGATGTTGCGCGAAATGCGCAACACGGTGCCGCAAGGCCGATTTGGCAACGAAGCCGAAACCTCGGCAGCGATTGTTTTTTTGCTCACCCCAGCGGCCAGTTTCATCAGCGGCAGCGTGCTGCGCGTGGACGGTGCCCGCCCGCAAATGCGCATGGGCTGGCAGCAAGCCGTGGCCAAGGCCGATGTGCAAGAGCGCGATGCCGTCAAAGCCTTTGACGGCTTTCACCGTGCTGTCACCCCCAAGGTTTTCCAATGACTTTTGAATCCACCTGGAACCCGTACAGCCCTGTGGCACAGCTGCGGCGCGAAGCGGCGCTCGCCCGCTTGGCGCAATGGCAGGCCCTGCAAGACCGCGCAGCTCTTGCCTCGGCCCAGTCCCAACCGGTTTTCGACAAACGCGGGCAACTGCTGCCGCGTGAGCGCGTGGCCTTGCTGCTGGACCCGGGTGCGCCCTTCTTGCCGCTGTGCGCGCTGGCGGGCTTCATGCAAGACACCCCAGACCCTGCCAAATCGGTGCCCGGCGGCGGCATGATCGCTGGGATTGGATTCATCCGAGGCGTGCGCTGCATGGTGGTGGCCAGCGACTCGGGCATCGAAGCCGGCGCAATCCAAGCGCGGGGCCTAGAAAAGATTTTGCGTGTGCAAGAACTGGCACTCGAAAACAAACTGCCCTTTGTGCACCTGGTCGAGAGCGCCGGGGCCAACCTGATGCAATACAAAGTCGAGGGTTTTGTGCTGGGCGGCAGCCTGTTTCGCAACCTCGCCCGATTGTCAGCGGCGGGCCTGCCGGTGCTCACGGTGCAACACGGCTCAGGCACCGCAGGCGGGGCCTATATGCCGGGGCTGAGTGACACGGTCATCATGGTGCGCGGCAGGTCACGGGCGTTTTTGGCGGGGCCGCCTTTGCTCAAAGCCGCCACAGGCGAAGTGGCCACCGAAGAGGAACTGGGCGGGGCCGAGATGCACACCAGTGTCTCGGGCCTGGGCGAATACCTCTGTGAAGACGACCGCCACGCGCTGGGCACGGCCCGCGATGTGGTGGCGCGTTGGGACTGGCCAGCGCACAGTCCCAAGCACACTGGCAAGCCCCCACGCCTGGACGCCGAAGAACTGCTGGGCCTGATGCCCGCGCACCACCGCGAACCCATCGACATGCGCGAAGTCATCTTGCGCCTGGCGGACGATTCGGATTTTCTGGAATTCAAGCCCCTGTTCGGCGCGGCCACGGTGTGTGCGCAAGCGCGCATCGGTGGCCATGCGGTGGGCCTCATCAGCAACAACGGGCCGATCAACGTGGCCGGGGCCAACAAGGCGACGCACTTCATCCAGTGGATGTGCCAGCTGGGTCACCCCCTCATTTATCTGCAAAACACCACCGGCTACATGGTGGGCAAAGACAGCGAACAGGGCGGCATGATCAAGCACGGCTCCAAGATGATCCAGGCGGTGACCAGCGCCAGCGTGCCGCAGATCACCATCCAGTGCGGTGCCTCCTTTGGTGCAGGCAACTACGGCATGTGCGGCCGGGGTTATGCACCGCGCTTTTTGTTCAGCTGGCCAAACGCCAAAACTGCAGTGATGGGCGGCGAGCAAGCCGCCCGCACCATGCAAATAGTGGCCGAGGCGGGCATGGCCCGCAAAGGCATCACGCCCGACCCCGAAAAAATGCAGGCCCAATTCGACAAGATCGTCGCGCTGTTTGAAGCCCAGGCCGATGCCTTTTACACCAGTGGACTGGTGCTCGACGACGGCGTGATCGACCCGCGCGACACCCGCAGCGTGCTCGGCTTTTGTCTGGACACCTGTGCCGAGAGCGCAGCACGCCAACCCCGGGCCACAAGCTTTGGCGTGGCCCGCATGTGAACAATCAAAACCAAAGGAGACACCCCATGCAATACACCCACGAACACCGCGAGATCCAGAATACGCTCAAGCGTTTCATCGAGGCCGAGATCAACCCCCATGTGGACGAATGGGAAGCCGCCGAAATTTTCCCGGCCCACGAGGTTTTCAAAAAGATGGGCAACTTGGGTCTGTTGGGCCTGACCAAGCCCGAAGCCTACGGGGGTTCGGGGCTGGACTATTCGTACAGCATGGCCATGGCCGAGGCGCTGGGCCACATCGACTGTGGCGGCATTCCCATGGCCATTGGCGTGCAAACCGACATGGCCACCCCTGCGCTGGCGCGTTTTGGCAGTGACGAATTGCGCGCACAATTTTTGGCCCCTGCGATTGCAGGCGACATGGTGGGTTGCATCGGCGTGAGCGAACCGGCTGCAGGCAGCGATGTGGCGGGCATCAAGACTGTGGCGCGCAAGGACGGCGACGATTACGTGATCAGTGGCCAAAAAATGTGGATCACCAACAGCTTACAGGCCGACTGGATGTGCATGCTGGTCAACACCGGCGAGGGCCCGATCCATAAAAACAAAAGCCTCGTGATGGTGCCCATGCGCGAAAACGGCAAGCTGCTGCCCGGCATCGAAGTGGGCAAAAAAATCAAGAAAATCGGCATGAACAGCAGCGACACCGGCTTGATTTATTTCGACGAGGTGCGCGTGCCGCAACGCTACCGCATCGGTGCCGAAGGGCAGGGCTTCATCTACCAGATGCAGCAGTTCCAGGAAGAACGTCTGTGGTGCGCGGCCAGCACACTGCAGTCGCTCACCAACTGCGTGCAGTGGACGGTGGAGTGGGCGCAAGAGCGCAAGCTGTTTGGCTCGACCTTGGCCGACCAGCAGTGGGTCCAGTTCAAACTGGCCGAACTGAAAGCCGACATCGAATGCCTGCGTGCCCTGACCTACCAAGCCTGCGAACATTACATCGCGGGCGAAGACGTGACCGAGTGGGCCACCATGGCCAAACTCAAAGCGGGCCGTTTGAACCGAACCGTACCCGACACCTGCCTGCAGTTTTGGGGCGGCATGGGATTCACCTGGGAAAACAAGGTCTCGCGCATGTACCGCGACGGCCGTCTGGCCTCGATTGGCGGCGGGGCCGACGAGGTCATGCTGGGCATCTTGTCCAAAATGATGGGCATTGCCAAACGTCCCCAGCCATGAACACACGCATGAGCACGCCGTTGAGCAACACTTTGCAGATCTCGCGCGAAGGGGTCGTCGAGACCTGGACGATGAACGACCCGGCCACACGCAACGCCCTGAGCGACGCGGTGGTGGACGGCTTGTTGCAAGCCTGTGCGCGTGCAGCGCAAGACGCCACGTTGCGCATCGTGGTGCTGACCGGCGCAGGCGGTGCCTTTTGCGCAGGTGGCAGTTTGGGCGGCTTTGCCAGCCTGATTGGCCAGCCCTTGCAAACAGGCCAAACCGACCCACTGCTGGCCATGAACAAAAGCTTTGGCGACCTGCTGCACGCACTGTGCGCTCTGCCCCAGCTGCTGGTGTGCCGGGTCGATGGCCCGGCCATGGGCGGCGGTTTTGGCTTGGTGTGCTGCGCCGACCATGTGCTGGCCACAGAGCGCTCTGTGCTGGGCACGCCCGAAGTCACGCTGGGCCTACCCCCTGCACAGATTGCGCCTTTTGTGTGGCAACGCCTCGGCGAAAGCGCGGCACGCCAGTGCCTGCTGCAAGGCCTGAGCTACACCGCAGCGCAAGCGCTGCAAGTGGGTTTGGTGAACGAGGTGATCAAAGAGGACAGCGATGCTGTGTGGCAAAAAACGCTGACGCGCCTCATGCGCGCTGCGCCCGGCGCGGTGGCCAGTACCAAGCAATTGCTGCGGCAACTGCGTGGCCCGGTGACGGATTTGCGCGACGTCGCTGCACAAGCCTTTGCCCAAGGTCTGCGCAGCGCCGAAGCCGCACAAGGCCTGGCCGCATTTGCACGCAAACAGCCTGCGCCTTGGACACTTTCTGGCAAGGTCCCTGCATGACCGCCACTTTGCCCACCACCGCTCACGCCCAAATCACCCGCCTGCTGATCGCCAACCGGGGCGAGATCGCACGTCGCGTGATCCGCACTGCCCAGCGCATGGGCATCGAGACGGTGGCGGTTTATTCAGAGCCCGACCGCGATGCCTTGCATGTGCTGGAAGCCGACACCGCTGTCGCATTGGACGGCACGCTGTCGTCCGACACGTATTTGCGCATCGACAAACTCTTGCATGCGGCACGCGATACCGGGGCCGACGCGGTGCACCCGGGCTATGGTTTTTTGAGCGAGAACGCCGAGTTTGCACAAGCTGTGATCGACGCGGGGCTGACTTGGGTCGGTCCACCCCCTTCGGCCATCCGCGCACTGGGCAGCAAGTCGGCCGCCAAAGCGCTGGCCTTGACGCATGGCGTGCCCTGCCTGCCGGGCTACTTTGGTGCAGACCAAAGCGACGCCACCTTCACCGCACAAGCCCAGCAGCTGGGCTTGCCGCTCATGGTGAAAGCGGTGGCCGGCGGCGGTGGGCGCGGCATGCGTCTGGTGAGCGACATGGCCCAACTGTTGCCCGCACTGCACAGCGCCCGATCCGAGGCACTGGCAGGATTTGGCCACGGCGATTTGTTGATGGAGCGCGCCTTGCTGCGGCCACGCCACATCGAAGTGCAAATCATGGCCGACCGGCATGGCCACTGCATCCACCTGGGCGAGCGCGACTGCTCGGTGCAACGGCGCCATCAAAAGATCATCGAAGAATCACCCAGTCCCGCTGTGAGCCCCACGCTGCGCGAGCAACTGGGACAAGCGGCCATCGCACTCGCTCAATCGGCGGGCTATTTGGGCGCGGGCACGGTGGAGTTTTTGTTGGACGAAGCACAAGCCGACAAGCCCTTCTATTTGATGGAAATGAACACCCGCTTGCAGGTGGAACACCCGGTGACCGAGATGCTCACCGGCCTGGATTTGGTGGCGTGGCAGCTGCTCATTGCGCGCGGCGAACCGCTCCCACTGACGCAAGCCGATGTGCGACTGCAAGGTCATGCGATGGAAGTGCGGCTGTGCGCCGAAGACGAACACTTCACCCCTCAGACTGGCACGGTACGAGCTTTTTCTGCCCCTGAGGGTTTGCGCTTTGACCATGCCTTGTATGACGGCGCAGTGGTCACCCCGCACTACGACGCCATGCTGGGCAAGCTCATTGCCCACGCCCCTACACGTCTGGAAGCCATAGACCAGCTGCGCAATGGCTTGAACCAAACGGTGGTGCTGGGACTGCCCACCAACCGCGCTTTTTTGGCCGCGTGCTTGCAGCACCCGGTATTGCGTGCCGGTGAGGCCTTGATCCCCTTTTTGGCCGAGCAGGCCGACACGGTACGCCAAAGCCTGCACGCCAGCCCCGATGCACGCACCGTGGCCACACTGGCCGTGCTGTATGCCCAGAAAGCGCCTGCTGCCAGCATGCCCAGCCCTTTCACACGGCCTGTGCGCATGGGTCTGGGTTCTGAAACTTTCTCGTTGAAACTGCAGGAAAAGGGACAGGGCCGAGTGCGCATCGAAGCAAACGGTGCCACACACCTGGCCCGGTTGGATTGCAGCGCTGAGATGCTGTACATCGACCTGAACGGCAACCGCTGGCAAGCCCGCGCTGTGGCGTGCCGAGGCACAGGTGCCGCCACACAGTGGCATGTGCAACTGCAAGGTCCCCAATGCGTGGAGCTGTGGCTGAGTGACCAAAGTCTCAGCGCACCGAGCACGGGCGCCAGTGCACAAGCCGTAGAGGCTTTGCGTGCGCCCTTCAACGGCAAGCTGATCGCACTGCATGTGCAAGAGGGGACTCTGGTCAAGCAGGGCGATGCCGTGCTGGTGATCGAGTCGATGAAGCTCGAACATCTTTTGTCTGCCCCGCGCGATGCGCTGGTGCACAGCATCTCGGCCCATGTGGGCCAACAAGTTGCACCTGGCCAGGTGCTGGTGCAATGGAAGGACGCCATATGAACACCCCTGACCTGACGCCAGATTTCACCACCGAAGACCTCCACAGCCTTCTGGCGACCGTGGAGCGCTTTGCCCGTGAGGCCATCGCCCCGCATGTGCCCGTCTGGGAAGAGACGGGGCAGTTTGACCGCTCGCTGTACACCCAAGCCGCACAATTGGGCCTGCTGGGGCTTGGTTACCCCGAAAACCTGGGTGGCACGCCCGTCCCTTGGAGGGCGCGCAATGCCATGTCTCAAACGCTGGCACGTTACGGCGGCAGCGGCGGCGTGATGGCCAGCCTGTTTTCGCTCAACATCGGCCTGCCCCCGGTGATGGCGCATGGCAGTGCCGAGTTGCAAGCCGAGGTGGTGCCGCCCGTGCTGCGCGGCGAACGCATTGCGGCTTTGGCCATCACCGAGCCCGGCGGCGGCTCAGACGTGGCCAGCTTGCGCACCACAGCGCGCGCCGACGGGACCGACTATGTGATCGACGGCGAAAAAGTCTTCATCACCTCGGGTCTTCGTGCCGACTGGATCACTTTGGCGGTGCGCACCGACCTCACCAGCAAAGGGGCCAGTGGCATCTCCATGATCGTGGTGCCGGGTGACACCCCTGGCATCTCGCGCACGCGCCTGCACAAAATGGGCTGGCACAGCTCGGACACAGCGCAACTGCGCTTTGAGGGGGTGCGCGTGCCCCAGCGCTACCGGCTGGGCGAAGAGGGCGCGGGCTTCAAGATGATCATGGGCAACTTCAATGGCGAGCGCTTGGCCATGTCGGCCATGGCGCTGGGCTTTGCCCAGGCTTGCTTTGACGAGGCCCTGTCTTGGAGCCGTGAGCGCCACACCTTTGGAGCGGCCCTGATCGATCGCCAAGTGATTCGCCACAGGCTGATGGACATGCAAATGCGCATCTCGTCCACCCAGGCCTGGGTCGATGCGGTGACCCAGCAAGCCGATGCAGGACAGAACGGTGGCGAGTGGGTGGCCCAAGTGTGTCTTTTGAAAAACCACGCCACCCAAACCATGCAATTTTGCGCCGATGCTGCGGTGCAATTGCTCGGGGCCATGGGCTACATGCGCGGCACGGTGAGCGAAAGGGTTTACCGCGAAGTCAAAGTGATGATGATCGGTGGGGGTGCCGAAGAAATCATGAAAGAACTGGCGGCCAAGCAGTTGGGCGTTTGAATCAGCCTATGAATATGTGTGCTGCATGGAGGTACAAAGGAATGCCCAGCAATATATTGAAAGGGAATGTCAAGCCCAGCGACATGCCGAAATAGAGCGAAGGACTGGCTTCTGGTATGGCGTGCCGTATGACCGCTGGCACCGCAATATAGGACGCACTGGCCGACAACACCATCAACAAAGCTGCATTACCCACCGAGAAGCCAAGTGCCCATGCCATCACCAACGCCAAAGAAGCATGGACAAGCGGACCCAAAACGGCATAGACCACCAGCCAAAGTGACTGGCCTTTGATCTGCGGCATATTGCGCGCAGCCAACAGCCCCATGTCAAGTAAAAAAAAGGCCAGCATGCCTTTGAACAAATCCACCGAAAAAGGCTTCATGGCCAATTGGCCGGCTTCACCCGTCAATACGCCGATCACCATGGCCCCCAACAGCAACATCTGCGCACCGTCCGTCAACGCCTCGTGCAATAAGCCGCCCATGCGTGGGTTACCGCTCGCTTTGAGCGCCCTATTGCCATGGGTCAAGTTGGCACTGACGTTCATCTTCCTGCGCACATGGTTGGCCATGACCACCGCAAACACCATCGCAGGCGACTCCATCAAGGCCATGGCCGCAGCCATGTGCCCCCCAAATGCCACCCCTTGATTATCCAGGTGTTGAACCGCTGTGATGAAGGTCACTGCGCTGACTGAGCCGTAAGTCGCGGCGATGGCTGCCGCATCAAAGCCCGACAAAAAACGGCACAAAACCACATAGCCCACCATGGGCACAACCAATGCCATCGTCAGTGCAGCCCCCAAGCTGACGACCACTTCACGACTCAAACCTGATTGCGCCAGCGCAAATCCGCCTTTGAGGCCCAAGGCCATCAACAGGTACAGAGACAGGAATCGCGAAATCGACGGGGGAATTTCCAAATTTGACTTCAAAGATCCAGCCAGCATGCCGAACACAAAAACAAAATGGCTGGATCTGAGAAACTGATCATTTCTTCATTGATTCTTTAATCAAAGATTTCGTGCAGCCAGGATTTCTTGCGCTTGTGGCTTTCGCGCTCATCCCAGCCGTAACGCCCTTTGTCATAAGTTGGCGGGAGCGGCATAGTCTGTGCAGGCTGGCGTGTTGCGGTGGCTTGTAAGGGCATAGCGCCGGCGGCGCGGTCCAACAATTTGTCAAGCTCGCCACGGTCTAACCAAATACCTCTGCAAGCTGGACAGTAGTCGATCTCCACGCCCTGACGTTCGGCCATCACGAGAGGAGTGTCGGTGCACGTAGGGCATTTCATGGTGATTCCTTTGAATTTAGACAAGCGCAACATCTGGACCAAACTTTCATCCGCTCACCAGCACCGTTTGGCAACTCACTTGCTGTCGCCGCAAATGAAATGAACTTGCCAGAGCGCATCCAGTGCATGCGACAAATGCTCTGAATGTAAGGTCGAAATTTATCTTGTAAAAGATGATAATGACTGATAAACCATCTTGAAAAACCTGAATATGCGTACAACCTTCAACTACAAGCACTTGTATTACTTTTGGGTCGTGGCCAAGGAGGGTGGCATCACCCGTGCCGCCGACAAGCTGGACATGGCGGTGCAAACAGTGAGCGCACAGGTGCGCGAACTTGAACGCTCCCTTGGTTATGCCTTACTTAAACCTGCAGGGCGCGGTTTAACATTGACCGACGCTGGAATAGCAGCCATGCAGCAGGCTGACCAAATTTTCCAATTGGGTGAAAATTTACCCAGCAAGGTGCGCGACGCCGTGAGTTCTCCCACCGTTCGACTGGCCGCAGGCATCTCGGACGGCCTGCCCAAACTGGTCGTGCGCCGCTTGATGCAGCCTGTGATGGGCGAGCCAAATTTGCGCTTGTTGTGCCACGAGGGCGAGTTTGATGAGCTCTTGGGTGACTTGGCCTTGCACCGTTTGGACGTCGTGCTGTCAGACCGTCCCGCACCGAGCAACGCCAACATCAAGCTCTACAACCACGCACTGGGATCGTCTGCCGTGTCTTGGTACGGCAGTGCGGACTTGGTCAAGTCAGCCAAAAAGAAGTTCCCAGCCAGCCTGACCGATGTGCCGGTGCTGCTGCCCACTGGCCACACCGCCGTGCGCACCCGACTAGACCATTGGTTTGATCACCATGGCTTCACACCACGTATCGTGGGCGAATTCGAAGACAGTGCCTTGCTCAAGACCTTTGGCGAAAGCGGCATGGGCGTGTTCCCGGCTGCCGAATGGATGCATGACGAGCTGCTGGCGCACTACGATGTGAAGCGTTTGGGACCATGCGAAGGCGTGAAAGAACATTTTTTTGCCATTGGTACCGAAAAGAAAGTGCAACATCCACTGGTGCAGCGGCTGCTGCAAGCCACAGAAGCCGCTGTTTGAAAAGCAAAGAGGCCCCGGGACACCAAGAACCCGGGGTCTCTTTTGAAGATGCTGCCCATCAAGCCTTGGCTGAACGCACACTCAACAACATGGTTGCAGCCAAGATACCAACCACCACACCCAGCGAGATGCCCACCGGAATCTTGAACACGTCGATCAGGCACATCTTGGTGCCGATGAACACCAGGATCACTGCCAGGCCGTAGTTCAACAAATGGAACTTGTTGGCCACAGCAGCCAACAGGAAATACATGGCACGCAAACCCAGGATCGCAAACACGTTGCTGGTCAGCACGATGAAGGGGTCAGAGGTGATCGCGAAAATAGCCGGAATCGAGTCCACCGCAAAAATCAGATCGGTCAAGGCGATCAGGCAGATCACCATGAACAAGGGGGTCGCAATCTTTTTGCCGTTTTCGATTGTCCAAAATTTTTCACCATCGTAGTTCTGACTGACGGGCAAGACTTTGCGCAGCAACTTGAGCGCCGGATTGTCGTCCAGATCAGGCTCCTTGCCCGCAGCCCACCACATCTTCACACCCGTCAGGATCAGGAAGGCACCGAAGACATAGAGCACCCAGTGGAACTCGGCCAGCAACCAACCGCCCACCAAAATCATGATGGTGCGCAAAACGATGGCGCCGATGATGCCAATCATCAGCACACGCTTCTGGAAATTCGCAGGTACGGCGAAGTAAGTGAAGATCATCAGAAAGACAAAAATGTTGTCTACCGCGAGTGATTTTTCAATCAGGTAACCCGTCAAGAATTCCAGCGACTTGGTGTTCGCCATCTCCACCGAACCGGTGGTGTCCTTGATGGCCCACCAGAACAGCCCATTGAACAAAAAGCTCAACGCGATCCAAATCAGGGACCAATTCAGCGCCTCCTTGACGCCGATGTCGTGGGCACCTTGCTTTTTGAGCACCACAAAATCTACAAACAGCGAGACCAACACAATGGCCACGAATGTAGCCCAGAGCCACAGGGGAGCGATGGTTTCCATCAAACACCTCATTGATATTGAACACACAATGGAAGCCGAATTGATCTTTGAACGGACTCGAAGGGATCTCCAGTCAGATGACCGATCAATTGACACGTATGCATATATTTTTACTGAATAAATTCATTATTCATTCTTGAAAAACAAGAGTATTCAACTTGGTTTTCTTGCTTTTTTCTGAAGAATTTGATGAGCAACATGACTGACCGACCCACCGGAAGCGCCATGTCTTTCTTCAAAAAACTGAACTCCTCACTGCAAAGGGCATTACCAACACGCGAATCACTGGCCCAATATGCTTGGTTAAAACCTATTGCACACCACCTGCTCAACCCTCAACTGTGGAGGCTGAAGCGCGAATCGGTGGCACGAGGCGTGGCCATTGGCACTTTTTGGGCGTTTGTGATTCCTTTGGGACAGACTTTTGTCGCTGCAGCCCACTGCACATGGTGGCGCGGCAACATTCCAGCAGCGGCTGTCATGACCATGTTGACCAACCCTCTGACTTTTGGTTTTTGGCTCTGGCTGGCCTACCCTGTGGGTCAGCTGTTCATGGGTGAGCCCATACCCATTCAAGCCTTGCCCGACGTTTGAGTGTTGAGTGGCCCCAAAAAAAACCGCCAGGCCCTTGCGGGCACTGGCGGTTTGTTTCATGCAGCGAGGGCTGCAGGATTTACTTCTTGTCGCTGAAGTAGCCCGAGGTCACCTTCCAGCGACCGTCGATGATTTGCGACATGCGCGAAGCGTTGCTGCCCAGACGCTTGGTGGCAGTGAACGTCATTTCGCCTGTGCCGAAAATATCGGGCGGGATCACCATCGTGTCCATGGCCTTGATGATGCTCTCGGTGGTCACGTTGTTGCCAGATTTCTCAACTGCGCGCAAAAACGAGTCAATGGCGTTGTAACCGTAGACCGAGAACACGGTCGGGTCTTCATTGAACTTGGTCTTGTACTTGTTGGCCCAGAAACGGATGGGCTGTGCGGCCTCGTCCAGGTAAGGGTGCTGGGTCGACATGGTGGAATAAAAGCCATTCATGGCAGGGCCGCCCAATTTGTGGATCAGGTCGGTGTAAGACGCGCTCGAACCGAGGAAAGTGGGGTTGAAGCCCAGACGACGCGCAGTGGCGATGCCACCAATGGTTTCGCGGATGATGGTGCCCATGACCACGAAGTCACACTTGGACGAGGCCAGCTTTTGCATCTGCGATGCAAAGTCCGTGGCACCGCGCTTGTAAGTGGTGACTTCGGCAAATTGCATGCCCATGCTCTTGAGGCCTTCTTCGGCACCACGGAACACTTCCAAACCAAATTCATCGTCTTGGTGCATCGCGCAGATTTGCTTGGCGTTCTTTTCCTTCACCAGGATCGGCACACCCAGTCGCATCTGATCGTAGTAGGTGGCGGCAAACGAGTACTTGAGCTTGTGGAAAGGTTCGTACATTTCACGCGCTGCAGTGACTGGGAAAAAGTTGATCACATTCTTCTGGAACTGCACCGGCATGGCCGCCATGTTTTGCGCAGTGCCAATGTGGCCGATCATGGCAAAAATCTTGTCCTGGTTAACCAGCTTTTGTGCCGCCAGCACGGCGCGACGCGGGTCATAAGCCGAGTCTTCGACCAGCAATTTGAACTTGCGGCCATTGATGCCGCCTTGCTCGTTGGCTTCGTCCACACGCAGCATCATGCCCAGGCGCACTTGCTTGCCAAAGCCCGCCAGCGGCCCGGACAAGTCTTGGATCGAGCCGAGCGTGATTTCGGTTTTGGACACCCCTTGCGTTTGGGCCAGGGCCACGCCCGCGGTGAGCGCCATCGCAGCGGCGAACAGACTGAGTTTGAGTTTCATGGTGCAGGTCTCCTGTTGAAAGTGAAAGGTGAATAGGTCAGCGGTACATCGCTTCAATTTGAGGCGTATATTTCTTTTCGACCAGTTTGCGCTTGAGCTTCATGGTCGGCGTGAGTTCTTCGTCTTCGGCGCTCAGCTGGGTGTCTAGCAACCAGAACTTCTTGATCTGCTCGACGCGGGCAAACTTCTTGTTCACCCGATCCATCTCGCCCTGAATGAGCGCCTGCACCTGCGCAGCATGTGTGAGGCTCGCGTAGTTGGAGAAAGGCACATCGTTGTCTTGTGCGTATTTCTCGACGTTTTCCTGGTCGATCATGACGATCACGGTCAGGTAAGGGCGTTTGTCGCCGATGACCACCGCGTCGGTGACGTAGGGGGAAAATTTCAATTCGTTTTCCAACTCGCTGGGGGTGATGTTTTTGCCGCCAGCCGTGATGATGATGTCTTTCATGCGATCGGTGATGCGGAAAAACCCTTCCTCGTCGACCACGCCCACGTCGCCCGTGTGCAGCCAGCCGTCGGCATCGATGGTTTCAGCCGTTTTCTCGGGCTGGTTCAGGTAGCCCATGAAGACATTGGGGCCACGCACCAAAATTTCGCCGGTCACCGGGTCCAGACGCATCTCGTTGAACTCGGCCGCAGGGCCAATGGAGCCTGGCTTGATGCGGTCGGCGGGAACGCCAGTGGCCGCACCACAGGTCTCGGTCATGCCCCAGACTTCCAGCATGGGCAAGCCCAGCGCCAAATACCAACGCACCAGATCAGGGGAAATGGGGGCTGCACCCGTGACCAGAAAGCGCGCACGGTGAATGCCGATCATTTTGCGCACATTGTTCAGCGCCAGCAATCGAGCCACATGAAAGCGCAACTTCAAGCTGACGGGCACCGGCTTTTGCGCCAGCACCAAATCGGCCACTTGCTGGCCCACACCTATCGCCCAGCCATAAACGGCTTGCTGCAGACCACCGGCTTCCTTGAGCGCGATCATCACGCCCGAGTAAAACTTCTCCCACACACGGGGCACGGCGGTGAACACGGTGGGCGCGATTTCGCGCACGTTCTCGGGCACGGTTTCGGGGTTCTCGACAAAGTTGAGTTTGGCCCCGGTGTACATCGAGAAATATTCGCCGCCCATGCGCTCGGCAATGTGGCACAAGGGCAAAAAGCACATGCACTCGTCACGCTCGTCGCGAGCGATCAAGGTGTTGTAACCCCGCACGCTGTAGACCAAACCCCGGTGGCTGTGCATGCCGCCTTTGGGTTTGCCGGTGGTGCCCGAGGTGTAAACCAAAATAGCCAACTCTTCGGGCTGGCAAGCCAGTGTGCGCTGCACCAACAGTTCGGGATGTGCTTTCAGATGCTCGCGGCCCTGGGCGCGCAATTCTTTCAGGCTGATGACCTGCGGATCATGGAAGTCGCGCAGACCCTCCATGTCGAACACCACGATTTTTTGCAACAAGGGCAAGGTGTCACGCACGGCCAAGGCCTTGTCGAGTTGTTCGTCGTCCTCGACAAACAGAACGCGGGTGCTTGAGTCTTCGCAAAGGTAATGCACTTGCTCGGCCGCGTCGGTCGGGTAGATGCCGTTGGACACGCCACCGGCGCTCAGCACGGCCAGGTCGCACAGCACCCACTCGATGTTGGTGTTGGCCAAAATGGAGGCGGTGTGCCGGGCCTCAAAGCCCAAGGCCATCAGGCCATGACCGATCTCGCGCACGGCTTGAGCGGTCTCGTTCCAAGTCCAACTGCGCCAGATGCCAAAGTCTTTTTGGCGCATCCAGACACGGGGGCCGCGTGCGGCCACGGCGTTCCAGAAGATGGCGGGGATGGTCTCGCCCGCCATGACGACATTTTTTTGCGGCGCAATGCCAGAGGTGTCCCAGAGTTGGCTCATGTTTTATCTCCAGGTTTTCTTCTTTTTCCAACGGCGGTCGGCGCGCACGCCCTCTTCCTTCATGCCCAAGTAAAACTCCTTGATGTCCTCTTTTTCACGCAAGCGGGCACAGGTGTCTTCCATGACGATGCGACCGTTTTCCAGCACATAACCGTAATCGGAGGCGTTGAGCGCCATGTTGGCGTTTTGCTCGACCAGCAAGATGGTGGTGCCGCGTTCGCGGTTGATGCGCACCACGATCTCGAAGATTTCCTTGGTCAGCTTCGGGGACAGGCCTAGGCTCGGTTCGTCGAGCAAGATCAGGTCGGGGTTGGCCATCAGCGCTCGGCTGATGGCCAGCATCTGCTGCTGACCGCCTGAGAGCAAACCCGCATCTTGCGCGGCCCGCTCGCGCAGGATGGGAAAGTAGTTGTACACGGCTTCCATGTCGCGCGCCACGCCATCGCGGTCCTTGCGGGTGTAGGCGCCCATGAGCAGGTTGTCGCGAATCGACAGCAGCGGGAACACCTCGCGCCCTTCGGGCACATGCATCAGGCCTCGCTGCACGATGATGGCAGGGTCTTGCGCAGTGATGCTTTGGCCCTTGAACTCGATCGAACCCTTGCGCGGGTCGATGATGCCGCTGATGGTTTTGAGGATGGTGGTCTTGCCCGCGCCGTTGGAGCCAAGCACAGTGGCAATCTCGCCTTGGCGCACCTGCAGGCTCACGCCGCGAATCGCCTTGATCGGGCCATAGGCGCTCTCCACGTTGAGCAACTTGAGCATCACGTTCTCATCGGCCGCCTCTGCCGACGTGTTCAGGGTTTGGATGGCTGCGCTCATGGGGCACCTCCGGGCACGTAATTTTCGCGACGAAAAGCAGACACGTCGTCCACCGAGCCCAGATAGGCTTCAATCACGCCGGGGTCGCTTTGCACCTGACTGGGGGTGCCGGTGGCGATTTCTTCGCCCTGGCTCATGGCCAACACGCGGTCCGACACTTTGGAGACCAAACTCATGTCGTGCTCCACCATCAGCACAGTGATGCCCAACTCGTTTTTGATGTCCGAAATCCAGAAGGCCATGTCTTCGGTTTCCTCGACGTTCAGGCCCGAAGAGGGCTCGTCCAGCAGCAGCAGCTTGGGCGCTGTGCACAGAGCGCGGGCCAGCTCGACCACTTTGCGCACGCCATAAGGCAAGCCTGCCACCATCGAGTCGCGGTGGTGTTGCAGGTCCAGAAAGTCAATGACCTCCTCGACTTTCTCACGCGCCTCCATCTCACCCGCACGGGTTTTGCCAGTGAAGAACATTTCGCTCCACAGCCCCGTCTTGCGGTGTGTGTGGCGGCCAATCAAGAGGTTTTGCAGCACGGTGGCGTGCTCGAACAGTTCAATGTTCTGAAATGTGCGGGCAATGCCCAGCCCGGCTATTTGGTGCGGCGGTTGGTCAGTCAGGCGAAGGGTGCCTTGCGGCCCGGCAAAGTCAATCGCGCCCGTGGTGGGGGTGGAGATGCGGCTGATCAGGTTGAACACCGTGGTCTTGCCAGCACCATTGGGGCCAATCAGGGTGAAGACCTCGCCGCGCTTGACGTCGAAGCTGACCTTGTTGACGGCCAGCACGCCGCCAAAGCGCACGCTCAGGTCTTGGGCG
>NZ_CAMBNZ010000055.1 GCF_945869175.1 Limnohabitans sp. Rim8 | reverse complement strand
AGCGTCGCCCGCGTGTTTCTGAAAAAAGGCACTGGCAAGATCACGGTCAATGGCAAGGACATCCAAGCCTACTTTGGCCGCGAGACTTCGATCATGATCGCCAAGCAACCCCTCATGTTGACCAACCATGCCGAAACTTTCGACATCATGATCAACGTGCACGGCGGTGGCGAATCCGGTCAAGCCGGCGCATCGCGCCACGGTATCACCCGTGCCCTGATTGACTATGACGCTTCGCTCAAGCCTATGCTGAGCCAAGCTGGCTTTGTCACCCGCGACGCCCGTGAAGTGGAACGTAAAAAGGTCGGCTTCCACTCAGCCCGCCGCCGCAAGCAGTTCTCCAAGCGCTAATCCGCTTTTTCTGCTTCTTCAAAAAGCCGCTCGGTTCGCCGTAGCGGCTTTTTGTTTTCAGAGCGTCATCTTGGTGGCTCTTACCTGGGTCCGGCAAAGTCCATGTGCTCAGTAGCGTTACTGCGCCGAGACGCTGTAATTCCCGACCAGCGCGCTATACTATTTGGCATTGAACCGGAGAAATACCATGAGCGCTCTTGCCGAAAATATCCAGACCGAAATGCCCGCCCCGATTGTCTTCACCGACAGCGCTGCGGCCAAAGTCGCAGACTTGATCGCCGAGGAAGGTAACCCCGATTTGAAGCTGCGCGTGTTTGTGCAAGGTGGCGGTTGCTCCGGCTTCCAATATGGCTTCACCTTCGATGAGATCACCAACGAAGACGACACCACCATGAGCAAGAACGGCGTGTCTTTGCTGATTGACGCCATGAGTTACCAGTACCTGATCGGTGCAGAGATCGATTACAAAGAAGACCTGCAAGGCGCTCAGTTTGTCATCAAGAACCCAAACGCCACATCGACCTGCGGTTGCGGCTCGTCTTTCTCGACCTGATGGGTTGCGCGGCGGGCCCTGCCCGCCACACCTCAACGGGGGTACATGGCCCCCAAGACACGGGCGCCTTGGGCGCCCGTGACGCTGGGCAAGCTTGATGTTTCGCGGCGTACGGTTTTAGCGGCCAGCCAAGCAAAGGCGGCGGCTTCCACTTGCAAAGGCGGTAGGCCCCGAAGTTCGCTGCTGACCACTTGCACGCCTGGCAGGTGTAGGGCCAAACGCTGCATGAGTTGGCCGTTCAATGCCCCACCCCCACACACAATCAACTCTTGAGCTTGCGGTGCGTGACGCTGCACATCGTGGGCGCAGGCCAAGGCCGTGAACTCGGTCAAGGTGGCCTGAACGTCTTGAGCTGGCAAGGTTTCGGCAGGCAAGCGCGCTTGCAGCCAAGCGGGGTTGAACAAATCACGCCCTGTGCTTTTGGGGGGTGTTCGCTGCAAAAAGGCTTCCGCCATCAAGGTCGCCAACAAATCGGGCGTGACTTGCCCGGTGGCCGACCAAGCACCATTGTGGTCAAAGGCTTGGCCGGTGTGGGTGCTGCACCAAAAGTCCATGAGCGCATTGCCAGGGCCGCAATCCCATCCGAGCACCGAACCATCGGGGTGGAGCACGCTCAAGTTGGAGATGCCCCCGATGTTGAGCACGGCCACACAAGACCCCTGGCGGCCAAAAACACCTTGGTGAAAGGCTGGCACCAAGGGGGCACCCTGACCGCCTGCCGCCAGATCGCGGTTGCGAAAATCCGCCACGACATCGATGCCCGTCAACTCGGCGAGCAAAGAGGGATTAATCAATTGCAGGGTGTAGCCCACAGGGGCGCGTTGCAAGCTTGTGTCGCCATCAAATTCCAATGGCCGGTGACGCACGGTTTGCCCGTGGGCACCAATGGCAGCGATGTCCTGGGCTTGCAGGCCACTGGTCACCAACAAGTCTTGAACGACTTGGGCGTAGTGGCGTGCGATTTGGTTGCCCGCGAGCGCACTGCGGTGCAGCTCATTCTCACCACTTTGGTTGAGCGCCATCAACTCGACTTTGAAGGGCCCATCGAAAGCGGTGAAAGCATGCGTCTGAACCACCAACTGCCCTTGAGGGTGGATTTGGGCCAGCACGCCGTCCACGCCATCCAAAGAGGTGCCAGACATCAGGCCAATGAAGTGCTGCGGGACGGTCATCTGAGCAGGCGGCGCTGGAGTCATAGGCGCTTGGGTTTGGGGCGGTATTCAGGTGGACGCACTGACGGTGTCTGCCAGCGCATCAAAAAAGGGCCTTGCGGCCCTTGTGGATCACTGAAGGTTGCCTTCTCGCATTTGGCCTGCTGCCTGCAGCTGCGTGCGGGCTTGGGCTGCAACCGCTTTGAAACGTGCCATGGCGACCGGGCTCAGGGGCACGCTTTGCGCCTGCTGAATCACCTTTTGCGGGTCAACGTGGGTGCCATTGACGCGGAACTCGAAATGCAAGTGAGGTCCGGTGGACCAGCCAGTCGAGCCGACAGCTCCAATGGTTTGCCCTTTTTGAACCGACTGACCTTTGCGAACCTGAATGCGGCTGAGGTGGGCGTACACGGTGGAGTGGTTGTTGCCGTGGCGAACAATCACCACATTGCCAAAGCCGCCTTGCACACCTGCAAACTCAACCACGCCGTCACCGACGGTTTGAGCGGGGGTGCCCATGGGTGCTGCATAGTCCACGCCCAAATGCGCTTTCATGGTCTGAAAAATGGGGTGAAGGCGCATGGCAAAACCGCTGGTTTTGCGAGAGAACGCCACAGGCGAAGCCAAATAAGTTCGGCTCAATGTTTTGCCGTCCAAGCTGTAGTAGCTGCCTTTTTGACCGGGTTCTTCGTGCCAAACGGCCTCGTAGGTTTTGTTGCCGTTGTTGAACTCGGCTGTCAAAACGCGGCCGGTGCGAATCGGCTCACCATCGGCTTCCAAAACTTCGTAAACCACCGCAAACCGGGCACCTTTGCGCAGGGTGCGGTGGAAGTCGATTTGGCTCGAGAAAATCTGCGTCAATTGGCCCACGATGGCGTCTGGCAAACGCGCTTCATCGGCGGCGTCATACAAGGAGCTGGCGACGGTGCCACCCGTCATGCGCAGACTGGTGTTCATGGGCGAGGTGGCCAAAGCCGCCTGCAGGCCTTTGTCAGTGCGCTGGATGGACAAACGTTGAAAGAATGTGTCGCTTTCGTTGTTGAGCCAACGAACATGCAATTGGCTCAAACGCTCTTGGCTGTCCGCCTCGGCCACCACCGAACGTCCGGCTTGTTTGAGGGCCTGTTTGGCCAAAGGGTGCTTGCGCAAAAAGGCAGCAGCATCGGGGTCCACCATGCCCAGCCTGCGCAGCAGGCTCTCTGGGGTGTCTGAAGAACGTGTGCTGTCAGTGCGCGTGAGGCGCATGTTGACCAAATCGAGCGCTTGGGCTTGGGCCTGCAAAGACGGCGATTCAACGGGGACGGTCACCGTGACCACCGGTTGATCGGAGATGTCAGGCCCTAAATTGGCAACCGCAAAAGCACCACCGCCGCCTGCCAAGAGTACAGAGGCCAAAGTGGCGCTGATGGTTTTGGGGTGCTTTTTGAGCCAGCGCGTGAAAGACAGAAGGGCCTGGTTCAGCTGGGGGTGCTGTCCATCCAGCCAAGCCAGCAAGCGCTGCGCGCCCAGCAGCACCGCGCCGAGCACGGCGGTGCACAGGAACAGAAAGCCCACTAAAAAAGACACCAGACGGGTCTGGAGAGAAACGAAAAATGGCATCAAATAGTTTGGTGTTTCGTGGCCTGTTCACTGTTTGAAAGCCGGGCACGAGGTTCACAGTCAAGCCGCCCCTAAAATGAACGACCTGGAAATAATGGACCATTGTACCGGTCTATGGCCATTTGACTTTAGAAAAAACCCTTATGAATCAATCGCTTGTTACAAAATTTCCCGTGACGGACAAAACCCTGGAGGCGATGGCGGTCACTTTGCGAGGGTGCGAGGAGCTGATTCCCAAGGAGGATTGGTTACAAAAGCTCGCCAAATCGGAGGCCAACGGGGTGCCTTTGCGCATCAAATTGGGGTTGGACCCGACTGCACCCGACATCCACATTGGCCACACCGTGGTGCTCAACAAGATGCGCCAGTTGCAGGATTTGGGGCACCAGGTCATCTTTTTGATTGGCGACTTCACCAGTTTGATTGGTGATCCGTCGGGTCGCAACAGCACCCGCCCGCCTTTGACGCCAGAGCAAATCAAGCTCAATGCCGAGACTTATTACAAACAGGCCAGCTTGGTGCTCGATCCGGCCAAAACCGAAATTCGCTACAACAGCGAGTGGAGTTTGCCTTTGGGCTCCATGGGCATGATCCAACTGGCGGCCAAGTACACCGTGGCCCGTATGATGGAGCGAAACGATTTTCATGACCGGTTCAAGGCGGGTACGCCCATCAGTGTCCATGAGTTCCTGTACCCCCTGATGCAGGGCTATGACTCGGTCGCGCTCAAAAGTGACTTGGAGTTGGGCGGCACCGATCAGAAGTTCAACCTGCTCATGGGCCGACACCTGCAGGCTGAATACGGGCAAGAGCAGCAATGCATCTTGACCATGCCGCTGCTCGAAGGCCTGGATGGCGTGGACAAAATGTCCAAGTCAAAAAACAACTACATCGGCATTGCCGAAGCACCCAACAGCATGTTTGCCAAAGTGCTCAGCATTTCTGATGTGTTGATGTGGCGTTGGTACACCTTGTTGTCGTTCAACTCCATGGCCGAGATCGAGGCGCTGAAAAAAGAAGTGGAAAGCGGGCGCAACCCCAAAGACGCCAAAGTCATGTTGGCCAAGGAAATCACAGCGCGTTTTCACAGCGTGGCCGAGGCCGAAGCTGCAGAGCAGGACTTCATCAACCGCAGCAAGGGCGGCGTGCCGGACGACATCCCGACGGTGTCTTTGTCGGGGGCGCCGCTGGGGATTGGCGCTTTGCTCAAGTCGGCCGGTCTGGCCCCTTCGACCACTGAAGCTGGTCGCTTGGTGGACGGCGGCGGTGTGCGTGTGGACTCCAGCGTGGTGAGTGACAAGGGCCTGAAACTCGAAGCAGGCACTTACATCGTTCAGGTCGGCAAGCGGAAATTTGTCAAAGTGACACTGTCTTGATGCCCACGAAGCCCATCGGCACTTCATGTCCAGGGGGTATGCTGAGCCCATGAAAAACTTTGACGCCTGGATGTCGCCTAAGCGCATGCTGTGGGCATCGGTGGTGGTGGCGCTGATCACCATTGGCTTGAAAACCCTGGCATGGTGGCTCACCGACTCTGTAGGCTTGCTGTCGGACGCGATGGAGTCTTTGGTCAATTTGGCCAGTGCGATTTTTGGATTGATGATGGTCACGGTGGCCGCCATGCCGGCGGATGAAGAGCACCCCTATGGGCACCACAAAGCGGAATACTTTTCTTCTGGCTTTGAGGGCATCCTGATCGTGGTGGCCGCTTTGGGCATCATTTGGGCGGCGGCGCACCGGGTGTTTGATCCTCAACCCATCGAACAAGTGGGCCTGGGTTTGGCCTTGTCGGTGGGCAGTTCGGCCCTCAATGGCTTGCTGGCCTGGCTGATGTTTCGCGCGGCCAAGCAGCACCGTTCCTTGGCTCTGGAAGCCGATGCCCGTCATTTGGTGACCGACGTCTGGACTTCGGCGGGAGTGGTGATCGGCATTGGCCTGGTGGGGGTGACGGGGTGGCTGTGGCTGGACGCGGTGGTGGCGATGGCTGTCGCGCTGAACATTTTGAAAGAAGGCTGGCACCTGATTTGGCTGTCCTCACAAGGCCTGATGGACGAGGCCTTGGAGCCTGAGGTGCTGGTCGATGTGCAGAAAGTCCTGGATGGTTTTGCGCACCAGCGTGGCGAGACCGAGATCATCCGGTTCGACCACCTGCACACCCGCAAAGCCGGGCAGCGCCGTTTTGTGGATGTGCACATGCACATGCCCGCCAGTTGGACTTTGGGGCGGGCCGCGGCCTTGCGCGGCAGTGTCGAGCAAGCCTTGATGAGCGAGGTGCCCGGTTTGCGTGCCACCATTCAGCTCTTGCCCAGCGATGTCGAGGTGCATTTCAACGATGCGCGGGATTTGAAATGATCGCCGTGCTGCAGCGGGTGAGCGAAGCCAGTGTGCGCGTTGGTGGCGAGGTGATCGGCCAAATTGGCACGGGCTTGTTGGTGTTGCTGTGCGCCGAAAAAGGCGATACCGAGGCGGTGGCCGACAAAATGCTGGCCAAAATGCTCAAACTGCGCATCTTCAGCGACGAGGCGGGCAAGATGAACCTGAGCGTCCAAGATGTGGCGGGCGGTCTGCTGGTGGTGAGCCAGTTCACGCTCGCGGCCGATGTGTCTTCGGGCACGCGCCCGGGGTTTTCCGCTGCAGCAGCGCCGGACGATGCCCAGCGCTTGTACGCGTATTTTGTTGCCCAGGCGCAAAAAGCCCACCCGGTGGTGCAAACCGGCCGCTTTGCCACCGACATGAAGGTGACGCTGGTCAACGACGGGCCGATCACGATTCCGATGCGCATGACGGCTTGAGTATGAGGCGGGATCGGTGGCCGCCGATAATCGGAGCATGACTGAAAAATCTCCCGCTGCCTCCCCCGTCTCGATGACCTCGGGCTTTGACCAGCTTGCACTGGCCACCGCCACCCTCCAAAATCTTGAGCAACTGGGCTACACCCAGATGACGCCCATCCAGTCGGCCAGCTTGCCCCTGACCTTGGCGGGGCAAGACCTGATTGCGCAAGCCAGCACCGGCAGCGGCAAAACGGCCGCCTTTGGCTTGCCCCTGATCGAGCGCTTGCAAAGTGCGGGTTCGCCCAGTGCCGCCATTCAAGCCGTGATTTTGTGCCCCACCCGCGAGCTGGCCGATCAGGTGACGCAGGAAATCCGCCGCCTGGCCCGTGCCCGGCAAAACGTGAAAGTGGTCACCCTGTGTGGCGGTGTGGCCCTGCGTGGCCAGACCGTGAGCCTGGAGCACGGCGCCGATGTGGTGGTGGGCACGCCCGGGCGGATTTTGGACCACCTGGAGCGCGGTTCGCTGAGTCTGGCGGGCGTCAACACGCTGGTGCTGGACGAGGCCGATCGCATGCTGGACATGGGTTTTTTTGACGACATCGCCAAGGTGGTGCGCCAGTGCGCCAAAGACCGCCAGACCTTGTTGTTTTCGGCCACTTACCCTGAAGGCATCGCCAAACTGGCGGCGCAGTTCATGCGTTCACCGCAAACCGTGAAAGTAGAGGCGCAGCACAGCGCCCACAAAATCCGTCAAGTGTTTTACGAGGTGAGCGAAAGCCAGCGTCTGGATGCTGTGTCCAAGTTGCTGGCGCATTTCCGCCCTGAGCGCACGCTCGCGTTTTGTAACACCAAGCAGCAATGCCGCGATTTGGTGGCGGTGCTGCAGGCGCAGGGCTACAGCGCGCTGGCGCTGTTTGGCGAGTTGGAGCAGCGTGAACGTGACCAAGTGCTGGTGCAGTTTGCCAACCGCAGCTGCTCGGTGCTGGTGGCCACCGATGTGGCCTCACGCGGGCTGGACGTGGAAGGGCTGGAGGCCGTGATCAACGTGGACGTGACGCCCGACGCCGAAATCCACATCCACCGCATCGGCCGCACCGGCCGGGGCGATGCCGAAGGCTTGGCGCTCACGCTGGCCAGCATGGACGAGATGGGCTCGGTCGGCAAGATCGAGGTGATGCAAGGGCGCGAATCGACTTGGGCACCTTTGTCGGGCTTGGCACCTGCCGATGGTGGGCCTTTGCAGCCGCCGATGCGCACCTTGCAGATTGTGGGCGGTCGCAAGGAAAAGATTCGCGCGGGGGATGTGATGGGCGCTTTGGCGGGTGAATGCGGCTTGACGCGAGAGCAGGTGGGCAAGATCAATGTGAACGAGTTTTCCACCTATGTGGCGGTGCAAGCTGCATTGGCCAAAAAGGTGGAGGCGCAGTTGTCACACGGCAAGATCAAGGGCAAGAGCGTGAAGGTTCGGTTGCTCTGATGGTTTTCAGAGAGTTGGGAATGGGGCGATGCGGGGTACCCCGTCATGAGGAATCCGGCCCTGCCCAAACCGGAACCTCACACAGTCACAGATAAGGGTTTTTCAGCCCCAAGCCCGCCAAGATGTCGATTTCGTAGGCTTCCATCTCTAGAGCATCGGCCGCACTGGTCTCGTGGTCCCATCCCTGCGCATGCAAAGTGCCGTGCACCAGCAAATGCGCGTAATGCGCCGCCAGCGTCTTGCCTTGTTCTTTGGCCTCTCGCGCCACCACCGGCGCGCACAGCACCAAGTCGGCCATCACCACAGGTGTTTGCGCGTAATTGAAGGTTAGCACATTGGTGGCCTTGTCTTTTTTGCGATAGCTTTGGTTCAGCACACGGCCCTCTTCTTCACCCACGATGCGCACCGTGATTTCGGCGTCATCGGCCAGCGCATGGCGGATGGCGCGTGTCACCGCGTGGCGGGGCAGGGCGGCGCGGTGCCGGGCGGCGTTGGGGATATCGCCAAATTGCAAAGAGAGCTGGAGTTGTTGCAGGGCCATGTGTTTGAAATCGGTGCGTTCAATCGTCACTGGGCAAAGGCTTGCGGCGGGTCGTGACGCCTGCGCGCATGGCAGCGCTGCCTTGCGCGTCGTAGGCGTCCACAATGCGTGCCACCAAGGGGTGCCGCACCACGTCGGCGCTGGAAAACCGCGTGAAGGCGATGCCCTTGACGCGTTTCAAGACCCGCTCTGCATCGATCAGGCCCGACAACTGTCCCTTGGGCAGGTCAATTTGGCTCACGTCGCCCGTGATCACCGCCTTGGCCCCAAAGCCGATGCGGGTGAGGAACATCTTCATCTGCTCGGAGCTGGTGTTTTGCGCCTCATCCAGGATCACGAAGGCGTTGTTCAGGGTGCGTCCACGCATGAAGGCCAACGGGGCCACTTCAATGGCGTTGCGCTCAAAGGCTTTGAGTACCTTGTCGTGGCCCATCAGGTCGTACAGTGCATCGTACAAGGGCCTCAAATACGGGTCCACCTTTTGCGACAGGTCGCCCGGTAAAAACCCCAGCCGCTCACCGGCTTCGACCGCCGGGCGCGTGAGCACAATGCGTTGGACGCTCGCGCGCTCCAGTGCGTCCACCGCGCAGGCCACGGCCAAATAGGTCTTGCCTGTGCCTGCTGGGCCAATGCCAAAGCTGATGTCGTGGCTGGCGATGCTTTCCAAATACGCCGCTTGCACCGGCGTGCGGGCCTTCAGGTCGGCGCGCCGGGTTTGCAAGGCGGGCAAGTCGGCTTCTTCGCCCCCGCTGTCACCCACCAGCATGAGCTGCACCATGTCCGGGGCAATCGGGCGGTCGGCCCGCTCATAAATGGCTTGCAAAATCTCCATGGCGCGAAGCGCCACTGCTTTGGGGCCATCCACCTTGAACTGCTCGTGGCGGTGCGCAATGTTCACCTGCAAGCCTGCCTCGATGGTGCGCAGATGGGCTTCCATCGGGCCGCACAGGTGGGACAAGCGGGTATTGTTGTGCGGCGTGAAGGTGTGTCTGACGATCAAGTGGATAATCCTGTTCGTGGGTGGTTTCGCAGGGTTCGCTGGGTTGTGTGCAGGCCAAGGAGCCCCGATTCTCCTCCATATCCATGCAACCCAAAGGCCCCCCATGATTGGCAAACTCACCGGCATTCTGAGCGACAAAAACCCACCGGAGGTGATCGTGGACTGCCAGGGCGTCGGGTATGAAGTCAATGTGCCCATGAGCACTTTTTACAACTTGCCTGCCACGGGTGAAAAAGTCAGCCTGGTCACGCACTTTGTGGTGCGCGAAGACGCGCAAATTCTCTATGGTTTTGCCACCCTGGCCGAACGCGAGGCCTTTCGTCAGCTTATCAAAATCTCGGGCGTTGGCCCCCGCACCGCGCTGTCGGTGCTGTCTGGCATGAGCGTGAACGATTTGGCGCAGGCCATCACCACGCAAGAGGTTGGCCGTTTGGTCAAGGTGCCCGGCATCGGCAAGAAAACCGCCGAACGCTTGCTGCTCGAACTCAAAGGCAAGTTGGGCGGCGACTTGGGCGGCTTGTTTGCCGTGAACACTCCCGATGAGCACAGCGACATCCAGCAAGCCCTCATTGCCTTGGGATACAACGACAAAGAAGCCGCTGCAGCGCTCAAGAG
The DNA here is from genome assembly GCF_945869175.1 of Limnohabitans sp. Rim8. Lineage (GTDB taxonomy): Bacteria > Pseudomonadota > Gammaproteobacteria > Burkholderiales > Burkholderiaceae_C > Limnohabitans_A. Next base: position 8,658 of record NZ_CAMBNZ010000055.1, on the reverse strand, counting down.
CCTGCCCGTGGATGTGGGCGTGAGTGAGGGCATCAAGCTGGCGCTCAAAGCCCTGAACAAATGAAGTGATCTGAGCCATGAGCATCCGCACCGACGATTTCGCGCCGCAGCCCGAGCCCCGCGTCATTTCAGCCGCCCCGGTATCGCACCAGGAAGAGGCCATTGAACGCGCCCTGCGCCCCAAGCTGCTCGACGAATACGTCGGGCAGGTGAAGGTGCGTGAGCAGCTGGAGATCTTCATCAGCGCCGCCAAAATGCGCGCTGAGCCCCTGGACCATGTGCTGTTGTTTGGCCCCCCCGGCCTGGGCAAGACGACGCTGAGCCACATCATTGCCGCTGAGCTGGGCGTGAACCTGCGACAGACCAGCGGCCCGGTGCTGGAAAAACCCAAGGATTTGGCGGCGCTGCTGACCAACTTGGAGCGCAACGATGTGCTCTTCATTGACGAAATCCACCGCCTGTCGCCCGTGGTCGAAGAAATTTTGTACCCCGCTCTCGAGGATTACCAGATCGACATCATGATCGGCGAAGGCCCTGCGGCCCGCAGCATCAAGCTCGACCTGCAGCCTTTCACTCTGGTGGGTGCCACCACCCGCGCGGGCATGCTCACCAACCCTTTGCGCGACCGTTTTGGCATTGTGTCGCGGCTGGAGTTTTACACCCCCGAAGAATTGACCCGCATCGTGACCCGCAGCGCCGGATTGCTCAAGGCCCCGATCGATCCACAAGGCTCGTTCGAGATCGCCCGCCGCTCACGCGGGACACCGCGCATTGCCAACCGCTTGCTGCGCCGCGTGCGCGACTATGCCGATGTCAAGGGCGACGGCACCATCCACAAAGGCTTGGCCCAGAAGGCCTTGGTCATGCTCGATGTGGACCCCGAAGGCTTTGATTTGATGGACCGTAAATTGCTCGAAGCGGTGATCCACCGTTTTGACGGCGGCCCCGTGGGCCTGGACAACATCGCCGCCAGCATTGGGGAAGAGCGCGACACCATTGAAGACGTGATCGAGCCGTATTTGATCCAACAAGGCTATTTGCAGCGCACGCCACGCGGTCGCATGGCCACGCTGGCGGCGTTCAAACATTTGGGGGTTACGCCGCCCAAATCGTTTGGGCAGTGATGCCCGGGGCTGGATCAGGCGCTGGTTTCGTCCTTGCCCAGACCCTCCAAGTGCGAGGTGTCCCCCCAGCCCACCAGTGACAGGCCTTGCGCTGTCCACAGCAGCCGGTTGACGGCGGTGTTGGTCAGCGCCCAAGTGCGCGGCGCTTGGAGTTCCAGTCGAGTCGCTGCGCGGTAAAGGATGTCCAGCACGCCACCGTGGGCCACCAGCACGATCTGTTGACCCGGGTGCTTGGCGGCCAGTTCGTTCACCGTGCGGATGATGCGTTCTCGCAGAACCAGCAAAGATTCGCCCCCTTCGGGGGGCGTCCAATCCGGTGTGCGTTTGCGCCAGTGCAAGGCGTGTTCGGGCAACTCGACTTCGATCTCGGCAAAGGTGCGGCCTTGGAAGGCGCCAAAGTGACGTTCACGCAATCCGGGGTGCAGGCCCACCGTTTGGCCTACGGCCTGTGCAATCGCTTGAGCGGTGGTGTGGGCGCGCGAGAGGTCGCTGGCATAAATCGCATCGATGGCATCACGCCCCGCCAGCGATTGGGCCAGATGCTGGGCCTGGCGCAAACCCACGTCGTTGAGTGGGATGTCCAGATGGCCTTGCAGGCGGGTGTCGACGTTCCAGGCGGTTTCGCCGTGGCGAATGGCCAGTATTCGGGTGGGTTCAGACATGGGGGGAATGGCGTCTCAGCGCGGCAGTTCGATGTTGACCCGGCGCAGCCCAGCGGGCGGGTTGGGAAAGTTGGCCAGTGCGGCCTGGAACAAGGTGGCAAAAATCGGTTCACTGTCGCTCCATGGACCAGAGTGACTGGCGCGGGTCTCGTAGACCACTTGGCCTGATTTCAGGTCGCGCAGAATCAGGCTGACTTCGCGTTGGTAGTGGGTCGGAGGTGGAAAGCGCATGCCTGTGCCCACCCCCATGTGCGAGCCAAAAACCCCGCCAAAACCCGTGCCGATGGTCAGGCGTCCAAAGGGCGTCGCGCCAGGACCTGTGGGGCGACCCCACGGGTCGGCCAGGTATTTCGTGCCGCTGAAACCCACCATCACGCTCAGGCTGGCCCCTGCATCGTCGCGCACCAAGCCCACAGCGGTCATGGCCGCTTGGGCTTGTTGTTCGGCCAACCCGGCTTCCGGGTTGTGCACTTGTGAAGGCAGGCGTTCAAAGCGGTACTTGGCGCCCTGCAGGTTCATGCCCGCAGGGACGGCGGGCACAGAGACCACATCGCTGTCGATCAAGCGCATCGAGGCGCAGCCTGTCAACACCGTCAAGGCCAAGGTGGCCAAGGCCATTGAAAAACACCGCTTGAGTGGCTCAGTGGCTGAACGCATGGCTTGTCTCCTTGAGGTTCACATCGAAATGACCTGAATGCCCGGCAAGGCGGCTTCTTGGAATTCCTCTTCGTCAAAGGCTTTGTCGCCGTCGTCCGATTCGATGCCGGTGATCTTCAAGTCCTTGAAGCCGTGCAGTTTGGCGTCCATCAAATGCGAGGGCACCACGTTTTGCAGGGCGGCAAACATGTTTTCGATCCGGCCGGGGTGCTTCTTTTGCCACTCGCGCAGCATGTTGCCCACCTGCAGGCGTTGCAAATTTTCCTGGCTGCCACACAGTGTGCAGGGGATGATGGGGAACTGTCGGTGCGCTGCCCAACGGATCAGGTCGGACTCGGCCACATAGGCCAGCGGGCGGATCACCATGAACTCGCCGTTGTCACTGACCAGTTTGGGGGGCATGCCTTTGAGTTTGCCGCCAAAGAACATGTTCAAAAAGAAAGTCTGCAGCATGTCGTCGCGGTGGTGGCCCAGCGCCAGCTTGTTGCATTTGAGCTCGCGCGCCACGCTGTACAAAATGCCCCGGCGCAAGCGCGAGCACAGGCTGCACATGGTTTTGCCTTCGGGAATTTTGTCCTTCACGATCGAGTAGGTGTCTTGTGTCTCGATGTGGTATTCCACCCCCAGCGCTTTGAGGTAAGCGGGCAGGATGTGGTCCGGGAACCCGGGCTGCTTTTGGTCCAGGTTGACCGCCACCAGCTCAAAGTCCACCGGGGCGCGGGCCTTCATTTTGAGCAGGATGTCCAGCATGCCGTAACTGTCCTTGCCGCCGGACATGCAGACCATGATGCGGTCGCCCGCTTCGATCAGGTTGAAGTCGCTGATGGCCTGGCCCATCTGGCGGCACAGGCGTTTTTCGAGCTTGTGGGTTTCGCGCTCGATCTTGATGGCCTTGGCGGCCTCTGATTCGGCTTGCGCTTGTACCCAGGCGTTGTCGGTTTCTGTGTTCATGAGGTTCACCACTGTCCGGTTTCCATGCGAATGGCCACTTCGCAGTCTTCAAAAATTTCAAGTTTGGCAATCTTGACCCGAACGCCCAAAACGCCGGGCAACTGCATCAGGCGATTGGCGACTTTGCCGATCAGCGTCTCCAGCAAGTTGATGTGCTCGGCCGTGCATTCGTCGATGATGATCTTGCGCACTTTGCGGTAATCCAGCACATGGTGGATGTCGTCGTCGCAGGGCAACAGGGGTTGCGTGCCCAGGTTCAGCTCGGCATCGACCTGGATGGGCTGCGGCGCGGTTTTTTCGTGTTCCAAGATGCCCAGGTTGGCATCAAAGCGCAAACCTGTCAGCGCCAGGGTTTGGTGTCCGGCAGGGGTTTTCATGGCGTGGGTTTGATCTGAAAAATTTCAACCCCAACCGCTTCGCAGTCCGGGTACACATCGGGTTTACAGCTGGACAGGCGCACGGCTTGCACCTGCGGATGCGCGATCAACTCGCGCATCAGGTCGTCACAAAGGGTTTCTTGCAGCACCACATGCCCTATGGCGATGTGGCGTGCAATCACCTCGCGGATGAAGTCGTAGTCCACCACCTCGGACAGGTCATCTTGTGTGGGAGTAGACGCGCTGTAGGGCACAAACAACTCGACATTGAAGACGAGGCGTTGGGCCCCGAGCTTTTCAAAATCGTGTGCGCCAATGCGCACGTCCACGGTGTGGTTGCGCAAAAACAGGCGGCGGCAGTGGAGCGCGAGCTCGTTCAGGGTGTCGCTCATGAGGCGTCTTTCTTGTCCATGGCATCGGCCACAAACATCACATCCCGGGCCAAAGGCACCAGGTGCTGACCGTTGTCCACACTGATCGTGGTGCCGGTGATGCAGGGGTTTTGTGCCAGAAACAGGCAGGTGGCGGCCACTTGGGCCGGATCGATCGGCTGGCGCAACAGGTTCACGCGGCTGGCGCGGTCAAAGTTGTCTTGCGTTTGCGGGCCGCTCAAAAACATCAGGCCTGGGGCCACGCCACACACGCGCAAAGGGGCCAAGGCTTGTGCCTGCAAAGCCACAGCACGCTCCAGCGCCAATTTGGACACGGTGTACGAAAAGTAATCCGGGTTCAGGTTGAAGACCTTCTGGTCCAGGATGTGGACCACGCTGCGTTGACCGGTGATGGCGTTGGGCGCGGCTTGTTGGGCCATGAGCGAGGCCAGCGCCATGGGCGCGATCAAATTCACTTCGAGCTGTTGGCGCGCGCCAGCCAAGTCCATGTCGGTGCCTTCATCGGGCTCGAACAAAGAGGCGTTGTTCACCAGGCAATCGAGTGGTCCAGTGGTTTGCGTGATGAGGGCCATCATGCGCTCGACTTCGGCGCTTTGCGCCAGATCGGCTTGCACCAGACGCACCGTCGCACCCGTGGCCTGCAGGGACGCCTGAAGCGCCAAGGCGGCTTGAGCCGAGCGCTGGTAGTGGCACCACACTTGCCAGCCCGCTTGCGAGAAGGCTCGGCACAGGGTCGCACCCAGACGCAGCGCGCCGCCAGTGATCAGGACGTGTTTCAAAGTGATGCCGAAGGGGGAAGGAAAAGAGTCATTATCGGGGATGGCCCTGGACCCTGTTGGCGAAATGCGGATGGACTTGGCCAGCCGTAAGCCATCACTTCCCGAAGGCGGGTGCGCAAAAGCTGAGATGGACCAAGGATAATCCGAGAGTGACCCCTGTTTCTCCACTTTCTTCGGATCTGACCCAACGCATCCACCAAGCCATTGCACAAGCAGATGGCTGGATCGGTTTTGACCGTTTCATGGCCATGGCTTTGTACGAGCCGGGTTGGGGGTATTACGCCAATGCCCTGCAAAAGTTCGGCGCTATGCCTTCTTCGGGCAGCGATTTTGTGACCGCCCCGGGCATGTCACCGCTTTTTGGGCAGACCTTGGCGGTGCAGGTGCTGGAGGCCTTGGAGGCCACGGGCACCCCAGAGGTCTGGGAATTTGGTGCAGGCACGGGCGCGCTGGCTTTGCAGTTGCTGGACAGCTTGGGCGAAGCCGTGTCCCGTTACACCATCATCGATTTGTCGGGGACTTTGCGCACGCGCCAGGCCGACACCTTGTTGAAATACGCCGACAAAGTGCGCTGGCTCGACAGCTGGCCCGATGTCATGGAGGGGGTGGTGGTGGGCAACGAGGTGCTGGACGCGATGCCGGTGCAGCTGTTGCAACGGACAGGTGGCGTTTGGCACGAACGCGGTGTGGTCAGCGCGGACCAGGGCTTTGCATGGCAAGACCGCCCGACCGAACTGCGCCCGCCTGTTGAAATCGAGGGTGCGCACGATTACCTGACCGAGATTCACCCCCAAGCCGAAGCGTTCATGACCAGTCTGGCCGAGCGCTTGTTGGCCGGGCGCGGCGGGGCGGCGTTTTTTCTGGATTACGGCTTTCCAGAGGCGGAGTACTTTCACCCACAACGCCACATGGGCACCGTCATGTGCCACCAGTTGCACCAGGCCGACGACAACCCACTGCTGGCCGTGGGCCAAAAAGACATCACGGCCCATGTCAACTTCACGGGCGTGGCTATGGCCGGGCAAAACGCCGGACTGCATGTGCTGGGTTACGCCAGCCAAGCCTGGTTTTTGCTGAACCTGGGTTTGGCCGAGCGCATGGCTGCCGCCAGCTTGGCCGAACGCAGCCAAGCCCAACGCCTGATCAATGAGCACGAAATGGGCGAGTTGTTCAAGGTGATCGGTTTTTCCACCACCTCCGAAGGGTTTGCCCAGGGCTTTGCCCGGGGTGACCGCTCGCATCGCCTTTAAACGGCAACAGGGCAAGCTGTGTTGCGTTGGCTCATCGTGGTGTTTCTGGCCCTGATCCTCTTCAGTGGCCTGCAGAAATGGTTGCAAAAACTGGGCTTTGGCCGTTTGCCTGGTGACTTCCGTTTTCGCTTGTTCGGGCGCGAGTTTTTCATTCCCATCACCAGCACCTTGCTGCTGAGCCTGTTGGCCGCAGCGATCGCACGTTGGGTCTGAGGCCGGTTTGGAAGGCTTGCAAGCCGAACGTGTTACAGTGCATCACGCCAATGGCGACTTATGCCCATCTCGCTCTACCTGAGCCGATAGCGCATCCCGGCAGAGGGATGCCAGTCTTGTCCTCCAATGTGCCCATCGCCCGCCATGCTTTTTCCAAGCTGGGTTCGGACGATTTTTTGCTTCCTTTTTCATGCACCTCTGCACGGTGCAGTGTTCAGGCAGGCCTTGCGGTTTGCACATGGGGGCGTTTTTTTGGCAGCAGGACATGCCAAGACCCGTGTCGCAACGCAGCCCCGAACAGGGCCAGCCCAGCGGTGCCACCCCCTTCGTTAAAATACATGTCTATTACATATTGTTCACACCAACCCATCTCCATGGGAAAATTCCGAATTCAACCGTGTTCCAGGGCTTTGCCCAATGGCGCATTTGGCGCGCAAGTGTCTGTGGCCAGTGGCCGTGGCAGCGCCAGCACCGACCGCGTGATGCGGTTTGTGCCCGAATTTGCCACACCGGCCGCCGCCAGCCAATATGCCCTCGATGAGGGCATGTTGTGGGTGGAGCGCCAGACGACCAAACCGATCCTGCTTTGAGAAAGACGTTTTAAATGGCTAAAGAAGAACTGATTGAACTGATGGGCGTGGTCAACGAGGTGTTGCCCGACACCCGATTCCGTGTGACCTTGGACAACGGCCACCAACTGATTGCCTATTCCGCAGGCAAGATGCGCAAGAACCACATCCGGATTCTGGCGGGTGATCGCGTGACGCTTGAGCTCTCGCCTTACGATCTGAGCAAAGGCCGCATCAGCTTCCGCCATTTGGCCGGGCGCGCCCCGATGGCCCCTCGCCGTCCCCCCGCTCGCTGAGCTTGTCCGGCGCCTGGTCTTGACCTGGGTCAGGTTGCCTGGGCCTTGAATCGCGCAGGATGGCCCCCAAGTGGTTTTTCAACACAGGGGTTCCCATGACCGATTCAGCCAACGCTTTGCACATTGTTTGTCCGCACTGCCACACCACCAACCGCGTGCGTGTGGCCGACATGGCCCAAGCCCCCGATTGCGGCAGTTGTCACTCAGCGCTTTTTGACGGTCATCCGCTGACGCTGGATGCCACCAGTTTTGACAAGCACATTGGCCGCAGCCATGTGCCGGTGCTGGTGGACTTTTGTGCGCCTTGGTGCGGTCCATGCCGGATGATGGCCCCAGCTTACGAACAAGCCGCTGCGCTTTTGGAGCCCCAAGTGCGGGTGGCCAAACTCAACACAGAAGACGCGCAGGCCATCGCCGCCCGCTTCAACATCCGCAGCATCCCCACACTCGCATTGTTTGTCCGCGGCCAAGAAGTCGCGCGTCAGGCTGGGGCTTTCCGCAGCGCGCAAGACATCGCCGACTGGGCGCGCTCGCACCTGTGAACCCCCTTCACAGATTCATCTGTGCGATGGCTTTGACGCGTGCCTTAGCAATCTCCGCGCCAATTTGAGGCCCCTTGAGGCCTTGGGCGGCTGCAGCTTGGGCAATCGGCGCGGTCTCGACGGACAGCGCCGCCTGTTGGGCTTTCAGCAAACGCTGGGCTTGTGGGTAGGCGGCCTCTTCAAAGCCCCAACGTCCCCGTGCATCACACTCACACGCTTGCAGGACCAGTGCAAAGCGCTGGGCCTGGCGAAGGGCGTCGCAGCGGTCCAGCAGGCGCATCACGGCTTCGGGGTTCAATTCGGCACTGCGGTGGATGTTGCCGTGCTCACGCGCCACCACCTCGGCCAGTTCCTGGCCCTCGGTGGGCACACGCAGGCGGGTGCAAACGTGTTGCAACAACTTGACGCTGCGGCCTTCGTGGCCGAGGTGGCGCGGCAGCAGGTTGGAGGGTGTGGTGCCTTTGCCCAAGTCGTGCATCAGGCAAGCCACGCGCACGGGCAAGGGCATGTTCAATCGCGCAGCCATGTCCATCACCAGCATCATGTGCACACCTGTGTCCACCTCCGGGTGGTATTCGGCGCGCTGGGGTACGCCCCACAGGCGGTCCAACTCGGGCAGCAGCACTTTCAGCGCACCGCAGGCGCGCAGCACCTCAAACATGCGCGACGGTTTGTCGGCCATCAGGCCCTTGGCCAGTTCCTGCCAGACGCGTTCGGGCACCAAATGGTTGACTTCACCGTCGTCGACCATCTGCCGCATCAAGGCCATCGTTGCTTCGGCCACGGTGAAGTCGGCAAAGCGCGCGGCAAAACGCGCCAAGCGCAGGATGCGCACCGGGTCTTCGG
>NZ_CAMBNZ010000054.1 GCF_945869175.1 Limnohabitans sp. Rim8 | reverse complement strand
GCGTGAAGCACTTTCGGGCATCGGCGTGCAGGGCATTACCGTGACCGAAGTCAAAGGCTTTGGTCGTCAAAAAGGCCACACCGAGCTGTACCGAGGTGCGGAATACGTGGTTGATTTTTTGCCCAAAGTGAAGATCGAAGCCGCAGTCTCTGACGAACTCGTCGAGCGCGTCATTGAAGCCCTCGAAGGCGGTGCGCGCACCGGCAAGATTGGCGACGGCAAGATCTTTGTGTACGACCTCGAGCAAGTGGTTCGCATCCGCACCGGTGAAACCGGCGCTGAAGCCCTTTGATCGACCAGAAAGAGAGTCCAAAAATGAAAAAACTTCTCGCGACCTTGGCCTTGGGCCTGAGTCTGGGCTGGGGTGTGTTCGGTGCGGCTTCTGTCGCTACGGCTCAGACCGCACCTGCCGCCGTGACAGCACCGGCTGCCGAAGCCAAACCGGCCGATGCCGCAGCACCTGCCACGGCACCCGCAGCAGCGCCTGCTGCTGCAGAAGCTGCGCCTGTGTTGGTGCCCAACAAGGCCGATACCGGCTGGATGATGCTGTCCACCATTTTGGTGATTTTGATGGTCATTCCGGGTTTGGCCCTGTTCTACGGCGGCTTGGTGCGCAGCAAAAACATGCTGTCGGTGCTGATGCAAGTGGTGGTCACCTTCTCGATGATCACCGTGCTGTGGTTCATCTATGGCTACAGCTTGGCTTTCACCGAAGGCAATGCCTTCATCGGTGGTTTTGACCGCTTGTTCATGAAGGGCATCTGGGACAACGTCGCGGGCACCTTTGCCAACGCCGCCACTTTCAGCAAGGGCGTTGTGATTCCTGAAATCACTTTTGCCGCCTTCCAGGCCACGTTTGCGGGCATCACTTGCGCCTTGATCGTCGGTGCCTTTGCCGAGCGCATCAAGTTCACGGCGGTGTTGGCGTTCATGGTCTTGTGGTTCACTTTCAGCTACCTGCCGATCGCTCACATGGTGTGGTTCTGGATGGGCCCTGACGCTTACGCTTCCAAAGAAGTCGTGGACGAAATGACTTCCAAAGCCGGTTTGCTCTGGCAGTGGGGTGCCTTGGACTTTGCTGGTGGTACTGTGGTGCACATCAACGCAGCGGTGGCTGGCTTGGTCGGCGCCTTCATGGTGGGCAAGCGTGTGGGTTATGGCCGTGAATCGATGGCCCCTCACAGCCTGACATTGACCATGGTGGGCGCTTCTTTGCTGTGGGTGGGTTGGTTCGGCTTCAACGCCGGCTCGGCCCTCGAAGCCAACGGTTTCGCAGCCCTAGCCTTCATCAACACTTTGATCGCGACAGCCGGTGCCGTTTTGGCCTGGTGTGTGGGTGAAGCGCTGATGCGCGGCAAAGCCTCCATGCTGGGTGCAGCTTCGGGTGCGGTGGCCGGTTTGGTGGCCATCACGCCAGCAGCGGGCAACGTGGGTCTCGGCGGCGCTTTGATCATCGGTCTCATCGCCGGCTTTGCTTGCCTGTGGGGCGTGAACGGTCTGAAGAAGATGCTGGGTGCAGACGACTCGCTGGACGTGTTCGGCGTGCACGGTGTCGGCGGTATCGTCGGTGCCCTGCTGACCGGTGTGTTCAACTCCCCAGCACTGGGTGGCCCCAGCGCCGTGGGCGACTGGGTCACCGTGACCATGGTCACACCCGATGCTTATTCCATCGCTTCTCAAGTGTGGATCCAGGCCAAGGCCGTGCTGCTGACCATCGTGTGGTCGGGCGTGGTCTCGGTGGTCGCTTTCAAGATCGTTGACCTGACCATCGGTCTGCGCGTCACCGAAGAAGAAGAGCGCGAAGGTTTGGACATCTCCTCACACGGCGAGTCGGCCTACCACGGTTAAAAGCCGGTCATTGCAAGCTGAATGACAAAGGGTGGCGCAAGCCACCCCTTTTCACCACAGTTTCAGCCCGCAGCGCTTCGGTTCTGCGGGCTGTTTATATGGGTGTTCGGTTTTTGGGGGAATTGATTGCGGTACGTTCCCTGCCTGGTGGGGTGATTGGTGTGGTCGCTCGGGCACAATGGTTTCCATGAATGCACCCGCCCAGTTGACAGCCACTTGGACCGCCATCACCACCGAACCTGATGGTTTGAGTGAGTCGCCTTTTTGGCACCCGCAGGAGCAGCGCCTGTATTGGGTCGACATCCCCGGGCGGCGCATCGCCCGTTTGGGCGTTCAGGGTTTGCAGGCACAAGGATCGGTCGACTACTGGCCGCTGACGCAAGAGCCCGGCTGCATCGCCCCGGTGCAAGGTGGTGGTTGGGTCATGGCCTTGCGCAACGGTATTTACATGGCACACGAATGGGGTGGCAACCTGCAACTTTTGGCAGCCGCACCCTATGACACCACCCGGCTGCGTTTCAACGACGGCAAATGCGACGCCCAAGGCCGCTTTTGGGCGGGCAGCCTGTACGAGCCCAAGGACCAAGCACTGAGCGCGCTGTACATGCTGGACGGGCAAGGCCTGCACGCCATGGTGGGCGGTGTGAAAGAGGGAGTGAAGGACGGTGTGGTGACCGCCAACGGCCTGGCCTGGTCACCCGACGGTCGCACCGCCTACTGGGCCGACACCGCCGCGCACCAGGTGCGGGCATTTGACTTTGACGCCGCCAGCGGCCAACTCGGCAACCCCCGCGTGTTCTACCAAGCTATACCCAAACCCGCAGGCTGGGCCTGGGGCAGTGACGTGCCCTACGGCGGCCGCCCCGATGGTGCGGTCGTGGACAGCGAGGGCTGCTACTGGAGCGCCCAATACGAAGGCGGGCGCCTGCTGCGTCTGTCGACCGCAGGCGACGTCCTGGCCGAAGTGAAAACCCCTGTTCCATGCCCCACCATGCCCTGCTTCGGTGGGGAAGACCTTAAAACGCTGTTCATCACCACCTCCCGCCAAGGCCGCAGCGCGCAAGAGCTGGCACAGTACCCGGGAGCGGGCTGCGTGTGGGGGATTCGGGTCGAGGTGGCGGGGTTGGCGGTGAATGGGTTTGGGTAGGGGTGAGGTGGGTGGGGTTGGGTTGGGGTTGAGACTGTTGTCTCAATTTAGATGGCGCTGAACTTCAGAGGCAGCCCGGCGGCGCAACCGATGGATTACTGATCAGCTTCGCTTCTCGGCGGTCTTCTCGGAGAGTAGGTTAGGTCGCAATGCGACCCTTCCAACTCTTTTTGAGGTAGTCAATGGCACGCTCTTGCTCAGTATGAATTTTCGAGTTGCTACGGACAATTTGCCAAGAGGTGTCGTAGATGTCTTGCAGTACAGCGTCACCCGCCGTTCGTTTTCTCACAAGATTGTGAAAAGAAGACTTGTCTGGTCTGCCGAAGTTTGCAAGGACTTCTAGAATCACAGCGTTTTCAAGTTCGTCATTTGGACTGCGGCGTTTGAAAAAGCCACAGATGATCTCACGCTCATGCGATTTGATAGCGCCGTCGCTGGCAGCGAAATAGAGAAGAACCAATAGTGTCCATGTGTACTCTCGCAACACAGAATCGTAAGCGGCAAGTGTAGTCACTGCATTTCCTTTTTGCGGCCTAACGTATGACATGTGAGGCTACCCCCGCCTTGCCAAGTGTTTTCTGAGAGGTCACTATCAAAGGGGGTCTAACGCAATTTCTCTCGCAAACACTGAGGCATAAAACCCGATCAGTCAGACACATCCGACTGCATCAACCTCCACAAGCCAGATAAATATTTGCCTTAGCATTGAGAAAGTGTCCATATGAGACCGATAAGTCCAAAGCGAAACCCGGCAGGTCTTGGCTTAGGCACGTTGGCATCCATGCGCTTGTGTTGGAAGCACTTTACCGAATAAATGAGTGCTATCCTCTAGCTTTTTTGTGGTTGCCATTCACTATCCTGACCAGTGCTAGTACCAAGCTATTTTGATTTTTGATGTGATAACATCAAACATCAGGAGATGAGATGCGAACCACCCTAGACATTGCAGACGACGTGCTTTTTGCAGCCAAAGAGATTGCCCAAAGAGAGAAAAAATCGATTGGACAAGTCATGAGTGATTTGGCGCGTAAAGCATTCGCGGTGGGCACCTATCAGCCGCCAGCGGATCAAACCGTGCCGCACGTCTCAGAACGTTTGTCCCAATATGGCATTCAGCCCTTGCCCTCGCGGGGCGTGGTCATCAGCAATGAGCTGATTGAACGCTTGCGCGATGCTGAGGGTGTTTGATGCGCGCGCTGTTTGACGTGAATGTGCTCATCGCCTTGCATGACCGTGACCATGTTCACCATGTGCGTGCGGCCCAATGGTTTGAAGACCACATTCACCATGGCTGGGCAACCTGTGCATTGACCCAAAACGGTTGCCTTCGCATCATGGGCCAACCTGGCTACAGCAGCCCTCAACCCATCTTGACGCTACTCAGCATGTTGCAAAACTCCACAAGAACGGCACATCATGCATTTTGGTCCGAAGAGATCAGCCTTTTGGATCCCCTGCAGTTTCAGCATGGTCACATTCACAGCGCAAGGCAATTGACGGATTTGTACCTCTTGGCTCTCGCCGTCAAGCAACAGGGAAGGCTCGTGACGCTGGATCAACGGATTCCAATCAGCGCAGTGCGCAACGCCACACCTGAGCACCTTGTGGTGCTTTGAGTCGCGCAATTTCCCACAACCCCACCGTTCAAAAAATTCACGCCTTTGCCACAGGCCGGGGGTTACCATCCTTTCCCATGGAAGCTCAACTCAATGCCCTCATCGATGCCGTCCGCCAAGCCGGTGCGGATGGCCGCACTTTGCGTTTGCGTGGCGGCAGCAGCAAAGACTTTTGGGGCCAAAGCCTCACGGGCGAGGTGCTGGACACCCGGGCTTACCGGGGCGTCGTCAGTTACGAGCCCAGTGAGTTGGTGGTCACGGTGCGTTGTGGCACGCCGCTGGCCGAGCTGGAGGCGCTACTTGCCGAAAAAGGGCAGTGCCTGGCATTTGAGCCGCCGCATTTCGGAGCCGATGCCACCGTGGGCGGCATGGTGGCCGCCGGCCTGAGCGGCCCCGCCCGAGCCACTGTTGGCGCTGTGCGCGACTATGTGTTGGGCGCGCGGTTCATCAATGGTTTGGGCGAGCACCTGACCTTTGGCGGTCAGGTCATGAAAAACGTGGCCGGTTACGACGTCAGCCGCTTGATGGCCGGCAGCTGGGGCACGCTGGGCCTGATCACCGAGGTCAGCCTCAAGGTCTTGCCGGTGGCTCCGGCCGAGGCCACGCTGATGATCGCGGGCTTGGCCCAGGGCCCGGCGCTGGATTTGTTGCACCGCTGGGGCGGTCAGCCTCTGCCTTTGAACGCCAGCGCCTGGGTGCGCGACCCCACGGCCCAGCCGGATGCCGATTATTTGTTTGTGCGCCTGCGCGGTGCCGTGGCGGCGGTGCAGTCGGCGGTCACCAAGATGAGCGCCGACGCGGTGGTTTTGGGTGCGCAAGTGTTGGTCATGGACCCTTCAGAGTCCGCGCAAGACTGGCGCGCCAGCGGTGAGCAGATGCTGCCGTTTTTTGATGCACCCAGCCCGCATGCCTGTCTCTGGCGGCTGTCGGTGCCGCAAACCGCGCCGGTGTTGGACTTGCCTTATGCCCAATACGTGGAGTGGCAAGGCGCGCAGCGCTGGTTGTGGGCACCCTCTTCGGCGGCGGTGGCCTTGCGTGAGCTGGCGCAATCGCTTGGTGGCCATGCCACCTTGTTCCGCGCCAGCGTCGCCCATCCCGATGTGGACAAAGCCGCAGGCGTGAACACCCCACTGGAGGCCGTGCAGCAGCGCATCCAGCAGCAATTGCAAAAGCAGTTCGACCCGAAGGGCGTGTTCGCCACCGGTCGCATGCACACCCTCTGAGGCGAATCTTCATGCAAACCAACCTCGCCCCCGAATACCAAAACACCCCCGACGGCTTGGAGGCCGAGGCCATCTTGCGCAAGTGCGTGCACTGCGGTTTTTGCACCGCCACTTGCCCCACCTACCAACTGCTGGGCGACGAGCTGGACGGCCCGCGTGGCCGCATTTACTTGATCAAGCAGGTGCTCGAAGGCGAAACGCCTACCCGCAAAACCCAGATGCACCTGGACCGCTGCCTGACTTGCCGCAACTGTGAAAGCACTTGCCCCAGCGGCGTGCAATACGGCCACCTGGTGGACATTGGCCGCAAGCTGGTCGACGCCAAAGTCGAGCGCCCCGCCGGTGAAAAGCTGCTGCGCTGGGCGCTGAAAGAAGGCCTGCCTTCCCCCCTGTTTGCCCCCGCCATGAAGATGGGCCAGATGGTGCGCGGCCTGCTGCCCGAAGCCCTGAAGGCCAAAGTGCCTGCACCACAAGACGCCGGTGCCTGGCCCACCCGCCAGCACGCGCGTAAGTTGCTGATGCTGGCCGGTTGCGTGCAGCCGAGCATGAGCCCCAACATCAACACCGCCACCGCCCGCGTGCTGGATGCCGCTGGCATCCAGGTCGTGACCGCTCCCAAGGCCGGTTGCTGTGGCGCGCTCAAGTTCCACCTGAACGACCATGATGGCGGCAAAGACCACATGCGCGCCAACATCGATGCTTGGTGGCCCTTGGTCGAATCGGGCGAGGTCGAAGCCATCGTGATGAACGCTTCGGGCTGCGGCGTCATGGTCAAGGACTACGGCCATGTGCTCAAAGACGATCCAGCCTATGCCAAAAAAGCCGCCCGCATCGGCGCGTTGACGAAAGATTTGAGCGAGCTGCTGCCCGAGCTGGTACCGCTGCTCAAGGACAAGCTGATGCCTGAGGCCCTGCACGCCGCAGGCTTGCAGGCCTACCACCCACCCTGCACGCTGCAACACGGCCAGCAGCTCAAAGGCGGCGTCGAAAAGCATTTGGGCGATCTGGGTTTCCAGATCAAAGTCACCGCCAATGAATCGCACCTGTGCTGCGGCTCGGCCGGCACTTACAGCGTGCTCAACCCTGAACTGTCTAAACAACTGCGGGACCGCAAGCTGGGCCACCTGACCGCACTGGAGCCGCAAGGTGTGATCAGCGCCAACATCGGCTGCATCACCCACTTGCAAAGTGGCAGCGGTTTGCCCGTGCGGCATTGGGTGGAATTGCTGGACGAGGCGCTTGGCCACGCGCATTGATTGCGCCATCAAAGTCCTTTCACCCAGACGGCAAGACCAGCGCATGGACGCAACGAAATGCCCACAGGGTTAGTATCAGCGCTGTATGGCAGACTGCGCTTGACCAGCGCTCATAAAGGACCCCATCATGCCCTTACCTTGGTTGGCTGCTTTGAAAGTGATTCCTTGGGGAGATGTGATTGAGCACGCGCCTTCGGTGCTCAAAGCCGCGCGCAAGCTGATGGACCGTCAGCCGCAGACGCCGCCCGGCCAAGCCGGAACCCCTGCCACGCAGACGCCGGTGAGCGCGGTGCCCAGCTTGGGGGAACTCAAAAATGCCTTGATTGCCGCGCAAGGCCAGATCGACCGTCAAGCCCAGGCTCAGCGCGAGCTGGCCGAAACCTTGGCCGAGTTGGCCGAACAAAATGCCAGGCTGGTCAGTGCCGTGGAGGTGCTCCGCGTGCGGACACGGGTGTTGGTTTGGGGTGGCGCAGCGATGTTGTTGTGGTTGGCCGTGCTGACTTGGAAGGCTTGAGCCAACTTAGACCCCCGGCGAAGCTGGCGCCAAGCAGTTCAATGGTCAGGCTGCCAGCGCCGCTTCAATGTCTTTGGCCATCTTCTCTGGTGAGTCTTGCGGCGCATAGCGCTTGATCACGCGGCCGTCGCGCCCCACCAAAAACTTGGTGAAGTTCCATTTGATGCCTTTGCTGCCCAGAATGCCGGGGGCTTCTGCCGAAAGCCATTGGTACAGCGGGTGAGCGCCATCGCCGTTGACCTTGATCTTGCTCATCATCTGAAAGCTCACGCCGTAGTTCTTTTGGCAGAAGTTGGCGATCTGTGCGTCGTCACCCGGGTCTTGGCTAGCGAATTGGTTGCAGGGAAAGCCGATCACAGCCAAGCCTTGTTCCCCATAGGATTTGTGCAACTTTTCCAACCCGGTGAACTGGGGCGTGAACCCGCAAGCGCTGGCGGTGTTGACGATCAACATGACCTGGCCTTTGTAGCGGCTCAGCGCCACGTCTTGGCCGTCGATGCTCAGGGCTTGGAAGTCGTAAAGGCTCATGGATGGGCTCCGGGCTTGGTTCAGTCGTTTCGTGAAGTATCCGTCACCGACAGCAATGCCGCCAGCAAAATCAGCGAGCCACCCCAGAGCGTGCGGCTTTCCCATTGTGCCGCACCCATCAAAACAGAGGACACGCTGGCAAACAACACTTCGGACAGCATGACCAAGGCTGTGGTTTGGGCCGCCAGGCGCGCTGCGCCATACTGCAGCGCCAAATTGCCAAACAAAAAAGAGATGCCCAGCAGGGCCACCAGCGGCAACCAGGTCCAGGCTGGGGCTTCACCGATCGCCACCATGCCCGAGGCCAAGCCAACGATGGCCGCCAAGCTGGCCATGACCGCGCCACCGCCAAACATGGCCAAGGTGCGCGAAGAACTGGGCGCGTTTTTGAGCTTGAGCAACAGGGCGTTGGTGATGGCAAAAGTCAGACCGCCCATGAGGGCCAGGACGTCGGCCAGACTCTCGGGCCAAGGCCAAGGCGTTTCGGGGGTTTTGAGAACGATGACCAAGCCGGCCAGCGCCAGCAGCAAGCGAATCAACGCCATGGGGGTGGGTTTTTCATCCAACAGCCACCAAGCCACCAGCACCGACCAAGCGGGCATGAGGTAAAACAGCAACACCACGCGCACCACATCGCCCACCGTCACTGCCCAGTTGAAGCCCACATTGGTCAGGCCCGAGGCCAGCAGCAAGAGCCAAAGCCCTGGGTGACCTCGCCAACTGCGCAACTGCCCGCTGCGCCACAGCCACAGGGCGATGGACACAAACACAAAGCCATAAACCACTGCCGTGGCCCACAGGGGGTGCAGACCTTGGGCTTCGAGTTGTTTGAAGGGCCACCAGCACACGCCCCACACCAAAGCATTGAACAGGAGCCCAGCGACCGCCAGGCTTTTGGGGGAGGTGCGGCCCATGGTCGGGCAGTTTAAGAGGCGTCGCCTGTGGATTTGGCGGCCAACGTGGCTTGGCGCTTGCGCCACCAGCGCCAAGCCAACCACACCACGCCAATGCCCAACAAAGCAAAAATTCCGTGCTGGAACTGTCGCAGCACGCCAAACATCCAATCCCAGTTTTGCGCGCCAAAGTAACCCAGGTAAACCCAGATCGGCACGCTGATCAAGGCGGCAAAGCCATCCATGAAAAACCAAGTGGCAAAGCTGACGCGATGGCTCATGCCGGCCGAGAAAAACACCGGGGTGCGAAGACCAGGCAAAAAGCGGGCCACAAACATGACCCACTTGCCGTATTTTTGAAAGGCATCTTGCGCGCTGGCAAAGCGTTCGGGTGTGAGGATTTTGCGAAAACCGGGCAATTGCGAAATGCGTTGTCCGTACAAACGGCCCAAGGTGAACATGAGACCGTCCCCTACCAACACACCTGCCATGCCGACAGCGAACATGGTGTTCACATCGGCATGG
Organism: Limnohabitans sp. Rim8; assembly: GCF_945869175.1. Taxonomy (GTDB): domain Bacteria; phylum Pseudomonadota; class Gammaproteobacteria; order Burkholderiales; family Burkholderiaceae_C; genus Limnohabitans_A. The sequence continues at coordinate 9,393 of NZ_CAMBNZ010000054.1, read as the reverse complement.
CCCAAGCCGGCAATCACACCACCGGTCACCAAGGTCACGTCTTCAGGGACAGGAACGCCAAAACCGCAAATCAAAAGCATCACAAACACGGCCAAATAACCGTATTCGGTGAAGATGGGCATCAAAAACTGAAAAACATCCATGGATTACAAGGTTCAGCCAGCGCCTGAACGTGTCAGGCAGAATGCGCGGGATTAAAAGGCAGCGAATCAGTGTAAAGCATTTGCAAGCCCCTTCCATTCAGGGGAAAGCCTTTGTTGACCCGTTTGTTTGCGCCCATGTGGGGACGCCAACAAGGCCTCAAAAGCGGGAGGATGCTGGCATACTCATTTGGCCATTGATTGCATTTAGACCCCTATGCCCCGCCCCATTCAAGCCACCATCCACACCGCTGCCTTGCGCCACAACCTGGCCCGGGTCCGAGAGGCTACGCCAGATGCCCAAGTCTGGGCCGTGGTCAAAGCCAATGCCTATGGGCATGGCATTGAGCGGGTGTTTGAAGGGCTGCGCGGGGCCGATGGTTTTGCCCTCTTGGACTTGGCCGAGGCCGAGCGGGTTCGCACTCTGGGCTGGCGTGGTCCCATTTTGTTGCTCGAAGGCGCTTTCGAGGCGCGTGACTTGGAGTTGTGCTCGCGCCTGCACCTGTGGCACACGGTGCATTGTGATGAGCAGATCGAGATGCTGGCGCTGCACAAAACCAACGAGCCGCACCGGGTGTTTCTGAAAATGAACTCGGGCATGAACCGCTTGGGCTTTTCGCCGCAGCGTTTCCGATCTGTCTGGACCCGCTTGAATGCCTTGCCGCAGGTGGACGAAATTTCGCTCATGACCCATTTCAGCGATGCCGATGGCCCCAAAGGCATTGCTGAGCAGATGGCCCGCTTTGAAGAGGCCACCCGCGATCTGCCGGGTGAGCGCACCCTGAGCAACAGCGCTGCGGGCTTGCGCCATGCTCAAGATGCCGCCGTGAAAGCCGACTGGATTCGTCCGGGCATTGCCCTGTATGGCAGTTCACCCGATTTTCCCGAGCGCAGCGCAGCGCAATGGGGCTTGCAGCCTGCCATGAGCCTGAACGCCCAGATCATTGCGGTGCAGCAACTGCAAGCGGGTGACAGTGTGGGTTATGGCTCCAGCTTTGTCGCCGAGCAGGCCCTGCGCATTGGCGTGGTGGCTTGTGGCTATGCCGACGGCTACCCGCGCATTTGCCCCACCGGCACCCCGGTGCTGGTCGATGGCGCACGGGGCCGCACCGTGGGCCGCGTCAGCATGGACATGTTGACAGTGGACCTGAGCCCATTCCCCGATGCCGGTGTAGGCAGCACCGTCACGCTGTGGGGCCAAGCGGCCAACGGCGCCGTGCTCGGCATCGACGAGGTGGCGCAAGCGGCGGGCACGGTGGGTTATGAGTTGATGTGTGCGTTGGCCCAGCGCGTACCGGTGATGGTGGTCTGAGACCGCATCCAAAAGTTCCTCTGACACGTTCAGCAGATCCTGTCACCTGGGTGCAGGCCTCAAAGCCAATTGCCAGTAGAGTGGACATGGCCTTGAGAAGGTTTTTTTCAGGGCGTTTCCTCACAGGAGATCACCATTGCCCCCCACCGTTCAAAAAGACGCATTGGCCGCTTTGTATTTGTGCATGGCCCGCATTCGGGCGTTTGAAAATGCCGCCGAAATCCTGAGTCAAGGCGGTGTCAGCGCTTACAACAAAACGGCCGACGGCAGTGCCAAAGTGCGCGGCCCGCTGCACCTGTCGACCGGGCAAGAAGCGGTCGCTGCTGGCGTCTGCGCCCACCTCACCTCCAGTGACTACCTGACGTCGACCCACCGAGGTCATGGCCACACCTTGGCCAAAGGGGCAGACCTGAGCCGCATGATGTGCGAACTGTACGGAAAGGCCACCGGTTTTAACGGGGGCAAAGGGGGCTCCATGCACATTGCCGACTTTTCGGTCGGCATGTTGGGGGCCAATGGTGTGGTGGCCGCAGGTTTGCCCATCGCCGTGGGCGCCGCACACGCCCAGAAACTGCAGGGGCGCAGTGATATCACGGTTTGCTTTTTTGGTGACGGCGCCACCAACCGGGGGCCGTTTCTGGAAGCCCTTAATTGGGCGCAGGTGCACCAATTGCCAGTGCTCTTTGTCTGCGAAGACAACCGATGGAGTGCCACCACAGCCAGTGGCCCGATGATTGCAGGTCCGGGTGCCTCTGCCCGCAGTGAAAGCTTAGGCATTGCGGCGCACCCTGTCGATGGCAATGATGTCGTGGCCGTGTACGAAAAGGCTGACGAGCTGGTCAAGACCATTCGCGCGGGCCATGGGCCGCGCTTTTTGCATGCCCGCACGTACCGCGTCAAAGGCCATGTGTCGGTGGATTTGGCCGCGTACCGGGACCCCCGGGAAGTCGAAGAAGCCTTGAAAAACGACCCCATTCACAACGCCCGCCGCGCCCTGTTGGCGCGGGGCAGCACCGATGCCGCGTGCGATCAGATGGACCAGCAAGCCCAGGCCGAAGTGCAGGCGGCAATGCAGGCCGCAAACCTTGCGCCCTGGCCCGATGTGTCCGCCGCCTACACCGATATCCAGACCACAGGAGAAGGCCAATGGTTTTGAACACGATGACATACAGCCAGGCCGCTGTGTTGGCCGTTCAGCGCGAAATGGAAGCGGACGAGCGCGTGGTGGTCATGGGCGAAGACGTGGGGCGCGGCGGCATCTTTGGGCAGTACAAGGGCTTGCAACAGACCTTCGGCGCCCACCGCATCATCGACACGCCCATCAGCGAAGCGGCCATCATGGGTGGCGGCGTGGGCATGGCGCTGGCCGGCATGCGTCCGGTGGTGGAGATGCGTGTGGTCGACTTTGCCCTTTGCGGCATGGACGAAATCATCAACCAGGCCGCCAAAAACCGTTACATGTTTGGCGGCCAAGGCCGCGTGCCCTTGGTGGCCCGCATGCCCATCGGCATTTGGGATGCCTCGGCGGCGCAGCATTCGCAGTCGCTGGAAGCCTGGTTTGCCCACATGCCCGGCTTGGTGGTGGTGTGCCCGGGTTCGGTGCAAGACAACTACGCGTTGCTGCGATCGGCCATGCAATGCGGTGATCCGGTGGTCTATATGGAACACAAGACCCTGTGGGGTCTGGAAGGCGCGGTGGACGAGAACGTGCAAGTGCCTTTGGGCCAAGCAGCTGTGCTGCGCTCGGGCGATCACTTGACCATGGTCAGCTGGAGCCGCCAGCTGCAGGTTTGCCAAGCGGCATGCGATCAATTGGCGGCCTTGGGTATTCAGGTCGAGTTGATCGATTTGCGCACTCTGTGGCCCTGGGACCGGGACACGGTGCTCCAATCGGCCGCTAAAACGGGACACCTCTTGGTGGTTCACGAGGCGATTCAGGCAGCAGGGTTTGGCGCCGAAATCGCTGCCACCGTGGCCGAAACCCTGGGCGTGCGAGTCAAACGCCTTGGGGCACCGCGCATCCCGGTGGGTTATGCCCCTGTTCTGGAAGCGGTGGCCCGTGTATCGACTGAACAGATCGTGGCGGCCGCGCAGGCTTGTCTGCAGCCGGTCACATGTTGAGTTTGGAGCCCCTTGCCTGGCTTGTTCACGCCACAAGCGCGTCATCAACCACTGGTTTCGCCCAGTTTGTCCCCGCGCTCCGGCGTCTGTTTCATGGGGTAATCCCTGTGTCCCCGGGGCGCGTTTCAGCCATTTTGAAAGGCGTGTCAGCGAAGCCCCCATGGTAAAGTGGTTTTTAAATTTTGCGTGATCCACATGACCCATTTGCATGAGCAAGCCCCAGCCGAAGTGGCCAAGGCTGAACCCGATGAAGCAACCGTGGTTCCTTTGAAAATCGAGGATTGGCTCACGGTCATCGTGATGGGCTTGCTCGCCCTCATCACTTTTGCCAATGTGCTGGTGCGTTATTTCACCGACCAGTCCTTTGCTTGGACAGAAGAGTTTTCGGTGTTTTTGATGATTGTGCTGGCGCTGGTGGCGGGTTCGGCGTCGGTCGCTCGCAACCGCCAAATCCGCATTGAATACTTTGCCGACAGCGGCTCTGAAAAACGCCAGAGGGCGTTGGCGCGCTTTGGTGCGCTGATGGTGTTTGTGTTGTTTGCCCTGATCGCGGTGCTCAGCGTGCGCGTGGTTTGGGACGATTTCCGCTTTGGCGAGACCTCACCGGGCATTGGTGTCCCGCAGTGGTGGTACACCATCTGGCTGCCGGTCTTGTCGGTGGCCATTGCTGGCCGTGCCTTGGGTCTGTTCATCCGCCGGGGCCGCCAGCCGTGATACCCACCCTCCTGTTTGTGGCTTTTGTGGTGATGATGCTGATGGGCGTGCCGATTGGCGCGGCTTTGGGCCTGGCCGGTGCGGCGTGCATTGCCTTGGCCAACATCGATGCGCAATGGTTTGGACTGCTGGCCGTGCCGCAAAACTTTTACGCCGGTCTGGGCAAATACCCGCTGCTGGCCATTCCCATGTTCGTGCTGGTGGGCTCCATTTTTGACCGCTCCGGCGTCGCGCTGCGCTTGGTCAACTTTGCCGTCGCCATCGTGGGCCGTGGCCCGGGCATGCTGCCTTTGGTGGCGATTGTGGTGGCCATGTTCCTGGGGGGCATTTCGGGATCTGGCCCGGCCAACGCGGCGGCAGTGGGTGCGGTCATGATCGCGGCCATGTCGCGCGCAGGTTACCCGGCATCGTTTTCAGCCAGTGTGGTCGGGGCGGCAGCGGCCACGGACATTTTGATCCCGCCTTCGGTGGCTTTCATTGTGTATTCGGTGCTGGTGCCAGGCGCCTCGGTGCCCGCCTTGTTTGCAGCCGGCATGATTCCCGGCATTTTGGCCGGCATCGCCCTGATCGTGCCCACTGTCTGGATGGCGCGCAAACACAAAATGGGTGCCCTCGAGGCGAGCCTGCCCCGCCCTGAACTCTGGAAAAGTTTTGTCGAGGCCACCTGGGGCCTGGCCGCGCCGGTCTTGATTTTGGGGGGCATGCGCGCAGGCTGGTTCACTCCGACCGAGGCGGCGGTGGTGGCGGTGTTTTATGGTCTGTTTGTGGGCATGGTCATTTACCGCACCATCAAGGTGCGCGACCTGTTTGTGATCTTGCGCGAGTCGGGCGAACTGTCAGCCGTGATTTTGCTGGTGGTGTCGCTGGCGGGCATTTTTGCGTTTTCGCTGTCCACCTTGGGCGTGATTGATCCGGTGACAAGCGCCATTGTGAACTCGGGCCTGGGCGAGTACGGCGTGCTGGCCTTGCTTATCCTGATGTTGATCACCGTGGGCATGTTCCTTGATGGCGTGTCCATTTTCCTGATTTTTGTGCCTCTGTTGTGGCCCATCGTGCAGTTTTACAAATGGGACCCAGTCTGGTTTGGCGTGATCCTCACACTCAAGGTGGCACTGGGCCAGTTCACGCCGCCTTTGGCGGTGAACCTGATGGTTTCCTGCCGTATTGCCGGAGTGCGCATGGAAGAAACCGTGCGCTGGGTCGGCTGGATGCTGTTTTCCATGTTCCTGGTCATGCTGGCGGTGATCGCCTGGCCCGAGCTGGCTTTGTGGCTGCCGCGTTATCTGGGTTATTGATGTTCATTTTTTCAACAAGGAGACAATCATGAAACTTCGTCGTCATTTGCTCAGCCTGCTGGCTGTAGCGGCTGGTTTGAGCGCTTTCACAGCCCCGGCCTTGGCCGCCGATTACAAAGCCGAATACCGCATGTCGCTGGTGTTGGGCCCACCCACACCCTGGGGCCAAGCCGGCAAGATGTGGGCCGACATGGTCAAGGAACGGACCCAGGGCCGCATCAACATCAAGCTCTACCCCGGTGTGTCGCTCATCCAGGGCGATCAGACCCGCGAATTCAGCGCACTGCGCCAGGGCGTGATCGACATGGCCGTGGGCTCCACCATCAACTGGTCGCCACAGGTCAAGGAATTGAACCTGTTTTCGCTGCCCTTTTTGATGCCCGACTACGCCGCCATTGACGCGCTGACGCAAGGCAGCGTGGGCCAAAAGATCTTCCAGACTTTGGACAAATCGGGTGTCGTGCCCCTGGCTTGGGGTGAAAACGGATTCCGCGAACTGACCAATTCCAAGCGCCCGATCAAGTCCCCCGCAGACTTGAAGGGCATGAAAATCCGTGTGGTGGGCTCGCCCATTTACTCGGACATGTTCTCGGCCTTGGGGGCCAACCCCACGCAAATGAGCTGGGCTGACGCGCAGCCTGCGCTGTCCAGCGGTGCGGTGGATGGGCAGGAAAACCCGCTGTTCTTGTTCACTGTGCTGAAAATGCACAACGTGGGCCAGAAATTCGTGACCACTTGGGGTTATGTGGCCGATCCGCTGATCTTTGTCGTCAACAAGGACATTTGGGCATCTTGGACACCCGCTGACCAGGCCATCGTGCGCCAGGCCGCTGTGGATGCAGGCAAAGCCGAAATTGCCATCGCCCGCAAAGGCCTGGTCGAAGCCGATAAGCCGGTGCTCAAAGACATCGCCGGCATGGGCGTGACGGTCACATCGCTGAGCGTCGACGAACGCGAAGCATTTGTCAAAGCCACCCGTCCGGTTTACGAGAAGTGGACAAGCACCGTCGGCCCCGCCTTGGTGAAAGAGGCTGAAGTCGCCATTGCCGCTCGCAAGAAGTGATGCAAGCCTGGCCAGCACATGCCTTGCTGGCCAGGCGTCTCTTGTCTGGGTTCAGGTCATGACCCCAACTTTGGCGCTTGACTGAGCCTCAGCGGTCTGCTTGCTGCGAGCGAGACACGGGTTGCCCTCAGCTGGGCCCACAATCCATGGCATGCCCCACAGCGCCCCCCTCCACCGCCACGACCAACAGGCCTTGCTCATCGCCTTGGTGTTGGTGGTCATCTGGGGCGGCAACTTCACACTGCAAAAGTACCTGTTTGACCTGATCACGCCCGGTGGATTTTTGTGGGCGCGTTACCTGCTGATGCCGACATGTGCGCTGCTGTTGATGCGCTGGCGTTTTGGCCGTTGGCTGCCGCCCTTGCCGCGTAAAGACTGGATGCACATGGCTTGGTTGGGGTTCATCGGGCACTCATTGCATGTGGGGCTGGTCACGTACGGCATTCACTGGTCCACGGCGTTTTCCAGCTCGGTCATTTTGGCGTGCGGGCCGATTTTCACCTTGCTGATTTTGCACAAACAAGGCTTGGAGCGACTCAGTTGGCCTCAAATTGCAGGGGTATCGTTGGCCTTTTGCGGGGTGTTGATGTTCCTGTCTGACAAATTGCTGGGTGGCAATTGGCGAGCGGGCGGTGGGGATCTGGTGCTGTTGGTGGCCGCGGGATTCTTTTCTTATTACACCGTGGCGGTCAAACCGGTGATGCAGCGCCACGGCGCTGTGCTGACCATGGGTTACGCCACCTTGCTGGGCGGTTTGCCGGTGATGCTGCTCTCGATTCCAGCCGGCATGGCCGCCAACTGGGCGGTGCTGGATTTTTGGGCTTGGGTCGGCTTGTTTTGGTCGATCTTGGTCTCGGCTTTTGTGGGCTGGCTGGCTTGGGGCTGGATCAACAACGTGCGTGGGGTGGCCCGCACGGCCCCTTTGATGTACTTGATGCCCCCCATGGCCGGCCTGTTTGCTTGGGCGCTGTCGGGCGAACACTACACTTGGATCAAAATGGCCGGGGCGGGTGTCACCTTGTTGGGCGTGGCGCTGGCGCAGTATGCTGGGCAAATCAAATGGCGTTTGCGCTGAGGCGCTAGCGCAGCCAGGTGTCGTAGGCGGTTTTGCAGATCAGGGCCAACACCACCACGATGAACACATGGCGCACAAAGCCAGACCCGTGTTTCAGAGCCAATCGTGTACCAATGAGGCTGCCCACAATGTTGGACACGGCCATGGCCAAAGCCAGATGCCACCAGACATGGCCTTGGACGGCAAACAGCACCAGCGCCGAAAAGTTCGTGGCCACGTTGATCAGTTTGGCCGAGGCTGAAGCGTTCAAAAAGTCATAGCCCATCAGTCGCACGTAGGCAAAGACCAAAAAGCTGCCTGTGCCGGGCCCGAAAAAACCGTCGTAAAACCCGATCACCAGGCCAATGCCAGCAGCCATACAGGCCTCTTGGGCGCCTGCAAAACGGGGGGTGTGGCTGCGGCCCAGGTCTTTTTTGGCCACGGTGTAGAGCAGCAACACTGTCAGCAGCAGGGGCAGGGCTTTGCGAAACAGGGTGGGGTCGACTTGTGTCACGACCCATGCACCTGCCAAAGAGCCCACCAAACCTGCACCCGCAGCCGGGATCAATGAGCGCCAAGGCATGACCACTTTGCGGCTGTATTGCACGGTGGCAAAAGCGGTGCCCCAGATCGAGGCGCTTTTGTTGGTGCCAAACAAGGTGGCGGGTGCTGCAGCAGGAAAGGTGGCAAACAACACTGGCAGCAAGATCAGGCCACCCCCTCCAACGATCGCGTCGATCAGGCCGGCCAGCAAAGAGGCCAGCGAAACAATCAGTAATTCCATCGGCTCGATTGTGGCACCCTGTGGGCGCTGCCCTTGTCCCGCTGCGGCGCAAAAAAGGCAAAAAAAAGCGCCGCTTGCGCGACGCTTAGAAAAATCACACCTCGTTCGGATGTTCGATGCTGTTCGAGTTTTTAGGCTTGAGTGTCTCCTCGGCCCTCGGGATGCAGATACTGCTTTGCATCGAGTGACTGAAATGTAAGTGACCCAGACCACTGTGGCGCTCAGGGATTTCCCGATTCGGGGGAAATCCCTGCCCTAAATTGACGCGCACTAACCCCAAAAGAGCGCTTTTGAATGCAGGCCATTAGCGCAAGGCACCGCATGGTGGCGCGCGGGAGGACCCATCAAGCTTATTTGGCCGTCGGCATCACAAATTCCGCGCCTTTGCCGATGCTCTCGGGCCAGCGCTGCATGATGGACTTTTGCTTGGTGTAAAAACGCACGCCTTCTTCGCCATAGGCGTGCATGTCGCCAAACAAGGAACGCTTCCAGCCGCCAAAGCCGTGCCAGGCCATGGGGACTGGAATCGGCACGTTGATGCCGACCATGCCCACTTGGATGCGGCGCGAGAACTCGCGGGCCACATTGCCGTCGCGGGTGAAGCAAGAAACCCCGTTGCCGAACTCGTGGTCGTTGATGATCTGCACCGCCGTGCCGAAGTCGGGCACGCGCACGCACGACAGCACGGGGCCAAAAATCTCTTCCTTGTAGATCTTCATGTCGGTGGTGACGTGGTCGAACAGCGTGCCGCCCAGCCAAAAGCCTTGCTCGCAACCGGCACCGGCTTTCGCGCCATCAAAGTTGCGGCCGTCGACCAAGAGCTTCGCACCTTCGGCCACACCCGCGTCGATGTAGCCTTTGATGCGTTGACGCGCCGCGTCGGTCACGATGGGGCCCATTTCGGCGGCCA
>NZ_CAMBNZ010000053.1 GCF_945869175.1 Limnohabitans sp. Rim8 | reverse complement strand
TTCAGCACCTGACTTTTCAAGCCACTCTTTCATGATGGTGTCGCCCACTTTTTTCATGTCGGCTTTGAGCTGGGCAGAGGGCGGCGCAATCGTCATGCCGTTGGCCTTGAGGATTTCCAAGGTGCTGGTGTTGACCTTGCGAGATTCGGTCCAGCCCCGGGTTTCAGCCTCTGCAGCGGCTTTGAGCACGGCGTCTTGGGTGGCTTTGTCCAGCGCGTCGAAAGCCTTTTTGTTGGCAATCACCGCGTTCTTGGGCAACCAGGCTTGCACGTCGTAGTAGAACTTGAGGTGCTCAAACAGCTTGCTGTCTACGCCCGTAGCCCCTGATGTCATGGTGGATTCGACCACGCCCGTGGCCAAGGCCTGAGAGAACTCGGCCGCTTGCACCGTCACGGGCTGGGCGCCGACCAATTCAGCAATCTTGGCAGTGGTGGGGCTGTAAGCGCGCCACTTGATGCCCTTGAGGTCAGCCACGCTGTTGATCGGCTTCTTGCTGTAAATGCCCTGTGGGGGCCAGGCCACCGAGTACAAAAGCATCATGCCTTGCTCGGCCAGTTTTTTCTCCAGCAGCGGCTTTTGCGCTTTGTAGAGTTTCATGGACTCGTCGTAGCTGTCGGCCAGAAAGGGCAGACCATCGGCACCAAAGGGCTGCCATTCGTTTTGGAAGTTGACCAGCAAGATCTCGCCCAGCTGGGCCTGCCCGCCTTGAACGGCACGCTTGATTTCAGGTGCTTTGAAGAGGGACGCATTCGCGTGCACCGTGATCTTCAGCTTGCCCGCTGTGGCTTTGTCCACATCGGCTGCAAACTGGATCATGTTGACCGAGTGGAAGTTGGTGGCCGGGTAAGCGGCAGGCAGGTCCCATGTGGTTTGGGCCGACACGAAGCCGGAGACAGCGAGCAGACCAGCCAGCAGGCTGAGGTGAAGGGCGCGACGTTGCATGAGAACTCCTGTGAATGTGGAATGAACGGTCTAACAGGCCGTGCAAGAAAGGTGCCCGCTTGGCGCGCGCATCGGGTGCATCTGGCTGGGGTTCACTTTAAGCAAGTTGAGGCGTGGGTGTGATCGGTGTTTTCCCTTAATGTCAACAAATTGTTGGTAAATTGTCATCAACGGACATAAACTTTGAGTCCTCACTTGTCTGAACACCTCCAATGCCGCGCAAAAATTCAACTGCCATCGCGAACGCCAACCCCATCGTCTCTTCGGCCCATCTGGTCTCGCCTGACAGCGCCGAGATGAGCGAGTTCGAGTTCGGCCTGATCGTGGCGGGCAACGCGTTTCACCGCTGGATCATCCACTGCATGTCGGCGGCGGGCCTGAAGGATTTGACGCCGCTCGATGTGCTGGTGTTGCACCATGTGACGCACCGCGCCCGCGACAAGCGCCTGGCAGACATCTGTTTCATCATGAACATCGAAGACACGCATTTGGTGAATTACGCCCTGAAGAAGCTGCAAGGTTTGGGTGTGGTGATGTCGCAAAAGCATGGCAAAGAGGTCACCTATGCGGCGACCGACGCAGGGCGTGCTTATGTGCAGCGCTACCGTGACATCCGTGAGAGCTGCCTGATTGACGCCCTGAAAGCCGACGATGGCCTGAACCGCGACATTGGCGAGCTGGCTCGCTTGTTGCGCGTGCTTTCGGGCATGTACGACCAAGCTGCGCGTGCGGCGGCTTCTTTGTGAACCTGTTTTTTTGAATCCTGATTGTTGAGTGACTTATGCGCGAATCCACCATCACACCCGCTGGCAAAAACCGTTGGCAATTCTGGATCGACCGGGGCGGCACTTTCACCGATGTGGTCGGTCAGCGCCCTGATGGCATTTTGGTCACGCACAAGCTGCTGTCTGAAAACCCCGAGCAGTACCGAGATGCAGCGGTGGCGGGCATCCGACATTTGCTGGGCTTGAAGCCCGGCGAGCCGGTCACACCCGAACAAGTCGAGTGCGTGAAGATGGGCACCACGGTGGCCACCAATGCGTTGCTAGAGCGCAAAGGCGAGCCCACTTTGCTGGTCACCACGCAAGGGTTTGGCGACGCACTGCGCATCGCCTACCAAAACCGCCCGCGTTTGTTTGACCGCCAGATTGTGCTGCCCGAGTTGCTCTACAGCGCGGTGGTGGAGGCCCAAGAGCGCGTGACGGTGGATGGCAAGGTCTTGCAGCCCTTGGATGAGGCGCATTTGCGCACCCAATTGAAGCATTCGCACCAGCAAGGTGTGCGCTCGGTGGCCATTGTGTTCATGCACGGCTGGCGGCACACGGCGCACGAGTTAGCTGCTGCCCGTTTGGCGCGTGAGGTGGGCTTCACACAGGTCAGCACCTCACACCAGACCAGCCCGATGATGAAGCTGGTCAGCCGGGGCGACACCACCGTGGTCGATGCCTACCTGTCCCCGATTTTGGGGCGCTATGTGAACCAGGTTGCCCTTGAGATGCCTGGCGTGAAGCTGATGTTCATGCAGTCGTCAGGTGGCCTAACGGACGCGCAGGTGTTTGCGGGCAAGGACGCGATTTTGAGTGGCCCGGCGGGCGGCATTGTGGGCATGGCCCGCACGGCGCAGTTGGCGGGGCACGACAAGGTGATTGGTTTTGACATGGGCGGCACGTCCACCGATGTGTCGCACTTTGCCGGACAGTTTGAGCGCGAGTTTGAAACCCAGGTGGCTGGGGTGCGCATGCGTGCACCCATGATGAGCATCCACACCGTGGCCGCTGGTGGCGGATCCTTGCTGGCCTATGACGGTGCGCGCTTTCGGGTGGGGCCGCAAAGCGCGGGGGCCAATCCTGGGCCCGCCAGTTACCGCCGCGGGGGTCCACTCGCCGTGACCGATGCGAACGTGATGGTGGGCAAGGTGCAGCCGAGTTTTTTCCCTTCGGTGTTCGGGCCGCAAGCGAACCAGCCGCTGGACGCCGAGGTGGTGAAAGGCCATTTCGACCAACTGGCCATGCAAACCGGGCGTGCTGCCGAAGAGGTGGCGCACGGCTTCATCCAGATCGCTGTGCAACAGATGGCCAACGCGATCAAAAAAATATCGGTGGCGCGGGGTTACGACGTGACGCGTTACACCTTGCAGTGTTTTGGTGGGGCAGGAGGTCAACACGCTTGTCTGGTCGCCGATGCTTTGGGCATGTCGCAGGTGCTGGTGCACCCGCTGGCGGGTGTGTTGTCGGCCTATGGCATGGGCTTGGCCGACCAAAACGTGATGCGCGAAGAATCCATTGAGCGGCGTCTGGACGCTGCAGCCATGCCCCTCATGGCCATGCGCTTGCAGGCTTTGGGCGAGTCCACGCGCCAAGCCTTGCTGGCCCAGATGGGGCAAGCCAGCGATGCGGCCAACGCCCAGCGCATCGAGTTGCGCCAGCGTGTGCATTTGCGTTACGAAGGCACCGACTCTGCATTGGTGGTGCCTTGGGGCGATCAGGCCCAATTGGTGGCGGGGTTTGAGGCCGCGTATCGCCAGCGATTTGCTTTCCTGATGCAGGGCAAGGCCTTGGTGGCCGAGGCCGTGTCGGTGGAGGCGGTGCTGCCCGGGGATGCGCCTGAAGAAGCCGTGTTGGCCGTGCACCCGCAACGCGATGTGCCGCGCCGCGACACCGTCAAGGTCTATGCCGCCAATGCCCTGGGCGTGGCCCAGTGGCAAGACGCTGCACTGGTCGTGCGCGAAGACATGCGCCCAGGCGACGTGATCGACGGCCCAGCCATCATTGCCGAGAAGAACGCCACCACCGTGGTCGAGCCCGGCTGGCAAGCGCGCTTGACGGAGCTGGACCATTTGCTGCTGCTGCGTGTGCACGCCAGAGCGGTGCAGTACGCGGCAGGCACGCAGGCCGATCCGGTGCTGCTGGAGGTGTTCAACAACCTGTTCATGAACATCGCTGAGCAAATGGGGCTGCAACTGCAAAACACGGCCTACTCGGTCAACATCAAGGAGCGGCTGGATTTTTCGTGTGCCTTGTTCAGCGCCGAGGGCCAGTTGATTGCCAATGCGCCACACATGCCGGTGCATTTGGGCTCCATGGGCGAGAGCATTCAGACCGTCATTCAAGAAAACAAGGGCCGCATGCAGCCAGGCGATGTGTTTGTGCTGAACGACCCCTACCATGGCGGCACGCATTTGCCCGACATCACGGTGATCACGCCGGTGTATTTAGAAGGGCAGACCGATCCGGTGTTTTACGTCGGCTCCCGTGGACACCATGCCGATGTGGGGGGCTTGACGCCCGGCTCCATGCCCCCGTTTTCCACACGCATCGAAGAAGAGGGTGTACAGATCAACAACGTTAAGCTGGTCGAAGCGGGCCATTTGCGCGAGGCCGAGATGGTGGCTCTGTTGCAAAGCGGCGAATACCCTTCACGCAACCCCGCACAAAACATGGCCGACCTGAAGGCGCAGATCGCCGCCAACGAAAAGGGCGTGCAGGAGCTGCGCCGCATGGTGGCGCAGTTTGGCTTGGAGGTGGTGCAGGCCTACATGCGCCATGTGCAAGACAACGCTGAGGAATCGGTGCGCCGCGTCATCACGCGCCTCAAAGACGGGCAATTCACTTTACCGCTGGACAATGGGGCGCAGATCCTTGTGGCGGTGCGGGTGAATGCTGACCAGCGCACGGCCGAAATCGACTTCACTGGCTCCAGTGCCCAGCTGCCCAACAACTTCAACGCCCCCCGTGCGGTGTGCATGGCAGCCGTCCTGTACGTGTTCCGCAGCCTGGTGGAGGACGATATTCCGCTGAACGCCGGTTGCTTGAAGCCGCTCAAGGTCATCATTCCCCAGGGCTCCATGCTCAACCCCAACCCACCGGCTTCGGTGGTGGCGGGCAATGTGGAAACCTCGACCTGCATCACCAACGCCCTGTTGGGTGCTTTGGGCGTGATGGCAGGCAGCCAACCGACCATGAACAACTTCACCTTTGGCAATGCGCGGGTGCAGTACTACGAAACCATTTCGGGGGGCAGCGGCGCGGGCGGTCGCTACGACGCGCAGGGCCAGTTGGTGGGCGGTTTTGAAGGCACTTCGGTGGTGCAAACCCACATGACCAATTCGCGCCTGACCGACCCCGAGGTGCTGGAGTTCCGCTTTCCCGTGCGACTCGAGAGTTACGCGATACGCCAAGGCTCAGGCGGCGCGGGGCGTTGGCAGGGTGGTGATGGCGGTGTGCGGCGTGTGCGTTTTCTGGAACCGATGACGGCCGGCATTTTGTCCAACGGTCGCATCCATCCGGCCTTTGGCATGGCAGGCGGGCACAGTGGCTTGCCGGGCATCAACCGCGTGGTGCGCAGCGATGGTCGCGTCGAGGAATTGGCGCACATTGGCCAGGTCGAGATGCAGGCGGGTGATGTGTTCGAGATTCACACGCCTGGTGGTGGTGGATTTGGCCCACCGTCAATCGACAGGGGGTCAGTGGGGTGATTCCGGGTTTTTGGGGCGGGGCATGGGCGCTTGGCCATACGCTTGACCCTGCACCCGAACCCCCTGTTCGGACAAACTGGCGGCTTTTTTGGGGCCGACGCCTTTGATGCGTTGCATCACGTCCGGCCAATCTCGGAATGGGGTTTTCTGGCGCTCTTGCATCACTTGTCGCGTCATGGCCGGGCCAAAGCCTTTCAGGCCATCAAGCTCAATTTCCGAGGCCTTGTTCAGGTCCACTTGGGCCCAAGCGGCCTGGGCTACCAGGGTGATGATGGTGCCTGCGATGGCGATCTTTGGGATCATCTTGACCTCTCCTTATGCAGGGCTGCAGAGTTTTGCAGCCGTTCGCATTGTGGTCACCGATGACCCAGCGCCGTAAGCGCTTGGTCGCGGCACTTGCAACCAGTTGTTTCAAATGGGCTTCACAACTCTTCGATGCGGCGGGGAGGGTAACTGTCCCAGGCTTGGCACCCGGGGCAATGCCAGAAATGCTCTTTGGCTTCAAACCCACAGGCTGCGCAGCGGTAACGCGCCAAAGGCCTGATGGCTTGCTCCAAGGCTTTGTGGACTGGTGCTGGCATGGCCGCTGTCTTGGGGTTGTCATAGGATAACCAGCGGGCAGCGGCCATCAAGGACGTGTGTTGACCCAGATGGTCCAGGTAGCGCTGTTGGGTGGCCGTTGTGTCCTCTGAGGCGTTGGCGGCGAGGGCGGTGATGGCATCCAGCACATCGATGCCGGGTTGTTTGTCGTAATGCTTTTGCAAGAGTTGCAGCGCTTGGTCGCCCAGGGCGGCCGCTTGAGCGGCTTTGACCAAGCTGGGCGCTGCCAAGGTTGCTGCTGCATCGGCGCGTTCGAACAAAACCGACAAAGTCGCAAAGGCCTGTGCGGCTCGACCTTGGGACAACTGCAGTTGCCCCAACAAAATACGCGGCCTCACGGCTTCGGGGGTGGTTTGAAGGGCCGTGTGGAGCAACTGCACGGCTTGGGGTATGTCGCCTTGCTGCACGGCTTCGCGCGCTTGCTCGCATTGGTAATGCGTCAAACGCATCTCGAAATTGGCTTCGCCCGACTTTTCCAAAAGTTGGGCCACTTGAGTGGCTTCGGGCCATTCGCGTGATCGCTCGTAAATCCCCAGTCGCGCCAACCGGGCCTGACCTTCGTAAGTGCTGCCCTCGAGTTTGCGCAGGGCTTCTTCAGCGCGGTCCAGCAAACCGGCTTTCAAGAAGTCGAGTGCCAAACCGTGCTGGGCACGTTGCCGATCGGCACTGCTCAAGTCAGCTCGGGACAGCAGGTGCTCATGAACGCGCACCGCCCGGTCGTACTCGCCCCGGCGACGGAACAAATTGCCCAGTGCGAAATGCAGCTCAGACGTGTCTGGGTCGTTTTGCACGGCCTCAATGAAGGCGTCAATGGCTTGGTCTTGCTGCTCATTGAGCAGGTAATTGAGTCCTTTGAAATAGGCCCGTGGCGCTTGACGGTTGGCGATGCGCATTTGGCGCAGGTCCAGTCGCGAGGCGATCCAGCCCAGCGCAAAAGCAGCGGGAAGACCCACCAATATCCAGGTCAGGTCAAGTTCCATGGGGCTTCTCTGCTTCGGGGGGGGGCTCTGTTGGGGCGGACGTGTTCATCTTGAGCGCCTGGCGGTGTCGCCACCAACGCGGCACCATGCCCAAAACGCCCACGGCGACGCCCAACCCGAACGCACAAAGCACCACCAAAACAGTGGGCGCTGCCCAAAAGGTGCCGAAAAAGAAATTGACACGGGTCTCTTGCTGGTTGTTCAGCGCAAAAGCAAACAGTGTGAAAAAGACAGCGGCTTTCAGTAGCCACTGAAGCAGCCGAAGCAGACGTTTCATGGAAGACCTCGGAATCAAGGCCCATTCTAACGGCCCGATTTACCTCACAGTAGCCCACTGGGTGTGAAGGCACACCTTCATGTTGCTTGTTGCGAAGCCAGCTCGACGGCCTAGGCCTTGCCGGGGTCCTTGGCTTGGCTGGCGGTGCCTGCGTCGACCGCTTCGCGCAAAGCTTTGCCGGGTTTGAAGTGGGGAACCCGTTTTTCTGGAATCTGAACGCTTTCGCCAGACCGGGGGTTGCGGCCAACACGGGGTGGGCGGCGGTTGATTGAAAAGCTGCCAAAGCCACGGATCTCGATGCGATGGCCTTTGACCAGCGCGTCGCTCATGGCGTCGAGCACCGTTTTGACGGCCAGTTCGGCGTCACGGTGGGTCAGCTGGGCAAAACGGGCGGCGAGTTCTTCAACCAGATCGGAGCGGGTCATGGGGTCACTTTGTTGTTCATGCGACTTGCAGGTGCCGGGTACCGGTTTGAAAAAAGCCTGTCCCCATGAAAGGGGCAGGCTTTTCAGACAGCAAGCGTCCTCAGATCCAAAAGATCAGTTGTTGTCCAACTTGGCACGCAACAATGCGCCCAAGCTGGTGGTGCCGGCGTTTTCACGCGAAGACTGCTGCGACAAGGAAGCCATGGCTTCTTGTTGGTCCACAGCGTCCTTGGCTTTGATCGACAACTGGATGTTGCGGGTCTTGCGGTCCACGTTCACCACCACAGCGGTCACTTCGTCGCCAACTTTCAACACGTGGCTGGCGTCTTCGACGCGGTCACGCGAAATTTCGCTGACGCGCAGGTAGCCAATGATGTCTTCGCCCAGATCGATCTCTGCACCCTTGGCATCCACGGTCTTGACCTTGCCGGTAACGGTTTGGCCTTTGTCGTTGATCGACACGAATGTGGTGAAAGGATCGGAATCGAGTTGTTTGATGCCCAAGCTGATGCGCTCGCGGTCCACGTCCACAGCCAAGACCAAGGCCTCGACTTCTTGACCCTTCTTGAATTCGCGCACGGCGTTTTCGCCAGTCTCGTTCCAAGACAAGTCAGACAGGTGCACCAAACCGTCGATGCCGGCAGCCAAGCCCACGAACACGCCGAAGTCGGTGATCGACTTGATGGGGCCCTTGACGCGGTCGCCGCGCTTGGTGTTTTGAGCAAACTCTTGCCATGGGTTGGCACGGCACTGCTTCATGCCCAAGCTGATGCGGCGCTTGTCTTCGTCGATCTCCAGGACCATGACTTCGACTTCGTCGCCCAAGGCCACGATTTTGGAAGGGGCCACGTTCTTGTTGGTCCAGTCCATTTCAGACACGTGCACCAAGCCTTCGATGCCGGGTTCGAGTTCCACAAACGCGCCGTAGTCGGCGATGTTGGTGATCTTGCCAAACATGCGGGTGCTTTGTGGGTAGCGGCGGTTGACGCCCATCCAGGGGTCGTCGCCCATTTGCTTCAGACCCAAGGACACGCGGTTTTTCTCGGTGTCGAACTTGAGGATCTTGGCGGTGATTTCTTGACCGGCCGTGACCACTTCGGAAGGGTGACGGACACGGCGCCAGGCCATGTCGGTGATGTGTAGCAAGCCGTCGATGCCGCCCAAGTCCACAAACGCACCGTATTCGGTGATGTTCTTGACCACACCGTGAACGATGGAGCCTTCGCGCAATGTTTCCATCAGCTTGGCGCGCTCTTCGCCCATGGACGCTTCCACCACAGCGCGGCGTGACAACACGACGTTGTTGCGCTTGCGGTCGAGCTTGATGACCTTGAATTCCAGGGTCTTATTCTCGTAGGGAGACAGGTCTTTGGTGGGACGTGTGTCGACCAAAGAGCCGGGCAAGAAAGCGCGGATGCCGTTGACCAACACGGTCAGGCCACCCTTGACTTTGCCGCTGGTCACGCCAGTGACGAACTCGCCAGATTCCAGGGCTTTTTCCAGAGACATCCAAGAGGCCAAACGCTTGGCGGTGTCGCGGGACAAGATGGTGTCGCCGTAGCCGTTTTCGATGGAGCCGATGGCCACCGAGACAAAGTCGCCGACCTGAACTTCGATTTCACCTTGGTCGTTCTTGAACTCTTCGAGGGGCACGTAGGACTCGGACTTGAGACCGGCGTTGACCACAACGAAGTTGTGCTCGATGCGCACGACTTCAGCGGTGATGACTTCACCTGGGCGCATTTCGGTGCGCGTCAGTGATTCTTCGAACAGGGCGGCAAATGATTCAGACATGGTGTTTCCTCATCCACAAGTTCAGGACTGACGAGCGCGACATGCGTCGTTTCCAGGAGCTGACAGTGGCGATTGTTTTGCGGTGTGAGCCGCGGTTGGTTTGTCAAAACCACCTGGCCAGTGTGCAAGCTGCACGAAGAGAGCCGGGTGGAACTTCAAGTCAGCCTGCACAGGGCAGGCTGAGATGGCCGTTCACGGTCGGTTAACCGAAAACCTGCCGGCTTTGCCACCAGACCAACACCTGTTCCACCGAGGTGTCGATGGACAAGGACGAGTTGTCGAGTTGCAAAGCATCTTGTGCAGGCTTGAGGGGCGCCACGCTGCGGGACATGTCCCGGGCGTCGCGTGCTTCCAAGTCAGCACGAAGAGTGTTGATATTAGCCGAAAAACCCTTAAAAATCAACTGCTTATGACGTCTTTCAGCACGTTTGGCCGCGCTGGCGGTCAAGAATACCTTCAAAGGGGCGTTCGGGAAGATCACCGTGCCCATGTCGCGGCCATCGGCCAAGAGGCCCGGCAAACGCTGAAAACTGTGTTGCAAGTCGACCAGCGCCTTGCGCACAGCAGGCAGCACCGAGACTTTGGAGGCGTTCATACCGCCTTGTTCGCTGCGGATGGCATCGGTCACATCGACATTGCTGAGCAGTACTTGCTCGCCTTCAAAGCGCACCGGCAGACTGCGGGCCAGCTCGGCAATCGCAGCTTCATCGGCGGCTTCCAACGTGAGGCCTGCTAGCAAAGCGGCATGGGCCGTGACGCGGTAGAGCGCACCCGAATCGAGGTAGTGGTAACCGAGCTGCGCAGCCACCCGGCTGGCCAGGGTGCCTTTACCCGAAGCTGTGGGGCCGTCGATGCAGATCACCGGGATGTTCTGGGCCGTGGCATGTGCCACCGAGAAGAGGGCCTCAAAGTAATCGGGGAAGGTTTTGGCGACGCACTTAGGGTCTTCGATGCGCACAGGCACTTGGTCTGCGTTGAAGGCCGCGAGCGAAAAGCACATGGCCACGCGGTGGTCGTCGTAAGTGTGGATGCTGGCGCGTTGCCATTGGTTGGCCGGCAGTGGGTCAATGGTGATCCAGTCCGGACCTTCTTCGACGGTGGCGCCGAGTTTGCGGCTTTCGGTGGCCATGGCCACGATGCGGTCGGTTTCCTTGACGCGCCAGCTGGCGATGTTGCGCAGAGTCGTGGGGCCATCGGCATACAGGGCCATCACCGCCAGGGTCATGGCCGCGTCGGGGATGTGGTTGCAGTCGAGCGTGATGCCTTTGAGCGGCCAAGAGCCGCGCTGGATTTCTAGCCAGTTGGGCCCGCTGCTGATCTTCGCGCCCATCTGGGCCGCCGCATCCATGAAACGGATGTCGCCCTGGATCGAGTCGGCGCCCACGCCTTGGATGCGGATACCGTCGCCTTCGGCAATGGCCCCCAGCGCGATGAAGTAACTGGCCGATGATGCGTCGGCTTCGACGTGGATCGAGCCCGGCGACATGTAGCGGCTGCCGGCGGGAATGACAAAGCGCTCCCAGCCTTGGCGCTCGACGGCAATGCCATAGCGCGCCAGCAGGTTGAGCGTGATTTCAATGTAAGGCTTGCTGATGAGTTCACCCACCACCTCGATGGTGATGGCCCGGTCGTTGGCCGCCAGCGGCAAGGCCATCAACAAGGCGGTGAGGAACTGGCTGGAGACATCGCCGCGCACGGGGATGGGTTTGTCCAGTTGCAAGGTGGGTGTACCGATGCGAAGGGGTGGAAAGCCCTTGTTGCCCAGGTAGTCGATGGCGCAACCCAGTTCACGCAGCGCATCCACCAAGTCGCCGATCGGGCGCTCGTGCATGCGGGGCACGCCCTTGAGAATGAAGTCACCGCCCTGCACGGCCAGCGCAGCGGTGAGCGGGCGCATGGCGGTGCCTGCGTTGCCCATGAAAAACTCAACAGCCTCCGCGTGCCATGGGCGGCCACCCAGGCCGGTGATGGCCACCATGGTGCCTTGCGCCTCCACCCCGCAGCCAAGTTGGCGCAGCGCGGCCAGCATCACGCGGGTGTCGTCGGAGTCGAGCAGGTCGTGCACCACAGTGGTGCCTTGGCACAGCGCCGAGAGCAGCAACACCCGGTTGGAGATGCTTTTGGAGCCGGGCAGTGTGACGGTGCCGGATGCGCCTTGCAGCGCAGGGAGGTCAAGGAAGGCGGTGGAGAACATGGGGTCAGTCTTCAGATGCGGTGTTGCAAGCATTGCCCGCTTGCAGCGTCCAAGCCGAGCGCACCCCGCTGGCTTGTTGAATCAGCTGTTGCAGTGCGTCGGTGTTGCCGGCAAGCAGGGCGTTTTCAAATTGGTCGAGCGCAGCGCGCAGGTGCACCATTTGTCTGAGGACTTCCGCCTTGTTGGCGTTCAGGATGTCGCGCCAAACGGCCGGGTCACTGGCGGCGATGCGTGAGAAGTCCCGAAAACCCGGACCCGCCATGTCCAGAAACACGGCACTTTGCTGCTGTGCGGCGATGGCATTGACCGTGGCAAAGGCCAGCAGGTGGGGCAGGTGGCTCACGGCTGCAAACGTGGCGTCATGTGCCTCGGCTGTCATGTGGCTCACATGGCTGCCGATGTGGGTCCACACAGCGTGCGCCATTTGGATGTGGCGGAGGCTGTTTTGCGGCAGGGGCGTGAGGATGGTGCGGCGGTCTTGGTAGAGCGTGGCCTCGGCGTGCTCAATGCCGGCCACTTCTTTGCCCGCAATCGGGTGGGCCGGCACAAAACAACCCAAACGTTCGCCCAAGGTGGCTTTTGCCGCCTCGATCACATCGGACTTGGTCGATCCCACATCCATCAGCAAAGCGTTGGGCTGCAAGTTATCGCGCATGGCAGCAAAGCTGCTGTGCATGGCGCCCACGGGGACCGCCAGAAGCACCAAGTCGGCGCCTTGTACGGCCTCTGCCACGCTGGTGCAGGCCTGGTCGATGACTTGGAGTTCAACCGCGCGTTGACGGGTTTTTTCGGAGGCGCTGAAGCCGGTGATGTGCTGCACAAGTCCTGCTTCGCGCAGCGCAAGTGCAAACGAGCCGCCCATCAGGCCGCAGCCAATCAGGGCCAGGCGTTGTAACTTCACCGCACGCTCACTCTGGCACGGGGTAAGAACCCAGCACCTTGTAGAACGCGCAAAGGCCTTGCAACTCTTGCAGGGCAGCGGCCACATGCGGCTCGCTAATGTGGCCTTGCAGGTCAATGTAGAAATAATATTCCCACTGGCCCGATTTGGCCGGGCGCGACTCAAAGCGCGTCATCGACACGCCGTTGTTTTTGAGCGGCACCAACAAATCGTGTACCGCACCTGGGCGGTTGGGCACCGACACCACCAAGCTGGTGCAATCCTTGCCCGAGGCGGGTGGGGTGGCCAGGGTTTGGGGCAAGGTGATCACGGCAAAGCGGGTGCGGTTGAAGGCTTCGTCCTGAATGGCGTGGTGCACGATGTGCAAGCCAAATTGGCTGGCGGCGCGTTCGCTGGCCAAAGCCGCCCAAGAAGGGTTGGTGGCCGCCAGACGGGCGCCTTCGGCGTTGCTCGACACGGCGCGTCGTTCCACATGCGGCAAGTGTTTAGACAGCCATCCCTGGCACTGGGCCAGCGCCTGGGGGTGCGCCATCACCACCTCGATACCGGCATCAGAATTGAGTTGGCGCAACACATGGAATCGCACTTGCAAGCTGACCTCGCCCACCACATGCACCGGCGAGCGCAAGAACAAATCAAGCGATCGGGCCACCACGCCTTCGGTGGAATTTTCCATACCGACCACGCCGTACTGGGCCGTCCCCGCAGCCGTGGCATGAAAAACTTCGTCGAAGTTGGCGCAGTAAATCAGGTTGGCCGCACTGCCAAAAAATTCAATCGCCGCTTGCTCGCAAAACGTGCCCTGGGGACCCAGCACCGCCACGCGTTGCGGCGCTTCGAGCGCCAGACAAGCCGACATGATCTCGCGCCAAATGGACGCAACGTGTTCGTTTTTCAGCGGGCCGGGGTTGGCATGGGTGATTTTGTCGATGACCTGGGCTACGCGGTCGGGGCGAAAAAACGGTGAACCTTCGGCGCGTTTGATCTCGCCCACTTGTTCGGCAACATGGGCACGCTGGTTGAGCAGGCTCAGCAGTTGTTTGTCGAGGGCGTCGATTTGAACGCGCAATGCACCCAAGGCGTCCGACTGAATGGGGTGTTGGCTCATGGTGTCTGGGCTTATGCCTGTGTTTTTTCAAATTCGCGCATGTAGGCCACCAAGGCCTGAACGCCTTCGAGCGGCATGGCGTTGTAAATGCTGGCCCGCATACCGCCCACCGATTTGTGCCCCTTGAGTTGCAACAAGTTGGCGGTTTTGGCCCCATCCAAGAAAGCCTCGTTGCGAGATTCGTCACGCAAAAAGAAAGGCACGTTCATGCGCGAGCGGCAGTCTTTGGCGACGTGGTTCACGTACAGGCTGGAATTGTCGAGAAAGTCGTACAGGAATTGCGCCTTGGCGATGTTGCGTTGCTCCATGGCGGCGATTCCGCCACGTTGTTTGAGCCACTGGAACACCAAGCCTGCCATGTAAATGCTGTAAGTGGGTGGGGTGTTGTACATGGACTGGTTGTCGGCCACCAACTTGTAATCGAAAGCGCTGGGGCAATGGGGCAGGGCATGGCCGATCAGGTCTTCGCGCACGATGACCAAGGTGAGACCTGCTGGCCCCAAATTCTTTTGTGCGCCACCAAAGGCCAGGCCCACGCGGGACCAGTCCACAGGGCGCGAGGCCACATGGGATGAAAAGTCCACCACCAAAGGGGCATCACAGCCCAGGGCTTGGAGGTCCGGCAGTTCGTGGAACTCCACGCCGTGGATGGTTTCGTTGCTGCAGATGTGCACGTATCGGCTGTCCGCGCCAATTTTCCAAGTGGCGGGCGATGGCATGCTGGTGAAGCCATCGGTTTGAGAAGTGGCGGCCACGCGGGCTTGCCCGTATTTCTCGGCTTCTTTGAGTGATTTTTGACTCCAACTGCCCGTGATCACAAAGTCCATGGCTCCACCTTGCGAGAGGTTCAAAGGCACGATGGCGTTTTCGGCCAAGCCTCCGCCTTGCATGAACAAGATTTTGAAGTGGGAGGGCACGGCCAACAGCTCGCGCAGGTCAGACTCGGTTTGTTCATAAATGCCGATGAACTCTTTGCCTCGGTGGCTCATTTCCATCACGCTCATCCCTGAGCCGTGCCAGTCCAGCATCTCCAATGCTGCTTGCTGCAGCACGGCTTCGGGCATGACGGCGGGACCCGCCGAGAAGTTGAATGCGCGCCCCATCACTTATTCCGTTCCAGGTGCGCTGTCGTCCGAAGCCGTTTCGCTGTCGCCTTCGTTGGCATTCGCATCGTTTTCCACAATGCGTTGCAATCCGGACAGCTTGGCGTCTTCGTCCAGGCCGATGAGCGTCACGCCTTGTGTGGCGCGACCCAACTCGCGGATTTCGGACACGCGTGTGCGCACCAGAACGCCCGTATCGGTGATGAGCATGATCTCGTCGTCAGCGTGTACCAAGGTGGCGGCCACCACTTTGCCGTTGCGCTCGGATTGCTGGATGGCGATCATGCCCTTGGTGCCACGACCGTGGCGCGTGTATTCGGTGATGCTGGTGCGTTTGCCGTAGCCGTTTTCTGTGGCAGTCAGCACGCTGGCGCGGGCTTTGGCCTCCTCGGCAGGTGTGTCGGGGTTTTCTTGTTCCGACACCAGCATGGCGATCACACTTTGGTGGTCTTCGATCATCATGCCGCGCACGCCGCGTGCACTGCGACCCAGCGGACGCACATCGTTTTCGTCAAAGCGCACGGCCTTGCCGCCGTCGCTGAACAGCATCACGTCGTGCTGGCCGTCGGTGAGTGCTGCACCAATCAAAAAGTCGCCTTCGTCCAGATTGACCGCAATGATGCCGCCCTTGCGGGGGTTACTGAATTCGTCCAGCGACGTCTTCTTGACCGTGCCCATGGACGTGGCCATGAACACATACTGGTCTTCGGGGAAAGTACGAGCTTGGCCGGTCAGGGCCAGCACCACATTGATTTTTTCGCCTTCTTGCAGCGGGAACATGTTGACGATCGGGCGGCCGCGTGAGCCGCGAGAGCCGGCGGGTACCTCCCAGACCTTGAGCCAATAAAGGCGCCCACGGTTGGAAAAGCACAGCAGGTAGTCGTGCGTGTTGGCAATGAAAAGCTGGTCGATCCAATCGTCTTCCTTGGTGACAGCGGCTTGTTTGCCCCGACCACCACGTTTTTGCGAACGGTATTCAGACAGGGGTTGGCTCTTGATGTAGCCGCTGTGGGACAAGGTCACCACCATGTCGGTCGGGGTGATCAGGTCTTCTGTGGACAGGTCTTGGGCGCTGTGCTCGATTTCGCTTCGGCGAGCGCCGATTTTGGTTTGGCCGAATTCCTGACGCACGGTACCCAGTTCGTCACCAATGATGGTCGAGACACGTTCGGGTTTGGCCAGAATGTCCAGCAGGTCTTCGATTTCGGACATGACCTCTTTGTACTCGGCCACGATCTTGTCTTGTTCCAGACCTGTCAGGCGCTGCAGACGCATCTGCAGAATTTCTTGGGCTTGGGTGTCGGACAAGCGGTACAAACCATCTTGTCCCAAACCGTACTCTCGCTCCAAGCCTTCTGGGCGGTAGTCGTCCGCATTGACCACCGAGCCATCGTCACGGGCACGGGTCAGCATGGTGCGCACCATCTGGCTGTCCCATGCGCGGGTCATCAACTCGGCTTTGGCCACAGGGGGCGTGGGCGCACCACGGATGATGGTGATGAAGTCGTCGATGTTGGCCAATGCCACGGCCAGGCCTTCGAGCACATGGCCACGGTCACGCGCTTTGCGCAACTCGAACACCGTGCGGCGGGTCACCACTTCGCGGCGGTGCTGCAAGAAGACCTGGATCAGGTCTTTCAGGTTGCACAGCTTGGGTTGGCCATCGATCAAGGCCACCATGTTCATGCCAAAGGTGTCTTGCAACTGGGTCTGCTTGTACAGGTTGTTCAACACCACCTCAGGCACCGCGCCACGCTTGAGCTCGATCACCAGGCGCATGCCCGATTTGTCGGACTCGTCCTGGATGTGGCTGATGTCCTCGATCTTCTTTTCATGCACCAACTCGGCCATGCGCTCTTGCAAAGTCTTCTTGTTGACTTGGTAGGGCAACTCATCGACCACGATGCACTGGCGCTGGCCTTTGTCGATGTCTTCAAAGTGGCATTTGGCCCGCATGACCACTCGGCCTCGACCTGTACGGTAGCCGTCTTTGACGCCCGTCATGCCGTAAATGATGGCGCCCGTGGGGAAGTCGGGCGCTGGCACGATTTCCATCAGTTCATCGATAGAGGCTTGCGGGTTGCGCAGCAAATGAAGGCAAGCGTCGACCACTTCGTTCAGGTTGTGCGGCGGGATATTGGTGGCCATGCCCACGGCGATACCGCCAGAGCCGTTGATCAGCAAATTGGGCAGGCGCGACGGTAAAACCAGGGGTTCCTTTTCCGAACCGTCGTAGTTCGGGCCAAACTCGACCGTGTCCTTGTCGATGTCGCCCAGCATTTCGTGGGCGATCTTGGCCAGGCGGATTTCGGTGTAACGCATGGCCGCGGCGTTGTCGCCGTCTACCGAGCCGAAGTTGCCTTGGCCATCCACCAGCATGTGGCGCATGGAAAAGTCCTGCGCCATGCGGACGATGGTGTCGTACACCGATTGGTCACCGTGCGGGTGGTATTTGCCGATCACGTCTCCGACGATACGGGCAGACTTCTTGTAAGGGCGGTTCCAGTCGTTGTTCAGTTCGTGCATGGCGAACAAGACTCGGCGGTGCACGGGTTTGAGGCCATCACGGGCATCTGGGAGTGCTCGGCCGACGATCACGCTCATGGCGTAATCGAGGTAGCTTCGCCGCATTTCCTCTTCCAGACTGATGGGCAGTGTTTCTTTGGCGAACTGTGTCATATATAGAGGGGGAAAAATGGGCGCTTGGAAATACGCATTTTAGTTGCAAGTGGGTGTCGCGTATACGCAACATTCACCACCCATCGAGCGACTTGTTGTCGCGTGTGTTCTTCGTTTAACGGACGGGTTTCACGTCTATGGCACAATAAAACCCAACGGATCAGGTGAAGGTCATCTGAAACGTATTTTTTTCGCAGCGAGTCTGCGGCTTTATCTCTCAAGAGGAAGACCATGAACAATCTCAACAAAGCAGCGATGTTGATTGCCTCCGCAGCTCTCGCAACAGCCGCCGGTGCCCAATCCGTTGACAACTGGCGCAACGCTTCTGGCGACGCTTGGAAAAATGGCACCAACGAACTGTGCTGGCGCGATGCCAACTGGACACCCGCAACAGCCGCTCCTGGTTGTGACGGTGCCATCGTTGCCCCTAAAGCTGCACCAGCGTCAGCACCAGCTGCACCAGCAGCACGTCCCGCCGCACCCGCACCCGCACCCGCAGCAGCACCTGCAGCAGCACCTGCACCCGCTGCAGCTGCACCACGTCCTGCTGCCCCACCACCTGCAGCAGCCACAAAAGTCACTTACGCTGCTGACGCGTTCTTTGACTTCGACAAGTCCGTTTTGAAAGCCGAAGGCAAAGCCAAGCTGGACGACCTGATCGGCAAAGTCAAAGGCATCAACTTGGAAGTCATCATCGCTGTGGGTCACACCGACTCCGTGGGCGTTGACGCTTACAACCAGAAGCTGTCTGTCAAGCGTTCTGACGCTGTAAAGGCTTACCTGGTGTCCAAGGGCATCGAGAAAAACCGCGTTTACACCGAAGGCAAAGGCGAGAAGCAGCCCGTTGCTGACAACAAAACCGCTGCTGGCCGTTCCAAGAACCGCCGCGTGGAAATCGAAGTGGTGGGCACACGCCCTAACTGATCCGGCTGAGATCACACCAAAAGCCCCAGCAATGGGGCTTTTTTTTGGCCGTCTGACCATGCCCTCGGACGTGTTCACCCACAATCAAGCCCATGAACACTCAAGCATCCAATGTCGATCCGGCCGAATTGGCCAAATTTTCAGATTTGGCCCACCGCTGGTGGGACCCTGAAAGTGAATTCAGGCCTTTGCACCAAATCAACCCACTGCGCCTGGAATGGATACACGGACTGGTGCCCTTGACCGGGTTGAAAGTTCTGGACGTCGGGTGTGGCGGGGGAATCTTGGCCGATGCCATGGCGCGCAAGGGGGCTCAGGTTTTGGGCATCGACTTGGCCACCAAGTCCCTCAAAGTGGCGCAACTGCACGCCTTGGAGGCGGGCACTCAAGGGGTGCAGTACCGTGAAGTCAGCGCTGAAACGCTGGCTCAGGAACAACCCGCGCAATTTGATGTGGTCACCTGCATGGAAATGCTCGAGCATGTGCCTGATCCGGCCTCCGTAGTGAAAGCCTGCTCGGCCATGGTCAAGCCAGGCGGCTGGGTGTTCTTTTCCACGCTCAACCGCAACCCC